>NZ_CP114910.1:6251076-6563630 GCF_027497395.1 Solwaraspora sp. WMMA2080 | reverse complement strand
TCCCGCCACCGCCGGGTCGGATGCCCACGGCAGGGGCGGTCACCGACGGCCGGATCCACCGACCGGTTCCGGGTCAGACCGGCGAACAACTGCCGATTCCGGTCTCCGCCCCGGCCGGGCCGCCCCCGGAGTTCCGGGTGCAGACGCCGACCGGCGAGCACCCGCAGATCCGGCCGGTCCCCCGAGGGGAGGATGCCGCCACACCGGAGTACGTGGTGCGCGCCAAGGCCGAGCCGCGGCACGCCCCGCCGCCGTACATCGTGCGCCCGCAGCCAGACCAGCCAGCACCGCCGCGACCGGCGCAAGCCTCCCCGACGGTGCCCATGGCTGCTCCGCCGACGCCGGTCTTCCCCACCGCCGCACCGTCCGGTCGGGTTCCGTCCGACGCCTCGGTCCCAGTCCCGGCGGAGGCCCCAGCCGAGGTCCCGGCGGAGGCCCCACTCCAGTCGGACCTTTCGGTGTCACCGGCCGCCGCGCTGGTACGGCCGGACGCAGCGCCCGCTGCGGAAACCTCCACCACTGCGGACAGCGACGGTGGACCGGCTCCGCTGCCCGACCAGCTCAATAGCGGCCCGGCCGACACCGACCCAGCCGGTACCGACCCGGTCGACACCGACCCGGTCGACACCGACCCGGTCGACACCGACCCTGCTGCCGGACCAACCGACGATCCGACCGGTACCGCCCCGGACGACAACGATGGCGGCTCCGGCCCTACCGGGCCGCCGGCCAGTCCGGACACCGTCCTACCGGTCACCGGGACCGCCGCCGGTTCGGCAACGGCGCTCGGCGCACCCACTATGCTGGCCCCGCTCGTACAGCCGGACCAGCCGGCCGACGAACCCGACCCGGCACCGGATCCCGAGACCGCACCGGACGAGACCGAGCCCCAGCTCAGCGACCCCGAACAGATGCTGTCGTCGTACCACTGGCGTTTCCACCACGAGACGCTGCGTGAGCTGGTGGACAATCCCGACGAGTTCCGGGCCATCCGGGACCGGCTCACCGAGAAGATCGAACCGGCGACCGACAACGCCACCCGGGCCCGGCTGTTGAGCCTGCGGGCGGTCGTCTCCCGGATCCTCGGCGACCTCGGCAAGGCACTGGCCGACGCCAAACTGGCGCTGGCGCACGCCGAGGCGACCGGGGAGCTACGCCGGGTCGCGATCGCCCAGGCACGGCTGGCGCACGTGCTGCAGTGGCGGGGTGACTTCGCCGAGGCGGACCGGTTGTTCGAGGAGGCCAACTCGGCCGAGCTACCCGACCGGCTCCGGGCCACGATGCACGAACATGCCGGCCGGTCCTGCTACGACCAGGGCCGCTACATGGAGGCGTGCAACCACTTTGAACGTGCGCTGGAGCTGCGCAAGGTCGAGGATCCGGACCTGATCGCGCGTACCGAACTCGCGCTGGACGCGGTGTTCGCCAAGGTCGCCGAGAACGGTTGGGGGCCGTACCCCCGGGACCGGGAGGAGATCCTGCGGCTGCACCGTCCGCCGCGACCGACCTTCAACGACCGGGCCCAGCAATGGGGGTACGCGGGGGTCGACGGCGAGCTGGTGATCGCTCCCGGCTACGCCGACGTCCAGCCGTTCCACGAGGGGGTGGCCTGGGTCCGCCGGCCGGAGGCCAAGTGGTGGGAGCTGATCGACGAGTCGGGGACGACGGTGATCGCGCCAACCGCCGGCTACATCGGGGTCGGCTCGTTCTCCGACGGACTCGCCTGGGTCACCGCCGACGGCACCGGCAGCTGGATCGCCATCGACCGGAACAACACCGTGGTGATCGGGACCGGCTTCGAGGACGTACGCCCGTTCCGGCGCGGCGTCGCGGTGGTCCGGCGCGGGGGCTGGGGCGCGGTCGACAAGACCGGCCGGATGCTGCTCCCGCCCCGGTTCGGCGGCTTCCCGACCGCACTCACCGACGGCCGCTACATCGACGGCTTCACCGACGAGGGTTTGGCGATCATCGACTCGGGTGGGCGCAAGGGCGTGGTCGACCGGTCCGGACGCATGGTCGTACCACCGGTGCATCCGGCGATGGCGATCCATCCGGTGGCGTTCCTGGTCGCGGCCCCCAACGGACACTGGGGGGCGTTGGACCGGCGCGGGGAACCGCTGATCGACCCGGTGCTGCCCAGCCGCGCGGACGTGATGGACGAGATCGACCGGCTGCTGGCCGACACCAAACCGCTGCTGTGACGCGGCGGTACGCGGCGCCCGTACCGGACAACCGGTCCGTCGGCACCATCGCGAGATCGATTTACCGCTGTACGTAAGCTCATGCCGACCCCCCCGGCGGGCCGACCGACGACTAGGGTTGGGGCATGGAATTCCGACACCTAGGCCGCTCCGGCATGCTCGTCAGCGAGATCTCCTACGGAAACTGGATCACCCACGGATCGCAGGTGGAGGAAGAGGCAGCCAACGCCTGCGTGCGCGCCGCGCTGGACGTCGGCATCACTACCTTCGACACCGCCGACACGTACGCCGGCACCCGGGCCGAGGAGGTGCTCGGCCGAGCGCTGCGTGGCGAACGCCGGGAAGGGCTGGAGATCCTGACCAAGGTCTTCTGGCCGACCGGCGAGGGGCGCAACGACCGGGGACTGTCCCGCAAGCACATCATGGAGTCGATCAACGGCTCGCTGCGCCGGCTGCAGACCGACTACGTCGACCTTTACCAGGCGCACCGGTTCGACTACGCCACGCCGTTGGAGGAGACGATGGAGGCCTTCGCCGACATCGTGCATTCCGGCAAGGCCCACTACATCGGGGTCTCGGAGTGGAACGCCTCGCAGATCCGTCAGGGTCACGCGCTGGCCCGTGAGCTGAAGATCCCACTGGTGTCCAACCAGCCGCAGTACTCGATGCTGTGGCGGGTCATCGAGGCTGAGGTGATCCCGGCCAGCGAGGAACTCGGCGTCGGGCAGATCGTCTTCTCGCCACTGGGTCAGGGTGTGCTCACCGGCAAGTACCAGCCTGGTCAGCCACCGCCGGCCGGCTCCCGGGCCACCGACCAGTCCGGGGGCGCAACGTTCATCGCCCGGTTCATGACCGACCAGACGCTGAGCACCGTGGCGCAGCTCAAGCCACTGGCCGAGCAGGCCGGCCTGTCGATGGCCCAGCTGGCCCTCGCCTGGGTGCTGCAGAACCCCAACGTGTCGTCGGCCATCATTGGTGCCACCCGGCCCGAGCAGGTGCGGGACAACGTCAAGGCCAGCGGGGTCCAACTGGACGGTGGCCTGATGAAGGCCATCGACGAGATCCTGGAGCCGATCGTCGAGCGGGACCCGGGCAGGACCGTCAGCCCGGCCAGTCGGCCGTAGCCGGCCCCGTGCGAGGTCATGCCGCTGCGGGCGGAGCCGCAGCGGCATGACGCGTCGTAGGTGCACGCACCCGGCCCGGCGCTAATGGACCGCCGCCACGCCGGGCAGCCGTCAGGACCAGAAACGGATCAGCGCCAACCCGTAGCCGTAGAGCGGCGCGGGCAGCCCGAACATGTCGCCCAACCAGAACACGGCCCGGAAGAACGCGCCGCCGATCTGGTCGTCCCACAGCAACGCGAACAGGCCGATGAAGCCGAACGGCGCGAGCACCTGGTAACCGCGCTGCCAGGCCGGTGGCAGCCACGGTTGGACCATGTTGCCGCCGTCCAGTCCGGGGACCGGCAGCAGGTTGAGCACACTGGCGGTCAACTGCAGGAAGCCCAGCAGGGCGATCCCCGCCCAGAACTCCTGGCGGGTGCCCGGATTCACACCGGCGAGGAACGGCACCGCGAGCACCACCGCGAGAGACACGTTGACCGCCGGGCCGGCGAGGCTCACCAGGGTGTGCCGGACGCGGCCCGCGATCCGGTGCCGGTCCACCCAGACCGCGCCGCCGGGCAGGCCGATCCCGCCGAGCAGGACCACCAGCACCGGCAACGCGACGGACAGCAGCGGATGGGTGTACCGGAACGGGTTGAGCGTCAGATAGCCGCGGCGCGCCACGCTGCGGTCACCGAACCGGTAGGCAACCAGCGCGTGCGCGTACTCGTGCAGGCAGAGCGAGACCAACCAGCCGCTGACCACCAGCACGAAGACGGCCACCCGGGCGTACCGCTCACCCGACCAGGCGAGTGCGCCACTGCCGGCCACCAGTGCGACCAGGACGAGGAAGACCGGACTGGGCCGCCAGCTCGTCGTCGGCCGACCGGCCCGCAGGCCACCCGACGGTCCGTCGGACGGCACCGGCCGCATCTCACTTGCCTGCCGGCAGCAGACTCATCCGGTACTCGGTGCGGTCGTCCTCCAACAGCTCGACCGAGGCGACGCCTGCCGCGGCCAACTCCCGCCAGGCCTGGCCGATCCAGGACTCGGCGTCGGCCTGGGTGCCGAACGTCTCGGCCGGCCCCTGCGTGGGCTGACCTTCCGCGTCCACGTACCGCCAACTCCATGGCATGTGCTGCTCCCCTCGGCGATGGACGCCGCAAGCCTAGCCGCGGCCGGTGACATCCCACCTCACCGGAGCACGGCCGGCACCGCCCCGGCAGGTCACGGCCGGCCGCGCCCGCCGTAAGGTACTGGCATGTCCGTTGGCGGGTGGCAGTCCATTCTTGTACTCGGTGGAATCCGGTCCGGCAAGTCCGACTTCGCCGAGTCCCTGATCACCGGTGATCCGATGGTGCGTTACGTGGCGACGGGTGCGGCCGATCCGTCCGACGCCGAGTGGCTCGCCCGGATCGGGGCGCACCGGGCCCGCCGGCCGGCCGACTGGCACACCGACGAGGCCACCGGGGATCCGGGCCGGCTGATCGAGGCGATCTCGTCGGCCCGCGCGGATGAGACGCTGCTCGTCGACGACCTGGGCGGTTGGGTCGCCGCGCTGCTCGATCCGACCCGGCAACCAGCCGACGACCGGGCCACCATCGCTGAGCTCTGTGCTGCGGTGCGGTCCTGCCCGGCCCGGTTGGTGCTGGTCAGCCCGGAGGTAGGGCTGGCGTTGGTGCCGTCCACACCGGTCGGGCGGGCGTTCGCGGACGCGCTCGGCTCAACCAACCAACTGCTGGCCGAGGTGTCCGACGCGGTAGTGCTGGTCGTGGCCGGACAACCGGTGCAGCTCAAGTCGACCGGTCCGGCCGCGACCGCCACGGTGACCAGCCCGGAGCCGCAGTCGCAAGCCGGGCCGGAGCCGGCCGCGACCAATGGGTCCGGCGCGGCGGCACAGATCGCCCCCGGGATGACCCTGCCGATGCCGGCGGAGAAGACCCGGACCGCCGGCATCGCCCGGCTGGGCCAGCTGGACCTGCCCGGAGCCGGGTTCGGTGCGCTCGAGAACGTCATCGGCTTCGCCGCCGGTACGCAGGACGCGACCAGCCCGCAACCGTGGGACCAGGTCCAGGTGGTGCTGGTCCACGGCGACCACGAAGGTGGAGTCGCCGCCGGCGACAGCCCGCAGGACTCGGCGCGCCGGGCCGACCAGGCCCGCGCCGGCCACGGGGCGCTGGCGCGGCTGGCCGCCACCGCCGGTGCGGTCGTCGACGTCGTTGCCGCCCCCGTCGCCGCCCCGATCGAACATCAGCCGGCGCTCACCCCCGACGAGGTGAACAGCGCCTTGGCAACCGGGTGGGAGGTGGCGCAGCGGGCCGGCCGGGCCGGCGTGGCGGCGATCGTCATCGCCGCCTGCGGCGCGGGCGGTGCCGCCGCAGCGGCCGCCGTCGTCGCGGCGACCACCGGGGCGGAACCGGCGGCGCTGCTCGGCCGGGTGTCCGCAGCGGGCGGAAAGGTCGACGACGCCGCGTGGATGTCGCGGTGCGCCGCCGTACGCGACGCGCTGCACCGCACCCGGCGCGGCACCCGTGGTGCCCGGGAGGTGCTGGCGGAGTACGCCGGCGGGGACGTCGCGGTGGCCACCGGGGTGCTGCTCGGCGCGACCGCCAACCGGATCCCGGTGCTGCTGGACGGCCCGGTCGGGGTGGCCGCCGCGCTGGTCAGCCGGGATCTCGCCGGCCAGACCCGGCACTGGTGCCTGCTGCCCGACCACGGCCGGCAGCCGACCGTTCGGCACGCGGCGGACGTACTCGGCCTGACCCCGCTTCTGGATCTGCGGCTCGACCTGGGTGAGGGCGCCACCGCGCTGGCCGCGTTGCCGCTGCTGCGTTCGACGCTCGCCCTGGCCGACACGCTCGGCGAACACCCGACGTTCGCCGAACCGGAGCCGGCCGGTCCCGGTCCGGCGGCCGCCGGACCGGCCGCCGCCGACCCGGCGGCGGCCGGTCCGGCGGCCGCCGGACCGCCCACCGGTCCGGGACATGCGGTGTCCGCCGGCGTCCGGCTCGCCGTCACCACCTTCACCGTGTTTCCGCTGCGGCCCGGTCCGGTGCACCGACCGGCGGCGGCCGCGGCGATGGCGGTCGCCCCGGTGGTCGGCCTCGGTCTCGGCGTACTTCTGGCAACGACCCTGCTCGCGCTCTCGGCCGCCGGAACCCCGGCGCTGGTCGCCGCTGCGGTGGTGACGGGCCTGGCTGCGGCGTCGACCCGAGGGCTGCACCTGGACGGACTGGCCGACACCGTCGACGCGCTCGGCTCGCACCGGCCCGCCGACGGCGCGCTGGCGGTGATGCGCCGGCCGGACATCGGCCCGTTCGGCGTGGTGGCCCTGGTCGTCGTGCTGCTGGCGCAGACGGCGTCGCTCGGTTCGCTACCGGCCGGACGGTCGTGGCCGGCGGTGCTGGCGGCGGTCGCCACCGCGGTCGCGGCAGGCCGCCTCGCGGTCACCTGGGCCTGCCGCCAGGCCGTGCCGGCCGCCCGACCGGACGGGCTCGGCGCGCTGGTGGCCGGCACCCAGCGGTGGCCGCTGCTGGCGGCCGGCACGGTCCTGGTCGCCGCCGTGGCGGTCGCCGCCGTACCCGGCCGACCCTGGCAGGGGCCGCTGGTGGTGCTGGGCGCCGTGCTGCTGTGGCAGACCTGGCTGCGCCATCTGGTACGCCGGTTCGGCGGGATCACCGGCGATGTGCTGGGTGCCGGGGTCGAATTCACCACCACCGCCGTCTACCTGGGCCTGGTAACCGTGCGGTGACCCGGTGTCAGGTGACCGGCGGTGCCGGCCGCACCCCGACCGGCCGTCGGCAACGGGCCACGGCGATCGGCAACCTCGGCCGCCACGGGTCCGGTGCCGGGTAGCGTTCACCTCGCCAGCGACGCACGACCCGGGGAGCAGGGAGCACCTATGGCCGCCAGTTCGGACGACCTGCTGCTGCCAGTGCCGGTCCCGGAGTCGCTGGCCGCCACGTACCTGGTCCCGGTGGTACCGCCGGACGCGGCTGTACCGGAGGCGCTGGACGCGGTGGACTGGCTCGGTGACCGGCTGCCCCGACCGGTGCGCGACCTGACCCGACAGATGCTCGGCAGTCCGCTGATGACCGTGCAGACCCGCCCGGTCGACCGGCTGCCGGAGCTGCCGCCGGATCTGCTGGCCGCGTTCGGGGCAACCGGCGGTCAGCTGGCCCGACTCCGCACCGCACAGCGTTGTGTCGTGGTCCAGGCCAACTACCGGCCGGGTTGGCCGCCGGCGCATGAGTGGGCCGCGCGGGCGGTCGGCGCGGCGCTGGCCGACGCCCTCGACGTCGACCTGATCGACCTGTTCGGGCTGCAGTTCCTCGACCCGGCGGGTGCGTTGCGGTCGCTGCCCGACGCCGACGGCCGGATCCGCCTGGTCGACTGGATCCTGGTGCCCTACTCCCCCGACGACGACGGGCTCTGGTTCACCACGAAAGGGCTGCGTCGGTTCGGGCTGCTGGAGCTGCAGGCGCAGCAGGTGCCGCCGAGGTTCGTCCGGGCCTGGGGGGCGATCATGACCGGGACCGCCCGCCGGCTGCTGCGGATCTGGACCGAGGCCCTGGCTGAACCGGAGCCGCCGGCCTTCGTCCAGTTGCCGGTGAATTTGCCGGTGTCCGGCCACGACATCGCCGTCGCGTACGGCAACCAGGACCGGCACGATTCGGCGGGTTCGGCGCTGCTGCGGATCGTGCTGGACCCGTCGACCGATCCGGAGGCCGACTCCTTCCTCACCCTCCGCCCGCCGCCGCAGGTCGCCGACAGCGACGCCGGGGACTATTTCACCCAGGTCTGCGGCGAGCTCTTCGGCGCCGGGCAGCCGGAGATCCACTACGCCCGGCGCAGCGACGCGATGGCACAGGCGATCACCACCGCCCGCCGGTCGCTGGGCGAGGTCCGGGCCCGGTACCTCGCCCGCGCGCTCGGCGGTCAACTGCTGGTCAAGTACGGTCTCACCGCGCCGGACGGCCACGAGTACGTATGGGCCAACGTCACCGGCTGGCCGCATCCCGGCCGGATCCACGCGGCCAGCACGGTCGACGCGGTCTGCGACCCGACCGTACGGGTCGGCAGCCCGGTCGAGGTGGACGCCGCGGACGTGGTCGACTGGGCGCTGATCAGCGGCGACCGAATGGTGGAGGGTGGTTGGACCGAGTCGGTACTCGATCAGGGCGACCGGGGCCCGACCGGGCGGTGAGCGGTCCGGTCGGGCGCTGAGCCGGGACGCCGTCAGCGCAGCGGGCAGTCAACGCACCGACGACGGTACGAACGGCGGGGTCACCACCCGCATCGGCGCGTGTCGGCCGCGCACGTCAACCTGCACCTCGACACCGTCGGTCGGCACCGCAGCGGTGTCCAGCAGAGCCAGGCCGACACCTGCCCTGCGGGTCGGCGAGAAGGTACCGCTGGTCACCGCACCGACCTGCGCTCCGTCGAGCAGCACGGCCATGCCGGGTCGCGGGATGGCCCGCTGCACGGCCTGCAGACCGCGCAGCAGCCGGGCCGGCCCGGCTGCTTTTTCCGCCAGCAGTGTGGTCCGACCCCAGAAGTCCGGTTTGCGCCAGCCGACCGCCCAGCCGAGCCGGGCCTGCACCGGGGTGACCGCCACCGTCAGGTCCTGGCCGTGCAGCGCGTACCCCATCTCGGTGCGCAGCGTGTCCCGAGCGCCCAGCCCACAGGCCCGCGCGGCGATCGGTGTCTCGGCGGCCAGCAGCAGGTCCCACACCCGGCCCGCCGCCTCGGCCGGCACCACCAGTTCGTAGCCGTGCTCGCCGGTGTACCCGGTGCGGCAGACGACCAGTTCGGTGCCGGCCAGCCGACCGGCGACGAAGCTCATGTACGGATGCCCGGTGGGCAGCCCCAGATCGGCGAGGAGTCCGGCCGAGGCCGGTCCCTGCACCGCCAGTACGGCGTACCCGGTGTGCTCGTCGGTAACCGTGACCCCGCCGGGCGCCGCCGCCCGCAGCCGGCCGACCACCTCGCCGGTGTTCGCCGCGTTGGGTACCAGGAACACGTGGTCGTCGGCGTACCGGTAGGCGATGATGTCGTCGACGACGCCGCCGGTGGCGTCGTCACAGCAGAGCGTGTACTGGGCCGAACCGGCGGCGATCCGGTCCAGGTCGTTGCTGAGGCAGGTGTTGACGAACGCCGCCGCGCCGGGTCCGGTGACCCGGGCCTTGCCGAGGTGCGACACGTCGAACACGCCGACGGCGTCACGCACCGCCTCGTGCTCGCGCAGCACGCCGCCGCCGGCGTACTCCAGCGGCATCTGCCAGCCGCCGAAGGCCGCGAACTTCGCGCCGAGCGCGACGTGCCGGTCGTGCAGCGGGGATCTGCGCGGCGCGCCGTCCCCGGTCATGGTCACCTCGGTCATGGGAGGCAACTTACCGGCGGACCCGCAGGTGGCTAGCATCGGCGGGGCACCACCCCGTCCGGCGGAGCAAGTTGCGCCGGAGACCAACCCGCCGGTCGCCACAAGCCGACCGGCCCAGCTGCCGGAGACGCCGAGTGACATCAACCACCACAACCCTGGACCTGGTCGACACCGACCCCGCTGAGCTGGCCGTCGACGCGCTGGTGATCGGCGTACACAGTCAGGACCAGCCGGACGCAGACCAGGCGGCGGCGGACGGCACGCCGGGCACGACGCCCGCCCTGTTGCTGGCGACCGGGGCGGAGAGCATCGCGGTCGCGTTCGAGGGTCGACTGACCGAGGCCCTCAGTCTGCTCGGCGCCACCGGCGCCGCCGGCGAAGTGATCAAGCTGGCCACGCTCGGTACGGTCGGGCCGCCGCTGCTGGTCGCGGTCGGGCTGGGTCCGGAGCCGACCGGCGCGGCGCCCGCCCCGGAGACGCTGCGCCGAGCGACCGGCGCGGCGGTACGGGCACTCGCCGGCACCTCGCGGGTCGCCGTGGCGTTGCCGGTCCCGGATGACGCGGACGGGCCGGCGGCACTGCGCGCGGTCGCCGAGGGCGCGCTGCTCGGTAGCTACCGGTTCGCCGGTTACAAGACCCGGCCGCAGCCGGGCCGACGAGCACCGGTCGCCTCGATCGCCCTGCACGTCACCGACGCCGCCGACCCCGCGGTGCAGGCCGAGGTGGCCCGGGCGGAGGCGGTCGCCGCGGCGGTGATCGCCTGCCGAGACTGGGTGAACACCCCGCCGAACGAGCTGCGGCCACCGGCGTTCGCCGATTCGGTACGGGACACGGCGGTCGCTGCCGGGCTGACCGTGCAGGTGCTGGACGAGCAGGCGCTGATCGACGGGGGCTACGGCGGGATCCTCGCCGTGGGCGGCGGCTCGGCCGCACCGCCCCGGCTGGTGATCGTCTCCTATACCCCGCCGGAGGCGGCCCCGGACGCCCCACGGGTCGCGCTGGTCGGCAAGGGCATCACCTTCGACACCGGCGGCGTGTCGATCAAGCCGGCGCAGGGCATGTGGGAGATGAAGTCGGACATGGCCGGTGCGGCCGCCGTCGGGGCGGCGATGCTGGCGATCGCCGCGCTACGGCCGTCGGTGCCGGTCACCGCGTACCTGCCGATGGCGGAGAACATGCCGTCGGGTACCGCGTACCGGCCCGGCGATGTGGTGACCATGTTCGACGGCAAGCGGGTGGAGGTGCTCAACACCGACGCCGAGGGCCGGATGGTGCTCGCCGACGCGATGGCCCGGGCCTGCGCGGACGGCTGCGACTACCTGCTGGAGACCTCGACGCTGACCGGCGGGCAGGTGGTCGCGCTGGGCAAGCGGATGGCCGGGGTGATGGGCAGCGACGAGCTGTGTGCCCGGGTACGGGCCGGCGGGGACGCGGTGGGTGAGCCGGCCTGGCCGATGCCGCTGCCCGACGACGTCCGCAAGGGCATGGAGTCGGAGGTGGCGGACATCTGCCAGGTGAACTCGGCGATGGACCGGGCCGGCCACATGCTGCAGGGCGGGGTGTTCCTCCGCGAGTTCGTCAGCGAGGGGGTCGCCTGGGCGCACCTCGACGTCGCCGGCCCGGCCTACCACGCCGGCGAGCCGTTCGGCTACTGGAGCAAGGGTGGCACCGGCGTACCGGTGCGCACGCTGGTGCACCTGGTGCAGGACATCGCGGCCAACGGCTGACCCGTAACGTCCCCGCGTGGGTCGGTGCCGGCCGGCACCCGACCCACGCGGGGACGTCAGCCCCGGTCGGCCCGGTCGGCCCGCTTGCGCCGTTCGTTGAAGTCCCGCATCCGCTGCGGGTAGCCGACCAGCGCCACGTCGTAGATCGGGATGGCCATCTTGTGCGCGAAGCGACGGGCGGTTTCCGGACCGTCGACCCGCCGACGGGTCCACTCACCGTCGTACGCGATGAGCATCACCGTCGTCTCGGTAACCGTGGTCCGAGGCTCGATGAACGCCTCGACCCCGCGGCGGCTGCGGACGAACTCCTCGAGATGGTCGAGATCAGCCCGGTTCGCCGGCCGTCCTCCCGGTGCCCCGCTCGACTGCTTGCGCCGACGAAACCACGCCACCGGCGTTCCCCTCCCCCAGCTGACAAAGACCGCGCGGGTGCCGGCCGGGCGGCCTGGTGCGGTCGGGCCGGGCCCGGCTGTCCGACGCCCGCGCGCATAGACGGACAGGGCAAGCCTACGTTGCGACCACGTGTCCTTGGGCACCTCGTTGAGCGTTCAGACACTACAAGTGACAAGATGACCGGGGAAAGTCTGCCCGTTCCATGGGACGACGCAGGGGACGGCCCTCCTGTGCAGCGACGTGACCTGGGAGTGAACTGTGAGTGAGCCGAACGGCGGGACCTTCGACCTGGTCATCCTCGGCGGCGGTAGTGGAGGCTACGCGGCTGCCCTGCGCGCCGTACAACTCGATCTGTCGGTAGCCCTGATCGAGAAGGACAAGGTCGGTGGCACCTGCCTGCACCGTGGCTGCATCCCCACCAAGGCGCTGCTGCACGCCGCCGAAGTGGCCGACAACGCACGCGAGTCCGAGCAGTTCGGTGTCAAGGCGGACCTGGTCGGCATCGACATGGCCGGGGTGAACAGTTACAAGGACGGCGTGGTCGGCCGGCTGTACAAGGGCCTGCAGGGCATGATCAAGTCTTCGAAGATCACCTACGTGGCGGGCACCGGCCGGCTGGTCGGCCCGGACACCGTCGAGGTCGACGGAGCCCGGTACACCGGCCGCAACGTGATCCTGGCCACCGGGTCCTACTCGCGGAGCCTGCCCGGCATCGAGGTCGACGGCGAGCGGATTCTGACCAGCGAGCACGCGCTGGAGCTGGACCGGGTGCCGTCGTCGGCGATCGTGCTCGGCGGCGGGGTGATCGGTGTCGAGTTCGCCAGCGTCTGGCGCTCCTTCGGCGTCGACGTGACCATCGTCGAGGCGCTGCCCCGGCTGGTCGCCGCCGAGGACGAGGAGTCGTCCAAGGCACTGGAGCGGGCATTCCGCAAGCGCGGCATCGGGTTCAAGACCGGCAAGCCGTTCGAGAAGGTCGAACGCACCGAGTCCGGCGTCCGGATGACGATCGCCGGCGGTGAGACCCTGGAGGCCGAGCTGCTGCTGGTCGCCGTCGGGCGTGGGCCGGTCACCGCCGACCTCGGATACGAGGAGCAGGGTCTGAAGATGGACCGTGGCTTCGTGCTGACCGACGAGCGGCTGCGGACCAATCTGCCGAACGTCTACGCCGTGGGCGACATCGTACCCGGCCTGCAGCTGGCCCACCGCGGTTTCCAGCAGGGCATCTTCGTCGCCGAGGAGATCGCCGGCCGCAGCCCGGCGGTGGTCGACGAGAGCGGTATCCCCCGGGTCACCTACTCGGACCCGGAGCTCGCCTCGGTCGGGCTGACCGAGGCGAAGGCCAAGGAGCAGTACGGGGCCGACAAGGTCAAGACCTACAACTACAACCTCGGCGGCAACGGCAAGAGCCAGATCCTCAAGACCACCGGCTTCGTCAAGCTCGTCCGGGTCGTCGACGGCCCGGTCGTGGGACTGCACCTGGTCGGTGCCCGGGTCGGCGAGCTGATCGGCGAGGCACAGTTGATCTACAACTGGGAGGCCGACCCGGCCGACGTCGCACCACTCGTACACGCCCACCCGACCCAGGGCGAGGCGCTGGGCGAGGCCCACCTGGCCCTGGCCGGCAAGCCGCTGCACGCACACGCCTGACTAGAGGAGTCTTGTAGATATGCCGGTATCGGTCACCATGCCCCGGCTCGGCGAGAGCGTCACCGAGGGCACCGTCACCCGCTGGTTGAAGCAGGAAGGCGACCGGGTCGAGGTCGACGAACCGCTGCTGGAGGTCTCCACCGACAAGGTCGACACCGAGATCCCGTCGCCTGCGGCCGGGGTGCTCACCCGGATCGTGGTGAGCGAGGACGAGACCGCCGAGGTGGGCAGCGAACTCGCGGTCATCTCCGGTGGTCAGGAGGACGACGGGCAGCAGGACGACGGTGGGCGGACCGCCCCCGCTGCGAGCGCGCCGCAGGAACAGCCTGCGGAGCCGGAGCCGGCCGCAGCGCCGGAGCCGGCCCAGCCGGCGGACGGCCCGCCGCCGACGTCTGGTGGCGACGCCACTGCGGTCCGGATGCCGGCTCTCGGCGAAAGCGTCACCGAGGGCACCGTAACCCGCTGGCTCAAGCAGGTCGGTGACGCCGTGGAGGTCGACGAACCGCTGCTGGAGGTCTCCACCGACAAGGTCGACACTGAGATCCCGTCGCCGGTCGCGGGGACGCTGCTGGAGATCAAGGTGCCGGAGGACGACACCGCCGACGTCGGTGCCGAACTGGCACTGGTCGGCAGCCCCGGCGGGGCCTCGGCTCCGGCGGCACCGGAGCCGGCCGCCGCACCGGAGCCGGCCACCGCGCCGCAGGCCGACCCCGCCCAGCCGCAGCCGGCGGCACAATCGGAGCCGGCCGCTCCCGCGCCGGCCCAGCCGGGTGCCTCGTACGCCAGCCCGGCCCCGGCCACCGAGTCCGCCTCGCCAGCGCAGGCCGCACCGCCGGCACCGCCGGCACAGCAGACCGCTCCAGCGGCCCCACCGGCCAGCGCCAACGGTGCCGGCGGTTACGTCACCCCGCTGGTCCGCAAGCTCGCCGCCGAGCAGGGGGTCGACCTGGCCTCGGTGCGCGGCACCGGGGTCGGCGGGCGGATCCGCAAACAGGACGTGCTGACCGCGGCCGAACAGGCGCGGGCCGCAGCCGAGCGGGCCAAGGCCGAACAGGCCAAGCCGGCGGCACCGGCTACGGCACCGACGGCGGCCAAGGCGCAACCCAGCCCGCTGCGGGGCCGGACCGAGAAGATGAGCCGGACCCGGACGGTCATCGCCAAGCGGATGCACGAGTCCCTGCAGAGCTCGGCCCAACTGACCACGGTCGTCGAGGTCGACGTGACCAAGATCGCCCGGTTGCGGGCCCGGGTCAAGGGCGACTTCCAGGCCAAGCACGGCGTCAAACTGTCGTTCCTGCCGTTCTTCGCGCTGGCGGCGGTGGAGGCACTGCGCACCTACCCGGTGGTCAACGCCTCCATCGACATGCAGGCCGGCACGATCACCTACCCCGACGGGGAGCACCTCGGCGTAGCGGTGGACACCGAGCGGGGTCTGCTGGTGCCGGTGATCCGCGACGCTGGCGATCTCAACCTCGGTGGGCTGGCGCGGCGGATCGCCGACGTGGCGGAGCGGACCCGGACCAACAAGATCGGGCCCGACGAGTTGTCCGGTGCCACCTTCACGCTGACCAACACCGGCAGCCGTGGGGCGCTGTTCGACACCCCGATCGTGCCGTTGCCGCAGGCCGCCATCCTCGGCACCGGAGCGGTGGTGAAACGCGCCGCGGTGGTCGACGACCCGGAGCTCGGCGAGATCATCGCACCCCGGTCGATGGTCTTCCTGGCGCTGTCCTACGACCACCGGCTGGTCGACGGCGCGGACGCCGCCCGGTTCCTCAGCGCGGTCAAGGAGCGGCTGGAGGCCGGCGCGTTCGAAGGCGAGCTCGGCCTGTCCTGACGGCGTTCCACGACAGAGCGACCCCGGTTGCCGTAGCGGTGGGTGCCGGCCGATCCCGGCCGGCACCCACCCGCCGTTTTGCACCCAATGGCGGTGGTCCGCAGCCGGCACCACCGCGATCAGCGAAGATGTCCGCATGCGCATCCTGTTGGCCGGCGCGTCCGGCTTCCTCGGCACCAGACTGACCGACCACCTGCACAGCTGCGGACACGAGACCGTACAACTGGTCCGCCGGCCGGCGCGCGGGCCGGCGGAGTTCAGCTGGTCGCCGTCGGCCGGGCAGCTCGACCCGGCGGTGTTCACCGGCATCGACGCGGTGATCAACCTGGCCGGTGCCGGGGTCGGCGACAAACGCTGGACCGACGGCTACAAGGCGTTGATCCGGTCCAGCCGGGTGGACAGCACCACCACGCTGGCCACCGCGATGTCCGGTCTCGCGGCAGCGGACCGGCCGGCGGTGCTGCTGAACTCGTCAGCGGTCGGCTGGTACGGCGACACCGGCGACCAGCCGGTCGAGGAGAACGCCCCGGCCGGTGAGGGTTTCCTGGCCGACGTGGCGCGGGTCTGGGAGGCGTCCACCGGGCCGGCCGAGAACGCCGGCGTACGGGTGGTCCGGCTACGCACCGGTCTGCCGTTGCACCGTGACGGCGGCCTGCTCAAGCCGCAGCTGCTGCCGTTCCGGCTCGGGCTGGGCGGCAAGCTCGGCAGTGGGCGGCAGTGGGTGCCGTGGATCGCCATGCAGGACTGGCTGCGGGCGGTGACCTTCCTGCTCGATCACGATGACATCTCCGGCCCGGTCAACGTGGTCGGGCCGGCGCCGGTGACCAACGCGGCGTTCGGCAAGGCGCTCGGGTCGGCGGTGCACCGACCGGCGGTGCTGCCGGTCCCCGCGTTCGCGTTGCACGTGGCGCTGGGCGAGTTCGCCACCGAGGCGCTGCGCTCCTCCCGGGTGTTGCCCGGGGCGCTGACCGAGGCCGGGTTCACCTACCGGTACCCGGACCTGCCGGACGCGCTGCACGCCGCCCTGACGCAGGGGTGACCCCGCGCCGGGTGGCGTCCAGACCGGTCAGGGCAGCGCCGGGAGCAGGTCGGTGCCGATGGCCGTGATCAGGTCGCCGGTGGCAGCCGGACCGGCGCCCTCGACCATCAGCACCAGCCGGTGGGCGCCGATGGTCGCCGCGCTGGCGGCAAGCCGCGCGGCGCACTCGGCCGCGCTGCCCAGTGGGTGGATTCGCAGCAGGTGCTCGGCGTAGGCGTCGAGGTCCCGGTGGGCCGGCGCCGAGCCGTCGATCCGGACGTACTCGCGGGTGGTGGCCAGCCACGGTGGCAGGGTCCGGCGGAGCACCCGCTCGGCGGCGGCCCGGGAGTCGGCGAGCCCGATCAGATGCACCGAGGCGTGCGGCACGATGGCCGGGTCGTGCCCGTTGGCGGCGGCGACGTCCGCGTACCGGGCCAGCGTGGCGGCCTTCGCCGCGTCGTCGTCGTGCACCCCGAGCAGCAGGGCAAGTCCGCGGCTGGCGGCGAGGTCGACCGTCGCCGGCGAGGTCGCCGCAATCCAGATCGGCATCGGGCGGGCCGGTCGCGGCACCACCGGCACATCGCGGAACGTGAAGAACTGACCGTCGGCGCCGACCGTCGCCGCGCCGGAGAGCCAGCGGCTCAGCAGATCCAGCGATTCGGCGAAGCCGTCCCGGTACCGGTCCAGGCCGGTGCCGTAGACCTCCAGGTCCACCCAGGGGCCGCCACGGGCGACCCCGAGCCGGAACCGGCCGGCGGAGACCGTGTCAAGCAGGACTGCTTCCTCGGCGAGCGCGACCGGATGCCGGTTGGACAGCACGGCCGCCGCGGTGCCGACGGCGATCCGACGGGTGGCGCCGAGCAGGTAGCCGGCCAGGGTGGTGGCGGACGGGCACTGCCCGTACGAGACGAAGTGGTGTTCGGCAAGCCACACGCCGCCGAGGCCGGCTGCCTCGGCGGCGCGCGCGTAGCCGACGGTGGCCGGCAGACCATGTGCCGCCAGCAGGAACAGGTCCACCGCTGGCTGGTTCAGGTCGCCGGCCGCCGTCGAGATGGTCGGCTCAGCAGTCACGCAGCTCGGGTGACTGGTTGCGCAGCTGGGCCACCGGGGAGATGAACTCCTGATAGGTCTCGCCGCCGACGGCGGACAGTTTGAAGGCGGCCACCCGGTGGCAGTTCTGGAAGGCGAACTTGACGCCGAAGTGCCGCTCCAGGCCGCCCCGGATCGCGTCGCTGGCCAGCGCCCGCAGCAGTTGGCCACGCTCGGCCTCGCTGGGTGGCGGCACCGCGTGGTCGGCGAACTCGGCCGTGCCACCCTGGGCCTCGGTGGCCACCTGGGACACCACCGACCAGGCGTACGGCAGGGACTGGCGTACGCAGTCGACGAATTCGGCGTCGTCGACCCGGCCGGATTCGGCCCGCTCCAGCAGGGCGGCAGGTACGTCGAGGGACATGCTTTCTCCTCACGCTACGGTCAGCGGACCAGCAGGTCTGGTCCGAGTACGAACTCCGGGTCGACCTGGTCGGCGAGGTTCTCGCCGACCCGGTCGTTGGCCCAGGCGGCGGCGTTGCGTAGGTGGAACTCCACCGCCTGCCGGGTGTAGTTGGCCCAGTCCTTGCCACAAGCATCGACGGTTGTGCGCATCATGTCCAGAGCGTCACGGTTCGCCGGCTCCATCGCGGTGATCGGCTGGTGCCGGCCCCGCTCGGCCGCCTTGACGAAGGCCGACCGCCCGATCCAGGTCAGCAGATCCGCGCCGACGTGCTCGCGCAGGAAGTCCACGTCCGACTCGTCGTCGATCTTGTTGCCGACGACGTGCACCCGGACGCCGTAGTCGCGGGCGTAGCCGACGTACTGCCGGTAGACCCCGACGCTGCGCACCGTGGGCTCGCAGACCAGGAAGGTGGCGTCGAACCGGGTGAACAGCCCGGAGGCGAACGAGTCGGCCCCGGCGGTCATGTCGACGACCACGTACTCACCGGCACCGTCGACCAGGTGGTTGAGCAGCAGTTCCACCGCGCCGACCTTGGAGTGGTAGCAGGCGACGCCGAGATCGTCGGTGGCGAACGGCCCGGTGACGGCGAGCCGGATACCAGCCACCTCGCGGACCAGCGCGTCGTAGATCGGGTTGGCCCCGGCGACGGTGAGCAGCCGCGAGCCTCGCCCGGGCGGGGTGGTCTTGACCATCGCTGCGGCCGAGCCGATCCGGGGATTGTCGCCGCGCAGATACTCCTTGATGTCGGCCAGGTGGTCGCCCAACGCCGGTAGCAGCACCGCCTCGTCGTCGCTGGCGCCGAGGGCCGCGGCGAGATGCTGGTTGATGTCGGCGTCGACCGCGAGCAGCGGCGGCGGGCCGTCGTCGGGGCCGACCGGGGTGGCTGCGAGGTGGCGGGCGAACAGGGCCGCCAGGGTGGTCTTGCCACTGCCACCCTTACCGACAAAACAGATCTTCACCGTGGATCTCTCCCAAACAACTCAACAGGTACGCGTACATTGGAAGTCATTTCCAATAACTTCGTCAAGCCTAGGTACGGCACGGGCGTGTCGGGCGAAATTGGTACTCTCCGCCGGTGCCGACCGCTCCGTCCCCACTGCCCGACAGCGCCGCGACCACCCGGCCGGTGACCAGCGGCCGGTTGAGGGGCCGGGCCGGCGGCCCGGCCCGCTGGCGCGCCGACCTGGTCGTCGCGGTGGTCGCGGTGGTCCTCGCCGGCTGGGTCACCAGCGGGCTGTGGGCCGGTCCGGACAGCCGGGCGATCACCGTCAACTCCAGCGACCAGGCGCTGTTCGAGTGGCTGCTCGGCTACGGCGCCTACGCGCTGACCCACGGCGAGAACCCGCTGTTCACGTACCTGCTCAACGCCCCCGACGGGGTGAATCTCGCGGTCAACACCTCGATCACCGTGTACGCGGTGCTGTTCGCGCCGCTGACCTTCCTGATCGGGCCACCGGCGACATTCCTGGTGATCCTCACCCTCAACCTGGCCGGCACCGGCTTCACCTGGTACTGGCTGCTGTCCCGGCTACCCACCGGCGACGACGGCGCTCCGTTCGTGCCGTCCCGGCTGGCGGCCGCCGTCGGCGGACTGTTCTGCGGCTTCGCGCCGGCCATGGTGTCGCACGCCAACGCCCACCTGAACTGGACCGCCGGCTGGCTGGTGCCGATCATCGTCTGGCGGGTCCTCGCGCTGCGTGGGCGCCCCGGGGCCCGGCCGCTGGGCCGGGGCGGCTGGGTGCGCAACGGCCTGATCCTCGGCGTAGCCGTCGCGGCGGCCTTCTCGATCGCCGCCGAGGGCCTGTTCTTCACCGCCCTGGCCTGCGGCGTGTTCCTCGGCGTCTGGGCGCTGGACCGCAGCCGCGCCGCCGAGGTCCGCGACGCGCTCCCCCGACTGCTGCGCGGCCTGGCGCTCACCGCGGTCGTGGCGACCGCACTGTTGGCGTACCCGTTGTGGTTGCACTTCTTCGGCCCGCAGGTGTTCCACGGCACCGGTTTCGACGCCCGGGTGCACAGCGAGGACCTCCTCGCCTACGGGGCGTTCCCGGAACGCTCGCTGGCCGGTGTCGCCGGGCTGGGCACCGGGCTGGCGCCGAACGAGACCGAGGAGAACAGCTTCTTCGGCGTACCGCTGCTGATGTTGACCGTCGGCTGCCTGGTGCTGCTCTGGCGGGCCGCCGATCCCGGTCGGCGAGCGACGCTGCGGGCCCTCGCCGTCACCGCCGCCGTGTTCGCGGTGCTCTCCCTCGGCCCCCGGCTGAAGATCGGCGGGACGATCACCGACATCCCGCTGCCGTACGCCCCGCTGGCCGGCGCTCCGGTGTTCAACGCCGCGCTGCCGGCCCGGCTGGCCATGGTGGTCACCCCGGTCATCGGCATCCTGCTGGCGCTGACGCTGAGCCTGCTGCTCACCCGTCGGGCCGGCGGGCAGGCGCGGTACGGCCGGTGGTGGGCCGCGGCGTTCGTCGCGGCGCTGCTGCCGCTGACCCCGGCCAGTCTGCTCACCATCGAACGGGAGCCGATCCCGGACTTCATCACCTCGGGTGCCTGGCGTGACCACGTCAGCCAGGGCAGGGTGCTCGCCCCGGTACCGTTCACCCTCGATGTGCTACCCGACGGTCAACGTTGGCAGGCGTACGCGTTCGCGCACCGGCAGGGCGAGTTCGCCATCCCGTCCGGCTTCTTCCTCGGCCCCGGCGGACCGGACGGCCGGGGCCGGATCGGACCGGTCCCCCGGGCCACCGACGGGCTGCTGCACGAGGTCGCCCGCACCGGCGTGGTGCCGCCGATCACCGACGCCGACCGGGCCGCCGCCCGCGCCGACCTGCGGTACTGGGATGCCGAGGCGGTGGTGCTCGCCGACCGGGTGCACGGGGCGAAGTTCCCGGTCGACGCCGAGGCGCTGCTGACCGCGACCACCGAACTGCTCGGCCCGCCGCAGCGGGTCACCGACGTCTGGCTCTGGCCGGCGCCGGAGGGCGGCTGGTGAGCCGGACCACGGACCGACCCGACCGACCGGTAGCGGACTAGGCTGGACGACGTGACCAGCATCATTTCCCGCCTGCGCGGGGTCCGAGCCGGCGTCGTCGACTACCAGACCGCCTGGGCGGAGCAGCGTCGACTGCACGCCGCCGTGGTCGCCGGCGAGGAGCCGGACACCGTGCTCCTGCTGGAGCACCCGAGTGTCTACACGGCTGGCAAGCGCACCGAGCCGTGGGACCGCCCGGTCGACGGCACCCCGGTGGTGGACGTCGACCGGGGCGGCAAGATCACCTGGCACGGCCCGGGGCAGTTGGTCGGCTACCCCATCGTCCGGTTGTCGGAGCCGATCGACGTGGTCGCCTACGTACGCCGGGTCGAGCAACTGCTGATCGACGTCTGCGCCGAATTCGGGCTGGCCGCCACCCGCCTCGACGGGCCGAACCACAGCGGGGTCTGGGTGCCGGCCGACGACCGTGGACCGGCCCGCAAGGTGGCGGCGATCGGCATCCGGGTCGCCCGCGGGGTCACCCAGCACGGTTTCGCGATCAACTGCGACCCGGACCTGACGGCGTATGACCGGATCGTGCCGTGCGGTCTGCGCGACGTCGGTGTCACCTCGCTGAGCGCCGAGCTCGGCCGGCCGGTGACCGTCGCCGAGGTGCTGCCGGTCGTCGAGCGCCACCTGCCCACGCTCGGCTGAGCCGACCGCTCTCGGGTCCGCCGGCCGATCGATGCCTCGGGTGAGCCAACTCACCCGGTGAGCGGTGGCCGCACGGTCGCCTGGCCGCCCGAGCGGGCACCGGCCGGCGTAGGCTGGCAAGGGTGACCATTGCTCCGGAGGGACGACGCCTGCTGCGCCTGGAGGTCCGCAACGCCGAGACCCCGATCGAGCGCAAACCCCCGTGGATCAAGGTCAAGGCCAGGATGGGGCCGGAGTTCACCGAGCTGCGCGGGCTGGTGCAACGGGAAGGGTTGCACACCGTCTGTCAGGAGGCCGGCTGCCCCAACATCTACGAGTGTTGGGAGGACCGGGAAGCCACCTTCCTCATCGGTGGGGACCAGTGCACCCGGCGCTGCGACTTCTGTCAGATCGACACCGGCAAACCGGCCGAGTTCGACGCCGACGAGCCCCGCCGGGTCGGCGAGTCGGTCGCGGCGATGGGTCTGCGCTACGCCACGGTCACCGGGGTGGCCCGCGACGACCTGCCCGACGGGGGTGCCTGGCTGTACGCCGAGACCGTCCGGCAGATTCACGCGCTGCAGCCCGGCTGCGGCGTCGAGTTGCTGATCCCGGATTTCAACGGCGACGCCGGCCAGCTCGACGAGGTGTTCGCCGCCCGACCGGAGGTGCTCGCTCACAACGTCGAGACGGTGCCCCGGATCTTCAAGCGGATCCGGCCGGCCTTCCGGTACGAGCGCTCGCTCGACGTGCTCACCCGGGCCCGCACGGCCGGCCTGGTGGCCAAGTCCAACCTGATCCTCGGCCTCGGCGAGGAGCGCTCCGAGGTGTCGCAGGCGCTGCGCGATCTGCACGCCGCCGGGTGCGAGCTGATCACCATCACCCAGTATCTGCGCCCGACGCCACGGCATCACCCGGTGCAGCGCTGGGTCAAGCCGGAGGAGTTCGTCGAGCTGCGCGAGGAGGCCGAGCGGATCGGCTTCTCCGGGGTGATGAGCGGCCCGCTGGTGCGTTCGTCGTACCGCGCCGGCCGGCTCTACCAGCAGGCGCTGCGCCAGCGCGAGGCCCAGCCGCTGGCCGGCTGACCGCCCGGTGAACGGCTTCGCCCCCGGCAACTAGACTGCCTCGCATGGCGAAACCCCAGGAGAAGGTGTCGTTCGGCCAGCGGCTGAAGCAGATCGGCATGGTGTTCTCGTTCACCGCCAAGCGCGACAAGTGGTTCGTCCCGCTGGCGGTGGCCGCCGTCGTGCTGCCGCTGGCGATCACCGTGCCGGTGACGCTGAAGCTGGGGTGGATGTGGCTGCCGGTCGGCATCCTGGTGGCGCTGCTCGCCGTACTGATCGTGCTGAACCTGCGGTCCAACACGGCGATGATGAACGTCGCCGAGGGCCAGCCGGGTGCGGCGGCCTCGCTGCTGGAGAACATGCGCGGTGACTGGCGGGTGACGCCGGCGGTCAGTTCGACCACCCAGATGGACATGGTCCATCTGGTGATCGGGCGGCCCGGGGTGATCCTGCTCGCCGAGGGCAACCCGCAGCGGGTCCGGGGGTTGCTCGGTCAGGAGAAGCGGCGGCTGGCGAAGGTGATCGGCAGTGCGCCGCTGTACGACTACGTGATCGGCACCGACGAGGGCGAGTTGTCGATCCGCAGGATGCGTACGACGCTGATGCGCTTGCCGCGCAACCTGACCGGCAAGGACGTCAACGCGTTGGACAAGCGGCTGACCGCGTTGTCGGCCCGGCCGCAGTTACCCAAGGGCGCCATTCCGAAGAACATGCGACCGCCGAAGGGCGCTTTCCGGCAGACCCGGGGCCGCTGACCGCCGGTCGCCGCAATGACGGCGCGGTGCGGTGGGCCGGGCGGTGCGGTGGGCCGGGCCGGGCGGTTGCGGTCGTGGGTCAGCTGGGGACGGCGACGACGACCGAGCCGGCGGCCCGGTCGTGCAGGCCGCGTCGCCGCTCGTCCATCACCAGCGGCGGGATCACCAGGGCCAGCAGCAGTCCGCGCAGCAGTGCCCGGGGTACGCCGATCCGGCCGCCGTCGGCGGCCGAGACACACCGGATCCGGGCCAGCCACATTCCCGGGGTCTGGGCGAACAGCCCGAGGAAGATGCCGTACTCGGCGATCAGCACGACTACCGGTGGCCAGCCGGACCGGGCCGGGTCGGCAAACAGGCTGGAGATAAGCACACAGAGTAGCCAGTCAATCACTAGGGCACCGGTGCGGCGAAGCAGGCTGGACACCTTGGCACCCGACCCCGCCGGACCGTCCGTCGCCCCACCCGCAGCCGCATTTGCGCTAGCCGCCACGCTGCTCCCCCTTCCGATACCCACGAACGGCCAGACTAGCCTGGGCCATCTGCCGTATCCTGCGGGGGACGATTGGTCGGGATCACGCTCCGCAGGGGACGTAACACGGCGGAAACATTAGAGACACGGTGGGGCAACTCCGCGGCCATAGCGTCGCGACCAGCATAGCCATCAGTGCGACGTGCCAGGAGGACGTGTGTTCGCCAATCCCGAGGAACTACTGCGGTACCTCAAAGACGAGGGCGTGAAATTCGTCGACGTACGCTTCTGTGACCTGCCCGGCGTGATGCAGCACTTCAACTTGCCGGTCGAGTCGGTCGACGAGGACATTTTCACCACCGGCCTCGCCTTCGACGGGTCTTCGATCCGTGGTTTCCAGGCGATCCACGAGTCGGACATGCTGCTGCTGCCGGATGTCGCCACCGCATTCATCGACCCGTTCCGGATCGAGAAGACGCTGGCGCTCAACTTCTTCATCCACGACCCGTTCACCCGGGAGGCGTACTCCCGGGACCCGCGTAACGTGGCCAAGAAGGCGGAGGCCTACCTGGCGGCGAGCGGCATCGCCGACACCGCCTACTTCGGACCCGAGGCGGAGTTCTACATCTTCGACTCGATCCGCCACGAGACCTCCGCGAACCAGGCCTACTACTACATCGACTCGATCGAGGGCTGGTGGAACAGCGGTCGCGAGGAAGAGGGCGGCAACCGCGGGTACAAGACCAACTACAAGGGCGGCTACTTCCCGGTGCCGCCGGTCGACCACTACGCCGACCTGCGTGACAAGATCGTCCGCAAGCTGATCGACACCGGCTTCACCGTGGAGCGGTCGCACCACGAGGTCGGCACCGCCGGCCAGGCCGAGATCAACTACAAGTTCTCCACCCTGCTGCACGCCGGCGACCAGCTGCAGCTGTTCAAGTACATCGTCAAGAACACCGCCTGGGCCAGCGGCAAGACCGCGACCTTCATGCCGAAGCCGCTGTTCGGCGACAACGGCTCCGGCATGCACACCCACCAGAGCCTCTGGCTCAACGGCGAGCCGCTGTTCTACGACGAGACCGGCTACGCCGGCCTGTCGGACACCGCCCGCTGGTACATCGGCGGTCTGCTGCACCACGCGCCGTCGCTGCTGGCCTTCACCAACCCGACGGTCAACTCCTACCGTCGACTGGTGCCGGGCTTCGAAGCACCGGTCAACCTGGTGTACTCGCAGCGCAACCGGTCCGCCTGTACCCGGATCCCGGTCACCGGCAGCAACGCCAAGGCCAAGCGGGTCGAGTTCCGGGTGCCGGATCCGTCGGCGAACGTCTACCTGGCCTTCTCCGCCATGCTGATGGCCGGCCTGGACGGCATCAAGAGCAAGATCGAGCCGCCGACGCCGATCGACAAGGACCTGTACGACCTGCCGCCGGAGGAGTGGGGCAACGTCAAGCAGGTGCCGGGTTCGCTGCCGGCCGTGCTGGACTCGCTGGAGGCCGACCACGACTTCCTGCTCGAGGGTGGGGTCTTCACGCCGGACCTCATCTCCACCTGGGTCGACTGGAAGCGGTCCAACGAGGTCGACCCGGTCCGCCTGCGGCCGACCCCGCACGAGTTCGCGATGTACTTCGACTGCTGATTCCGGCCGCGCCGGTCCAGCAGTGGGCGACGGCGGTGGGGGCGGGCCTCGGCTCGCCCCCACCGCCGTTTCGTTGCCCGGACCTCCTCCAGCCGCCCGTCAGCTCGCCCCGGGGCGCCGGGCGGACCGGACCGCCCGCACCACCAGCACCACGATCAGGGCGCACATGGCGACCGTGCCCGGCGCCTTGGTGAGCGCGGCGACCCCCGTGCCGTCCGGCAGGACCAGGAAACCGGCGACCGCCACCGGCACCAGAAACCACCCGGTGCGGTACGCGGCACCGGCCAGCAGCGCCAACGGCCAGCTGAGGTACCACGGGTAGACGACCGGCGCGGCAAGCACCGTGGCGGCCAACGCCAGCCCCGCCCCGAACACCACGGTCCCCCGGTCCCAGGTCTGCGGTGGGCCGACGGAGTCCGCCACCGGCACGGCACGACTGTCCGGGCCCCGCCAGCCGGCCAACGGTCCACCGCCACGCCACACCCGCCACCACAGCCACATCAGGAAGCCGGCGAGCAGCGCCAGGCCCACCGCGCGGGCCGGCCCGACCGCGTCCAGTCGCACCCCGAACAGCCGCCCCAGGTAGTCGATCAGCAGCCCGACGGCGGTCGGCGGCGAAATCCACTGCCGCGAGTCGCCGCTGTGGGTCAGCCCGTCCACCCAGCCCAGGCCGAGCCCGGACAGCACGGTGGTGGCTGTGACCGCGCCGACCACCCCCGCCACCACCAGCGCCCCGGCCCGCACCAGGGCGGCCGGGCGGCGCGGCCCGGCCACCGCGAGTGCCGCCGCGAACGGCACCACCACCAGCGCGGTCGCCTTCACCGCGACGGCCAGCCCGAGCAGCAGCCCGCCGGCGACGGCCGCCATCGCGGGCCGGCGGGCCGATCCGGCGGCGATCACCCACAGCGCCGCGACCAGCAGGCCGACCATCAACGCGTCGTTGTGCGCCCCCGACACCAGGTGGATGAGCACCACCGGGCAGCCGACGGTCAACCACAGCGCCCGGCCGGCCGGCAGGCCGCACCTGGCGGCCAGGCCGGGCAGCGCAACCGCCACCAGCACCAGCCCGGCCACGGCGGTCAACCGCAACGCCAGCAGGGCGCCGGTCAGGCCGGCACCGACCGCCACCGCCAGCCCGGCGAGCCAGACGAACAGCGGCCCGTACGGGGCCGGGGTGTCGCGCCACAGCGGGGCGACCGCGTCGACCCAGGGACAGCCCTGCCCGGTCACCCCGGCGTACGGGTCGCCGCCGTCGCGCAGGATCCAGCCCTGGCAGGCGTACGAGTAGGCATCCCGGCTGCCCAGCGGCGGTGCCACCAGCAGCGGCACCACCCAGAGGCCGACGGTGGTCAACGCCCACTGTACCGACGGCACGCCGTGCTGGGCCGACCACCAGGCCCACGTCATCGCGCCGGTGCCGGCGGCCCAGGCGAGCACGCTGAGCACGCCGGTTCCGCTGGTGAAGACCGCCCAGCCGGCGGCCGGTGGTTCGGGCAGCGCGCCGCCCAGGCCGGCGGCGACCGCGAGGGCGACCGCGCCGGCCAGGCCGACGTAGCGGATGAGGTGGTACCGCGTCCCGGGCTCGCCGCAGCGGTCAGGCACCGAGGACCCGCTCCGCCGCGGCCCGGCAGCGGCGGGCGGTCCGCAGGTAGTCGTCTAGGAACTGGCCGGGGTCGGTGCCGCCGAGCAACCGGACCACCCCGGCCAGCTCGGCACCGTGCCGGGGCAGCTGGTCGGTGGCCCGGCCCCGGACCAGCATCAACGCGTCGCGGACCCGGGAGGCGAGGACCCAACCGTCGCGCAGCGCGGTCGCGTCGGCCCGGTCGACCAGGTCGGCGTCACGGGCCGCAGCCAGCGCGACCAGGGTACGGGTGTCACGCAGCGCCGGCACCGCGTGCCCGTGCCGCAGCTGGGTCAGCTGCACCGCCCATTCGACGTCGGCGAGCCCGCCCCGGCCGAGCTTGGTATGGGTGGCCGGGTCGGCGCCGCGCGGCAGTCGTTCGGTCTCCACCCGGGCCTTGATCCGGCGGATCTCGACGACCTGCTCCCGGCTCAACCCGCCGGCCGGGTAGCGGACCGGGTCGGCGACGGCGACGAACTCCTCGCCCAGCGACGGGTCGCCGCAGACGAACCGGGCCCGCAGCAGCGCCTGCGCCTCCCACACCTTCGCCCACCGGGCGTAGTACTGGGCGTACGCCGCGAGGCTGCGCACCAGCGGCCCCTGCCGGCCCTCGGGGCGCAGGTCGGCGTCCACCCCGAGCGGCGGGTCGGGGGCCGGCATGCCGAGCAGTCGGCGCAGCTCCTCGGCGACCGCGCGGGCGGCCGCGCTGGCCTCGTCGTCGGCGAGGCCGGGCGGCGGGTCGTAGACGAAGAGCACGTCGGCGTCGGAGGAGTAGCTCATCTCGTACCCGCCGAGGCGGCCCATGCCGATGATCGCGAACCGCAGACCGCCCGGCGGCGGCACGGTCTCGACCGCGACCCGCAGCGCGGCGGCGAGCGTGGCGTCGGCCACGGCGGACAGCCCGGCACCGACGGCGGCCACTTCGAGCCGGCCCCGGGCCTCCCGGGCC
Source organism: Solwaraspora sp. WMMA2080 (assembly GCF_027497395.1). Classification (GTDB taxonomy): domain Bacteria; phylum Actinomycetota; class Actinomycetes; order Mycobacteriales; family Micromonosporaceae; genus Micromonospora_E. The sequence goes on along the minus strand of NZ_CP114910.1, from coordinate 6,535,666 downwards.
GGGGCCAGAGCGCCGGCCCGGTTGAGCACGTCGGCGCAGGCCAGCCGGAGCAGTTCGCGGCGGCGCAGGGCCCGCACGGCGCGGACCGCCTGGACCGGATCCGGCGGCTCGCCGCCACCGCTGCCGAGGTGGCGGGCCGCGGCGGCGTCGAAGCCGGTGCGCAGCACCGCCGCGTCGCGCGGGGTGAGCTCGGCGTCGGACGCCAGCATCCGCAGCGCCTCGGGCTCGCGGGCCAGCAGGTCGGCTGCGTACCGGGACAGCCCGAGAGTGCGGGCGAGCCGGCCGGCTACCAGGCCTTCGTCGCGCAGCAGCCGCAGATACCAGGGGGTGCTGCCGAGCTTGTCGGACACCTGCCGGTAGCTCAGCAGCCCTCGGTCCGGCTGGGGGGCGTCGGCGAACTCCTGCAGCAGCACCGGTAGCAACGTGCGCTGGATGGCGGCGGTCCGGGAGACGCCGCCGGTGAGGGCCTCCAGGTGCCGCAGCGCCCCGGCCGGGTCGGCGAAGCCCAGCACCTCGAGCCGACGCCGGGCGGCCTGCGGGGTCATCCGCAGCGACTCGGCCGGCACCCGGGCGACGGATTCGAGCAGCGGCCGGTAGAGCAGTTTGGCATGCAGGCGGCGTACCTCGGTGGCGTGACTGACCCAGTCGGCCCGGAACGCCTCGACGACGTCGGTTTCGGGGGTCGAGGCGTAGCCGAGGGCCTGGGCGAGCCAGCGCAGCGCCACCGGGTCGGCCGGCACGGTGTGGGTACGGCGCAGCCCCTGCAGTTGCAGCCGGTGCTCGACACCGCGCAGGAACCGGTAGCCACGCAGCAACGCCTCGCCGTCGGCGCGGCCGACGTACCCGCCGGCGACCAGGGCCCGCAGGGTGGGCAGCGTGCCGGGGGCCCGCAGCGTCTCGTCGACCCGACCATGCACCAGCTGCAGCAGCTGGACGGCGAACTCGATGTCGCGCAGCCCGCCGGGGCCGCGTTTGATCTCGCGTTCCAGCTCGCGGGGCGGGACGTTCTCGATGATCCGGCGGCGCATGGCCCGCACGTCCTCGACCGCCTCCGGACGCTCGGCGGCGTGCCAGACCAGCGGCGACAGCAGCCGAATCCACTCCTGCGCGAGGTCACGGTCGCCGGCCGCCGGCCGGGCCTTGAGTAACGCCTGGAACTCCCAGGTCCGGGCCCACCGCTGGTAGTAGGCGAGGTGGCTGGCGAGGGTACGGACCAACGGCCCCCGGTTGCCTTCCGGGCGCAGTGCGGCGTCCACCGGCCAGGCCACCAACCCGCAGATGTGGATCAACCGGGTGGCGACGGTGGTGGCGACCGTCAGGTCGGCGTCGTCGGCGGCGACGAAGATCACGTCCACGTCGGAGACGTAGTTCAGCTCGTCGCCGCCGCACTTGCCCATCGCCACCACGGCGAGGCCGGGCGGATCGCTGCCGTCGGGCAGCTCGGCGACGGCGATGGCGTACGCGGCGGACAGGGTCGCGTCGGCCAGCGCGGACAACGCCGCCATGGTCTGTTCGAGACACCGCCCGCCGGTCAGGTCGGCCGCCGCGATCCGCAGTAGGGCCAACCGGTACGCCCGGCGCAGCGCGGTGACTGCCGCCGCGCCGACCAGCGGGGTCGACGCGGCGTCGGCATCGGTGATGGCCGGGGCGACGTCGAGGACACCGTCGGCGGCGGGGGCCACTCCGTTCTCGGTGGCGAGCACCGACCACTGGTCCGGGTTGGCGACCAGATGGTCGCCGAGACTGGACGAGGCACCGAGGACGGCGATCAGCCGCCGACGTAGCCCCGGGTCGGCGTGCAGGGCGTCGAGCACCGGCGACCCGCCGGCACCGGCGCCACCGGTGCCGTTGCCGGTGTCGTCGTTGCCGGTGGCGGCGTCGCGCCGCTGCGCCTCGACGAGCCGGTGCAGCTGACGCAGCGCCAGATCGGGGTCGGCGGCCCGGGACAGCGCGGTCAACAGTTCGGCGGCCGGCGGGTCGACCGGCTGCTGCGCCTGCACCTGCCACAACCCGAGCCCGTCGGGGCCGAGCAGGTCGGCGGCCCGGACGGTGTCTGTACCGCTGACGTCGAAGCCGTACCGGGCGAGCCGGCCGGTGGCACTGGTCGGTCTGGTCATCGGGGGCCTAACTGCCGAGCAGCGGAAGGGTCCGGGGGATGTCCGAGTCGGGCAGCTGGCCGAGGGCGAGCGCGGCGAACCGGACGGCGAACGGTTGCCAGACCTCCTCGATGTCACCGAGCACCTCGACGCAGGCGTCGACGACCACGTCGGCGGGCAGGCGCAGCTCGGTCAGGATGGTGGACCCAGCCGCCCAGGTGCTGACCATGTCCCGGTCGCACTCGATGTGGAACTGCAGCCCCCAGGCCCGGTCACCGAGGCGGAATGCCTGGTGGGGGTAGTGCGTGGAGGCGGCGAGCAGCACCGCGCCGTGGGGCAGCTCGGTGATCTCGTCGACGTGCCACTGCAGCACGTCGGGTGCGAGGGGCACAAACCGGAACAGCGGGTCGGTGGCGGCGGCGTCGCGCTTGCCGACCAGCGCGGGCCCGATCTCCGGGCCGGCGGCGCTGCGTTCGACGGTGCCGGCGTGCGCGGTGGCGAGCAGGTGGGCACCGAGCCCGATGCCGAGGGTCGGGATCCGGTGGCGGACGGCCTTGCGCAGCAGCCCTTCGACCGCAGGCAGCCAGCTGGCGGCCGGGTCCGGACCGACTGCGGACGGACGGCCACCGAGGACGATCACCGCCGGTCGGTCGGCCAGGTCGGCCGGGACCGGGTCGTCGGCGTACGGGCGGCACACCTCGATCGGCAGGCCGGCTTCGGCGAGCCACTCCCCCAGCCGTCGCAGGTCGTCGGTCGGGTCGTTCTCGATCACCAGAGCGCTGCCCACGTGTCGAGGCTATCCAATCGGCCGGGGCGGTGACCGTAGGTGGTGCCTGCGTGCTCGCGGTTGCGTACTCGTAAAATCTGCTCGCTCGGACCGGGACCAGATCTGCTCGCTCGGACCGGGAACCTCGCGTAGTCTCGCGCCGGTGACCGACCCGCGACCGGCCGACCGCCGAGGTGGCGAGCCGCGTTCCCCAGCGGCTGAGCCGGTCCGACCTGGCGCTCCGACGCTGCACCCGCCCGCGCTGCGACCCGGTGACGAGGTCCGGATCGTGGCCCCGGGTGGGCCGGTCGCAGCGGAGCCGGTCGAGCGGGGGATGGCCGTGCTGGCTGCCTGGGGCCTGCGGCCCCGGTTGGGCCGGCACGCGCTGGGCCGGCACGGTTTCCTGGCCGGCACCGACCGGCAGCGGGCCGCCGATCTCGCCGAGGCGTTCGCCGATCCGGCGGTACGGGGCGTCGTCTGCGCCCGGGGCGGCTACGGCACCCAGCGGGTGGTGGACCTGCTGGACATGGCGGCGGTACGCCGGGATCCGAAGGTGGTCTGCGGCTACTCGGACATCACCGCGCTGCACCTGGCGCTGTGGCGGGGTGCCCGGTTGGCGACGCTGCACGGGCCGGTGGCGGCATGGGACGACGAGCGGACCCCGGCGGTGTCCGCCGGGTCGCTGCGCCGGGCGCTGATGGAGCCGGTGCCGACGGTGCTCACCCGGTCGCCGGACGAGGCCGGCGCGGCGGTGCTGGTGCCGGGTCGGGCCGACGGCACCCTGCTCGGCGGCAACCTGACCGTGCTCGCGGCCTCGGTGGGCACCGCCGACCTGCCGGACCTGACCGGGGCGATCCTGCTGATCGAGGAGATCGGTGAGCCGCCGTACCGGGTGGACCGGCTGCTCACCCAGCTGCGCCGGGCCGGTGCGCTGGAGCACCTGGCCGGGGTCGCGGTCGGCCAGTTCACCGACTGTGCCGACCGGCACGGGGTGGACGTCGCGCAGGTGCTGGGCGAGCGGCTGGGCGACCTCGGTGTACCGGTGCTCGGTGGGCTGCCGCTCGGGCACGGGCAGACCCCACGCACCGTCGGCCTCGGCGTACCAGCCACCCTCGACGCCGCCGCCGGCACCCTCACGGTCTCCCCCGCCGTGCGCTGACCTGAGCTGGCCGGACTCTCAGCCCACTGACAGCTTCGGCACGGGTTGCGTTGAGGGCGGCCGGGCACCGTCGGTCAGGTCATCGCACCACACCGAGACGACATCCGGAGGTCGACTTGTCCAGAAGGATCACGAGGAAGCGGGCGCTCGCCGGCCTGGCTGCGGCGGGCGTGCTCAGCGTCGGGATCGCGGCGCCGACCATCGCCTTCGCGCAGGAGGGCGCCGAGCCGAGTGCAAGTGCCAGCGCCGACGGATCGACCGGCGAGGAGCGCCGGGCGGCGAAGACGACCGAGTTGGCTGAGGCGCTGGCCGCGGAACTCGGCGTCTCCGCCGACGACGTCACCGCCGCCCTGGAGAAGGTCCGTGAGGAGCGGGCCGGCGACCGGCCCGAACGCGGAGATCGGCCGGAGGGGACGGCCGACCGGCAGGCCGCGCTGCAGGAGCGGCTCGACGCGGCGGTCGCCGATGGGAAGCTCACCCGGGCCGAGGCCGACGCGGCGCTCAAGGCGTACGAGGAAGGGGTGCTCGCCGGCCCCGGACGCGGCGGTGGTCCGGGCCGTGGCGGCCCGATGGGCGGTACGGACGAGGAGCCGAACGCCGCCGAGTCGCCGGACGGCACCTGACCCGATCCCGCCCCCGAAAGGTCCTGGCGCCGGAACGCCCTTCGCGGGGTTGCTCCGGCGCCAGGATCGTCTTCGCGCCGGCCGGCGGCGGCCGGGGACGACGAGCCGGCTCAGGCGATGCAGGCGCAGACGATCAGGGCGGCGCCGAAGTGCGACGCGGCGCTGACCCGGGCGGCGGGGTGCGGCTCGTCGGAGCAGACCACCGCGCCGAGCCGGCCGGGGGTCAGCCAGTCGAGCACGGCGAAGGCCAACGCCATGATGCCGAGCCCGATCAGTCCGAAGAGGACTGTCGAGGCGAGCCCTTTGGTGAACGACGGGTAGCTCGTCAGGATCGCGGTGAAGACGATGCCGGCGACGCCGAGCTGGTTGGCGGCGAGCAGCAGCGCCGCGTTGCCGTTGCGCTGAACCCAGATCAGCTCGCGCAACTTCCCAGGGGTGAGCCAGTCGACCACCACGAAGCCGGCCGCCATCAGAGCGACGCCGACCGCTCCGAAGACGATGCTCTGCCAAGCTCCGGTGAGCAGATCCTCCAGCACGCACGTTCCTCCCGATCGGGTCGCCGCGGGGGCGGCGAGTGTCGGGAGGGACGATAGCGTGGCGGCGCCAGCCTGCTCAGAGCGCGCCGAGGTAGCGGCGACGCTCGTACGGGGTGACCTCGCGGCGGTACTGCTCCCATTCGGAGCGCTTGTTGCGCAGGAAGAAGTCGAAGACGTGCTCGCCGAGCACCTCGGCGATCAGCTCCGAGCTGGCCATCACCTCGATGGCCTCGGAGAGGTTCTCCGGCAGCGACTCGTACCCCATCGCCTTGCGCTCGGCGGCGGACAGCGCCGACACGTCGTCCTCGGAGCCCGGCGGCAGCTCGTAGCCCTCCTCGATGCCCTTGAGGCCGGCGCCGAGCATCACCGCGAAGGCCAGGTACGGGTTGGTCGCCGAGTCCAGCGAGCGGACCTCGACCCGGGCCGAGTTCGGCTTGCCGTACGCGGGAACCCGCACCAGCGCGGACCGGTTCAGGTGCCCCCAGCACACGTACGCCGGGGACTCGGTGATCCGGTCCGGCAGCGCCTGCGGGAACAGCCGCTTGTAGGAGTTGACCCACTGGTTGGTGACCGCGGTGTACTCGCGGGCGTGCACCAGCAGTCCGGCGATGAACGCCTTGGCGACCTTGGAGATCTTCATCGGATCGCCGGCGTCGTGGAAGGCGTTGCGCTCGCCCTCGAACAGCGACAGGTGGGTGTGCATCCCGCTGCCCGGCTGGTCGGTGAAGGGCTTGGGCATGAAGGTCGCCGCGACGCCGTGCGACAGGGCGACCTCCTTGACCACGTGGCGGAAGGTCATGATGTTGTCGGCGGTGGTCAACGCGTCGGCGTAGCGCAGGTCGATCTCCTGCTGGCCGGGAGCCACCTCGTGGTGGCTGAACTCGACCGAGATGCCGATCCGCTCCAGGGCGAGCACCGCCTGGCGGCGGAAGTCACGGGCCACCGCGTGGGTGGTGTGGTCGAAGTAGCCGCCGGAGTCGACCGGCACCGGGGTGGACCCGTCGGCCGGGCTGTTCTCCAGCAGGAAGAACTCGATCTCGGGATGGGTGTAGAAGGTGAAGCCCTTGTCGGCGGCCCGGGACAACGCCCGGCGCAGCACGTGCCGGGGATCAGCCCAGGACGGCGTACCGTCGGGCAGCAGGATGTCGCAGAACATCCGGGCGCTCTCGCCGCTGACGCCGCCCTCGAACGGGAAAACCTGAAATGTGGTGGGATCCGGCATGGCGACCATGTCGGACTCGAAGACCCGGGCGAACCCTTCGATGGCGGAGCCATCGAAGCCGATGCCTTCTTCGAATGCTGCCTCAAGCTCCGCCGGCGCGACCGAGACGCTCTTGAGCGTGCCGAGCACGTCGGTGAACCACAACCGAACGAAACGGATGTCGCGCTCTTCCAGAGTACGGAGCACGAACTCCTGCTGACGGTCCACGTCTACCCCTCGTGACACTGGTCTGCCCGGACCGGTTCCATTCTCCGCGCTGCTGCCCTCCAGCGCAGGACCAGGTGCTGTCGGCTCCCACCTGAGCTGCCCAGTCTTTACCGACCTCGTTACACCGACGTTACGGGACCGCTCCGGTCGCGCACCTGGCGGGGCCAGCCGACAGTCCATACCATTCCGGCTCTTTGCTACCAATCGTCACGAAGGGGATATTAGACCACGATCACCGGGGCGCACCGGGGCATGTCCGCACAGTCACCTGACCGGTCCCCACCGCAATGCGTCTGCGACCGGCGGGGTGGTCGGAGTCGCGCTGGGGGAAGATAGCGACATGCCGACGCTGCGCATCGCCCTCGCCCAGGTCAACCCCACCGTTGGCGATCTACCGGGCAACGCCCGACTGGTCCGCGACTACACCCGTACGGCGGTGGACGCCGGCGGGCAACTGGTCGTGTTCCCGGAGATGATGCTCACCGGCTACCCGGTGGAGGACCTGGTGTTCCGGGAGTCGTTCGTCGCCGCCGCCCGGTCCGGCGTCGGGCAACTCGCCGCCGACCTGGCCGCCGACGGGTTCGGCGACGTACCCGTGCTGGTCGGCTACCTCGACGCCGACGGGCCGGCCGCGATCAGCGCCGAGGCCGACCCCGGCCGGGGTCCGCGCAACGCCCTCGCCGTGTTGCACGGCGGCACCGTGGCGGCCACCTACTTCAAACACCACCTGCCCAACTACGGCGTCTTCGACGAGGACCGCTACTTCGTGCCGGGCACCGCGTTGACCGTCGTGCGCGTCGGCGGGGTCGACGTGGCGTTGACCATCTGCGAGGACCTGTGGCAGGCCGGCGGACCGTTCACCGCCGCCCGCCGCGCCGGCGTCGGCCTGGTCGTCACGGTCAACGGGTCGCCGTACGAGCTGGACAAGGACGACGCCCGGCTGCCACTGGTGCGGCGGCGGGCCGCCGAGGCCGGCGCCACCGTGGCGTACGTCAACCTGGTCGGCGGCCAGGACGAACTGGTCTTCGACGGCGACTCCATGATCGTCGCCGCGGACGGCACACTGCTGGCCCGCGCGCCGCAGTTCGTCGAGCATCTGCTGCTGCACGACCTGACGCTGCCGGCCGCGGACGCCCCGGCGCAGGACCGCGCCGCGACCCCGGAGACCGCCGACGCGACGGCCACCCCGGAGACCCCGGACGGCCCGGACCGGATGACCGTCGACCGGGTGGCGGTCGGTGACCGGCCGGTCGACCCGACGGGTGGGCCGGTCAGCGGCGGGGTCGCCGAGCCGCTGCCGACCGAGGCGGAGATCTGGTCGGCGCTGGTGCTCGGGCTGCGCGACTACGTCCGCAAGAACGGCTTCTCCTCGGTGGTGCTGGGGCTGTCCGGCGGGATCGACTCGGCGGTGGTGGCTGCGATCGCGGTGGACGCGCTCGGCCCGGACCGGGTCGTCGGCGTCTCGCTGCCCAGTCAGTTCTCCTCTGAACACTCCCGGGCCGACGCCGCCGAACTGGCCAAACGGACCGGCCTGGACTACCGGATCGAGCCGATCCAACCGATGGTGGACCCGTTCCTGGCCAACATCTCGCTCTCCGGGCTGGCCGTGGAGAACCTGCAGGCCCGGGTACGCGGGGTGATCCTGATGGCACTGTCCAACCAGGAGGGCCACCTGGTGCTGACCACCGGCAACAAGAGCGAACTGGCGGTCGGCTACTCCACCCTGTACGGCGACTCGGTCGGCGGCTTCAACCCGATCAAGGACGTCTGGAAGTCGCTGGTGTGGACGCTGGCCCGGTGGCGCAACGACGACGCCGTGCGACGCGGCGACGAACCACCGATCCCGGAGAACTCGATCGCCAAACCACCCAGCGCGGAGCTGCGGCCCGGTCAGCTCGACACCGACTCGCTGCCCGACTACGCGCTCCTCGACGGGGTGCTCACCGGCTACATCGACGGCGATGCCGGCCGCGACGACCTGGTCGCCGCCGGGCACGATCCGGCGCTGGTCGACCGGGTGCTGCGGATGGTGGACCTCGCCGAATACAAGCGGCGGCAGTCGGCACCCGGCACCAAGATATCGATCAAGGCATTCGGCCGCGATCGACGGCTGCCGATCACCAACCGGTGGCGGGAGCCCGGCGACGGATGAGACCCACCGGGTGCCGGGTGAGGTGTGAATTCCTGCACTGAAGCCTCTCCGCGCCGGTGCCACCGGTGGCACCATCGGGACGTACCCCGGGGACCGCGACCGCGGCCACGAGGGTGAGAGGAGACGACGATGTCCCGATCCACGCCGGGCGCCGGGCCCAGCCAGTCAGCCACGTCCACCGAGCCGGCCGATCCCGCCACGCCGGCCGAGGCCGTCGCACTGTACGGCGGACCGGTCAGCCGCCGGGTCCGCACCCGTGACCTGGCCGCCGCCAAGGAACGCGGCGAACGGTGGGCCATGCTCACCTCGTACGACCAGTACACCGCCGCGATCTTCGACCGGGCCGGCATCCCGGTGCTGCTGGTCGGCGACTCCGCGGCGAACAATGTGTTCGGCCACGAGACCACCGTGCCGGTCACCGTCGACGAACTGCTGCCGCTGGTCCGGGCCGTGGTCCGGGCCACCCGGGGCGCGCTGGTCGTCGGCGATCTGCCGTTCGGCTCCTACGAGGAGGGGCCGACGCAGGCGCTGCGCACCGCCGTACGGTTCATGAAGGAAGGCGGCTGCGGCGCGGTCAAACTCGAGGGCGGCCGGCGGGTCGCCGACCAGATCGCCGCGCTGACCGGGGCCGGCATCCCGGTGATGGCGCACGTCGGCTTCACTCCGCAGCGGGAGCACACCATCGGCGGCTACCGGGTGCAGGGCCGTGGCGACGCCGCCGACAAGGTGATCGCCGACGCCCACGCGGTCGCCGAGGCCGGCGCGTTCGCCGTGGTGCTGGAGATGGTGCCGGGGGTGGTCGCCAAGCGGATCACCCACGACCTGCCGGTGCCGACGGTCGGCATCGGCGCCGGCCCGGAGACCGACGCGCAGGTGCTGGTCTGGCAGGACATGTCCGGCATGCGGTCCGGCCCGACCCCGCGGTTCGTGAAGCCCTACGCCGACCTCGCCGGGGTGCTCGCCGACGCGACCCGCCGGTACGCAGACGACGTCCGTGCCGGCCGGTTCCCCACCGCCGCACACACCTTCTGACCGACCGCCGTCACCGTCCGGCCCGGCGGATCGCGAGATCCGCCGGGACTGGGCGGAGCTCACAGATCGGTGACCCGCACCCCGGAATGCGCCTTGTACCGGCGGTTGATGGCGATCAGGTTGGCGGTGAACGCCTCGATCTGGTGCGCGTTGCGCAGCCGGCCGGCGTAGATGCCCCGCATGTCCGGGATCCGGGCGGCGAGCGCGGCGACGACCGCCGCCGCCTCCCGGTCCTCGGCGCAGATCAGGACGTCCAGGTCGATCCGCTCGATCTTCGGGTCGGCCAGCAACGGCGCGCTCAGGTGGTTGAAGGCGGCGCAGACCCGCGAGTCGGGCAGCAGCGCCGCGGCCTGCTGTGCGGCGCTGCCCTGTGCCACCGGCAACGGGTACGGGCCCTGCTTGTCGAAGCCGAGCGGGTTCACACAGTCGACCACGATCTTGCCGGCGAGCGGGTCGCGCAGTGCGGCGACGGTCGCCTCGTGACCCTCCCACGGCACCGCGATGATCACCAAGTCGGACCCGCCGGCCACCTCGTCGTTGCCGCCGCCGCTGATCACCCCGGCCGCGACCCCGGGCAACGCGGCGATCTCCTTGGCCGCGGCGGCGGCCCGGGTACCGTCGCGGGACCCGATGCGGACCGGCTGACCGGCGCGGGCGAGCCGGTACGCCAGGCCCCGTCCCTGGTCGCCGGTGCCGCCGATAATGCCGACCGTGAGGCCGGAGACGTCGGGCAGTGTGCTGGCGTCATATCCCATCCGCTCATCCTCACCCACCGGACGGCCGCACGGGACCGGACCGTGACGTCGACCACCACCCGGTTCCGCACCGGCCACCACCTGCTCCGAGATGTGGTCAGCCGCCGTCCGCGACGGGGACCGGTCCAGGCTCGTCGGCCGGGTACCGGAAGATCACCCGCCGGCTGGCCGGGTCGGCGGTGACCAGCCGGACCCGGACCCGTTCGCCGACCGGTGGAGCGCCAGTGCAGCGGGCGATCACCGCCGGCTCGTCGAGGGCGACGGTGCCGCGCGGCGCCCGCTTCGCGGTGCCCGGGTCGGCGTCCAGCACCGCAACGTCGAACTCCGCACCGACCCGGTTCGCCAACAGCACCGCCTCGGTCAAGTCGATCGCGGCGCGGGCCGCCGCACCGGCGGTCCGGTCGGTACCGGCCATCACCTCCGGCAGCCGGGGCAGCGCCTCGGCGACCGACGGGGGTACCTCCCGGCCAGCGGTCACCGCCAGGCAGACCTCCGTGGCGTACCGGTCGGCCAGCCGCCGCAACGGCGCGGTGACGTGGGCGTACGGGGCACCGACCCCGCCGTGGCCGGATTCTGCCGGCGGCTGGCCGGCGAACGCGGTGTACCGGGCACCGCGCAGCAGCTCGGCGGCGTGGTCCAGGAACGCGGCGCCGCGCGGCTGTGCCGCGTCTACTCCGGCGGTGACCTCACCGACGGCTGCGCCCGGCGGCCACCAGACACCCAGGGCACGGGCCGCCGCCTGCAGCCGGGTCACCGCCGCCGGTTGCGGTGCCGGCATGGTACGCAGCAGACCGACGCCGGCCCGCAGCATGATGTCGGCGGCAGCCATTCCGGTGAGCAGCGAGATCTGGGCGTTGTGCTCCTCGATCGGCAGCGGTTGACGCAGCACCAGTCGCCAGCCGTGGCCGGCTGGTTCGACGTCCTGGTCGGGCAGCGGGAGCGCGACCGCGCCCCGCGCCGCCGCCCGCGCGCTCAGCAGCCCGCCGATGCGCGGCAGCCGGGCGATCGGCTCGGCGAGCTCAGCGAGCCGACCGGCGGTCAGTGCGGCGTGCACGGTCGGGTAGTCGAGCTGCGCCCGGCTGCGGACCCGGGCGCGTTCCAGCCGGGTGTCGACCAGTGCGCCGTCGGCGGCCAGGTCGAGCGTCCACACGACGGCCGGCCGGACGGCGTCGGAGGTCGGCCTCCGGCGGCGGTACGCGCGACGCAGCCTCGTCCGCCTCGCGTTGCGCCGCGGGCGGGAACGCGGTGGGCAGTTCCAGCTCGCGGCGCAACGCGCGGAAGTCGATCCGGGACGCGGTCAGGCGGGGCAACGGCACGGATCATTCCTAATCAGCCGGCCGCCACGGACGCGCCGGTGGCGCGTCGGCGGCCGGTAGGTCAGGGTGTGCCGATGCGGCGGCCGTGCGCCCTGGTCAGCGGCCAGCCTTGCGGGCGGTCTGGGTCCCCGCCTTCTTGGTGGTCTTCTTCGCGGTCTTCCGGGTGGCCGCCGCCTTCTTGGCGGTACCCCGCTGAGCGGGGGTGGCGTTCTTCGGTGAAGTGGCTCGCTGCACCCGGCCAGCGGTGCGTTTCGTCGCGGCTGCCACCTTCTTCCCGGCCCGGCCGGTGGTGCCCTTGGCCGGCGTGGACCTGGTCGCGGTCGTCGTCGCCGTGGTTTTCGCGGCCGTACTCTTGCCTGCGGTCGCGGTCTTCCTCGCCGGGCTGGTCTTGCGCGCGGTGGCTGTCGTCTTCTTGGCTGGAGTGGTCTTGCGCGTTGTGGCCGTCGTCCTGCGCGCCGCCGGGCTGGTCTTCTCGGCCGCAGCCTTCTTCGCCGTCGGGCTCGTCTTGCGCGCCGTCGGGCTGGTCTTCTTCGTAGCGGGTTTCCTTGCCGCCGTCGCGGACGCCTTCCGTGCGGACGTCTTCTTCGCTGCCGGGCTCGTCTTCTTCGCCGCGGTCTTCGTGGTGCCGGTGCTCGACGCCCGCCGGGTGGCGGGACGGGTCGCGGCTTTGGTGCCAGCAACCATGGCTTTCTCCTCCTTGCGGACTTTCAATGGATTTGTCCCCTATGGAGACTGTGGAGTCTCCGGAATCCGACCCAGGTAGGCCGGACCGGCCTAGTCCTGCTCCCCGGTCCAGCGGGCGTCCTCGGTCTCCCACTCCTCGTTACGTTCCGACACCCGCTGCAGCGCCTGCTCAGCTTCGGCCTTCGAGGCGTAGGGACCGAGCCGGTACTTGGCGGCACACAGGTCCGCCCCGGACTCCACGCGCTGATGACGCAGGCACCAGAAGTACTCGCCATCAGGTCCGCTGTCGCTCACGGAAACACTGTGCACGGAAAAACGGCAAAGCGCCACCGTTTCGCGCAAAATGTCCATGCCTTTCCATCATAGACGCAAGCCATTCCTATCCGACGCCAACACTGCCCAATTGGCGCTCCGACCCGGAAAAGGCCTACGGCACAGGCAATTCCGCTGAGGGGGTACGCCTGCACCGGCAGCGGTGGTGCACGCTGGGAACCGGTCGTCGTTCGATGGTCGTCGGGCGGAACGGCGCGCCGATACCCTCCCATCAAGGAGGGAGTCCATGCGATCCGGACGCCTGGTGCAGACCGCGTTCACCGACCTCCGGGCAACCCGTGCCGGCGCCGTCAGTCCACACCGGCCGGGAACGCGGTCTCGATCAGCCGCCGCAGCCCGTGTCCGTCGTCGACGGTCACGTCCGGCACCCCGTCGGGCTGGCCGCGTTCCCGACCGGTGCGGGCCGAGACCATCAGCACTGCGGCACCGGCACCGGCCCGCCGCGCGCACGGGATGTCCCGGGCCGGGCTGTCCCCGACGAACCAGCAGTCCGCCACCGGTACGCCGAGTGCCCGCGCCGCGAGCCAGGCGACCTCAGGGTTGGGTTTACGCACCCCTGCCTCGTCGCTGTAGATCTGTACGGCGAACCGGTCGCCAAGACCGACAGCGTCCAGGAAGTCGCGGTGCGCGGCACCGCACAACGTGTTGCTGACGATCGCCAGCGGCAGACCGGCGTCGGCGGCGACGTCCAACGCGGTACGGATACCGGGGCGTACCGCCCAGTCCGCACGCCGGGTCCACGCGTAGCTCAACGCGGTCGCCTCGCGCAGCACCGCGTCGCGGGCCGGGGCCGGCCAGCCGGGTGTGATGAACTCCCGCCAGACCTGTTCGTGGCCGTACTCCCGGGGGCGGTCCTGCTCGCCGATCCGGTCCCGCCAGGCGGCGTACTCGCGTTGCCCGTCGATCAGCGACCGGGTGATCCGCTCGGCGGACAACGCGTCGCCGACGAGCGCGCAAAGCCGGTCGACCAGGTGGGTCGGCTGCGGTGACATCGAGGGGGCGTCGACGATGACTCCGCCGAAATCGAGCAGCAGGGCGCGAGGGGTGGGCAGCATCCGACCATCATCCCCGGCGGGCGGGCTCGCCGGCGACTCCGGACCCCGCCATGTTCACGCAAACATCGCGAGCACTGCTAGTGTCAGCACGGCTTCCGGCGTACCCCCGGCACCGGGCATCGCCAACACCGGGAGAGGAAGGTGTCGACGCCCGATGAGCTCGACCGCACCCGACCCGCCGGGGCGTCGCCCACGCCGGGTGTCGATGGCCGACGTGGCCCGGCTGGCCGGGGTCTCCACCCAGACCGTCTCCCGGGTGTCCACCGGGCACCCGGGAGTCGTCCCCAGCACCCGCCAGCAGGTCGTCGCCGCGATGCAGCAACTCGGCTACCGACCCAACAGCGCCGCCCGGGCGCTCAAGTACGGCGAGTTCCGCACCATCGGCGTGATCACCTTCACCCTGTCCACCACCGGCAACAGCCACACCGTGGAGGCGATCGCCACCCACGCCGCAGCCGAGGGTTACGTGATCACGCTGATCCCGGTCGCCGCTCCCACCCAGGACCGGGTGCTCGGTGCCTTCACCCGGCTCGGCGAACTCGCGGTCGACGCGGTCATCGTGATCATGGAGGTGCACCTGCTCGACACCAGCACCGTGCTGCTACCTCCCGACGTGCACCTCGTCGTGGTCGACTCGGATGCCGGCGACCGCTACCGGGTGGTCGACACCAACCAGGCCGACGGTGCCCGGCAGGCAGTCCGGCATCTGCTCGACCTCGGCCACCGTACGGTGTGGCACGTCGCCGGGCCGCCGGAGTCGTACGCCGCAGAGCGGCGGGCGGCCGCCTGGCGTACCACCTTGTCGCAGGCCGGCCGCCAGGTGCCGGCGCTGCGCCGCGGCGACTGGTCGGCCGGGGCCGGTTACCGGGCCGGACTCGAACTGGCAGACGAACCGGACTGCACCGCGATCTTCGTCGCCAACGACCAGATGGCGCTCGGGGTGCTGCGGGCCATGCACGAACGCGGCCGGGTGGTGCCGCGTGACGTCAGCGTGGTGGGCTTCGACGACATCGCCGAAGCCGGCTCGTTCATCCCGCCGCTGACCACCGTCCACCAGGACTTCGCCGAGGTCGGCCGGCGCTGCGTCGAGGCGGTGCTGCACCAGGTCCGCACCGGCACCGCGCAGACCGGCACCAACCTGGTACCGACCCGCCTGGTGGTCCGGGCCAGTACCGCCGCCCCGCCGACGGCACGCTGACCCAGCGGCGCCGACGGCACGCTGACCGGATCCCACGACCGGTCAGTGCGCCGTCGGCACCGCCCGTACCGAGACCCCCCGGGGCGGCAGCGTTTCGGCCGGACCGACCAGCGGTACGCCCGCCACGTCGGCCAACGACACCGGCTCGTCGGTCCGGTTGATCAGGAACCAGTGCTCGCCCCGGACGGCCAACTCGACCCGGCCACGCAGCCGCTCCGGCAGGTCGCTGCGCACCCCGGCGGCCGTCGCGAACCGCGCCAGCACACCGGCCAGATCGGACACCCCGAGCCGGGTGGAGACGTAGCCGGCGGAACCGGCACCGACCGTACGGCGGGTGACCGCCGGCCGACCGGCGTACTCGCCGGTGCGGTACGCCGCCAACACCTCGACCTGCGGATCGGTCACCGTGACGCGGTCGGTCCACAGCTGCCCGGTCGCGCCGGTGTCCAGCACCACCTGTGCGCCGTCGGGCAGCGGGCCGAACTCCTCGATGCGCAGGCCGAGCAGATCCCGCAGCGCCCCCGGGTACCCGCCAAGCCAGATGTGGTCGTGCTCGTCGACGATGCCGGAGAAGTAGGTGGTCACCAGGTGACCACCGGCGGCGACGTAACCGCGCAGCCGGTCGGCGAGCGCCGCCGGCACCAGATGCAGGATCGGGGCGACCACCAGGCGGTACCCGGAGAGATCGGCGGCGACCGGCAGCACGTCGGTCCGGATACCGAGGGCGAGGAACGCCGAATACCAGTCGAGCGCCTCCTGCCGGTACCGCAGCCGCGACGTCGGATGGGAGTCCTGCTCGCAGGCCCACCACGATTCCCAGTCGAACAGGATCGCCGCCGGTGCCGGCGTGCGCGGGCTGCCGGCGACACCGGCCAGGTCGGACAGCGTACGGCCGAGCTCGGCGACCGAGCGGAACAGGTCGCTGTCGGCCCCGGCGTGCGGCAGCATCGCCGAGTGGTACTTCTCCGCCCCGGCCGCCGACTGGCGCCACTGGAAGAAGCAGACCGCATCGGCGCCGTGCGCCACATGGGTCAACGAGTCCCGGGCCAGTTCTCCGGCGCGTTTGGGCAGGTTGACCGGCTGCCAGTTGACGGCGCTGGTGGAGTGCTCCATCAGGAACCACGGCCGTCCGCCGGCCAGGTTGCCGGTCAGGTTGGCGGAGAAGGACAGTTCGTCGAGGGCCTGCGGTCCCGGGTGCACGTAGTGGTCGTTGGCGACGAAGTCGACCTCACCCGCCCAGTCGGCATAGTTCATCCCGGACGACTCCCCCATCACCATGAAGTTGGTGGTGACCGGCATGTCCGGGGTGACCGCCCGCAGCACATCGCGTTCGGCGCGCAGGTGCTCCCGCAACGCGTCGGAGGAGAACCGCTTGAAGTCCAGCTGCTGGGTCGGGTTCGGGTAGGAGGCGGCCTGCCGGGGCGGCAGGATCTGGGTGAAGTCGGTGTACCGCTGCGACCAGAACGCCGTACCCCAGGCGTGGTTGAGCGTGTCGATGTCGCCGTAGCGGTCCCGCAGCCAGGTCCGGAACGCGGCTGCGGCGTCATCGGAGAAGTCGTACACGTTGTGGCAGCCGAGTTCGTTGGAGACGTGCCAGGCCGCCAGCGCCGGGTGGTCACGGTAGCGCTCGGCGATCGCCCGGACCAGGCGCAGCGCGTACGCCCGGAAGATCGGCGAGGTGGGCCGCCAGTGCTGCCGGGCACCGGGCCACACGGTGGCGCCGTGCCGGTCGACCGGCAGGATCTGCGGGTGGGCGGCGGTCAGCCACGGCGGCGGCGAAGCGGTCGCGGTGGCCAGGTCGACGGCGATGCCGTTGGCGTGCAGCAGGTCCATCACGTCGTCGAGCCAGGCGAAGTCGAACTCGTCCGGGCCGGGCTGCAGCCGTGCCCAGGAGAAGATGGCCAGCGAGACGATGTTCACCCCGGCGGCGCGCATGGCCGCCACGTCGTCGTCCCAGACCGACCGGGGCCACTGTTCGGGGTTGTAGTCGGCACCGTAGCCGATCCGGGGGCCGCCGTTGCCCGGCCAGCGCAGCCAGCGGTAGTCGCCACCGAATGCCACGTACGTCTCCTCGCTTCTGGGGGGTGGGTGCGCGGGCCCGGCACCGGCCATCGCGGCGGTGCCGGGTCCGCGCCGGGTCAGCTGACGGTGAAGCCCTGGTCGGTGCCGTAGCTGGCGCAGGTGTCCCGCCAGGCGTCGAGCGCCCCGGTCAGCGGGCTGTCCGACACGTATGCCTGCCCGACGGTGTCGTTGAACACGCTGTTGGCGTACACCTGGAACGGTAGGTAGGACCAGCCGTCGACGACGTTGCCGGCCGACTCGGCGAAGATCTCGTTGGCCTGCTGCCCGCCGAAGTACGCGAACTCGGTACCGAGGAACTCCGGCGACTGCAGCTGCGCGGTGGTGGCCGGGAAGGCACCGCCGTCGACCCGGATCTGCACCCCGTCGCCGGCGTTGGCGTACTCGATGAAGCCGTACGCCAGGGCCTTGTTCGCCGCAGCCGAGGGAATCGCCAGCGAACTGCCGCCGTTCTCGGCGCTGGCGGTGCCGCCGGCGTCCCACTGCGGCAGCGGGGCGACCCGCCACTTGCCGGCACCGTCGGCGACGCCGGAGATCAGGTTGGCCGGCATCCAGGCGCCGGTGGCGAGGCTGGCGATGGTCCCGTCGGCCAGCCCCTGGTACCACTGGTCGCTCCACGGGCTGACCGGGGCGAGCAGGTCCTCGCTGATCAGCTGCTGCCAGGTGTCGGCGAACCGGGCCGAGCCGTCGTCGGTGAAGTCGATGCGCACCTCGGTGCCGTCGACCTGGAACGGCTGGCCGCCGGACTGCCAGATCAGGCTGGTGGTGAATCCGGCGTCGCCGACGTCGTTGGTGATGTACACCTGCGGGTCGGCCCGGTGCAGTTCGCGGGCGGCGTCGACGTACTCCGCCCAGGTGGCCGGCACGTCGATGCCGTGCTCGTCGAACACCTCCTGGTTGTAGAACAGCGCCATCGGGCCGGAGTCCATCGGCAGACCGTGGACGCCGCCGCCGGTGTTCACCGACGACCAGGGTCCGGGGGTGAAGGTGTCGGCCAGGTCGCCGGCCCCGTAGCCGGTGAGGTCGGTGACCGACCCGGCGAGGGCGAACTGCGGCAGCGCGTAGTACTCGATCTGGGCGGCGTCGGGCAGCCCGTCACCGGCGGCGATCGCATTCTGCAGGGCGGTGTACTGGTCGTCGCCGGTGCCGGCGTTGACCAGCTCCACGGTCACGTTCGGGTAGGCGGTCTGGAAGTCGGTGACGACCTCGGCGAGGGTCGGCTCCCAGGCCCAGACGGTCAACTCGCCGCCGGCCTCCAGGGCGGCCTGCACGTCGGCGGCGGAGACCTGCTCGTCACCGGCGGAGCCGGTCGGGTCGTCGCCGGAGCCGCAACCGGCCAGCGCCAGGGTGGCCGCCGCAGCGATCGCGACCGCCCGCACAGTGGTGCCGTTCATGGGGTGTCCCTTCGGTGATGGGTGGTCACTCCTTGACGCCGCCGGCGGCCAGACCCGACTGCCAGTAGCGCTGCAGGAGCAGGAAGGCTGCCAACAGCGGCAGGATGGTCAGCAGCGACCCGGTGATGACCAGGTGGAACACCGGCTGACCGCCGGCGGTGGCGGCCTGGGCGTTCCAGGCGTCCAGGCCGAGGGTCAGCGGGTACCAGTCCGGGTCCTTCAGCATGATCAGCGGCAGGAAGTAGTTGTTCCAGGTGGCGACCATGCTGAACAGCAGCACCGTGACGATGCCGGGAGCCAGCAGCGGCAGGCAGATCTGGAACAGAGTGCGCATCTCACTCGCCCCGTCACAGCGCGCCGCCTCCAGCATCTCGTCGGGGATCGCCTCGGCGGCGAAGACCCACATCAGGTAGAGCCCGAACGGTGTGATCAGCGACGGGATGATCACCGCCCACGGGGTGTTGGTCAGGCCGAGGCGGCTGAACATCAGGAAGGTCGGCACGGCCAGTGCGGTGCCGGGCACGGCGACCGCGCCGATGACGATCGCGAAGACCGCCCGTCGGCCGACGAAGTCGAACTTGGCCAGGCCGTACCCGCCGAGGGTGGCGAGCAGGGTGGCGCCGCCGGCCCCGGCGACCACGTACAGCAGGGTGTTGCCCAGCCAGCGGAGGAAGATCCCGTCGTCGTAGCGCAACGTCTCGACGACGTTGTCCCACAGTGCGAAGTCGTCGGCTAGCCACAGACCGAACGACGAGAACAGGCCCTGTTGCGACTTGGTGGCGTTGACCAGCAGCCAGATGAGCGGGACGAGGCTGTAGACGAGGACCATCCCGGTCAGCGCGGTCAGGGTCAGGCTACGTCCGGGTCTGCGCACCCGGGTGGGGGCGGGCCGCCGCACCCGGGCGGGGCCGGGCGTCACTGCCCCTCCCGGATGCCGCGCAGCTGGACAAGGTACGCGATCGCCATGGTCACCAGACCCATCACGATGGCGACAGTTGCCGAGTAGTTGTACTGCTGCCCGGAGAACGACAGCGAGTACGCGTACAGGTTGGGGGTGAAGTAGGTGGTGATCGCGTTGGGTGCCAGGTGCTGCAGGATGCTCGGTTCGTTGAACAGCTGGAAGCTGCCGATGATGGAGAAGATGGTGGCGACGACCAGTGCGCCCCGGATGGCCGGCAGTTTGATGGCGCGGATGACCCGCAGCTGACCGGCGCCGTCGACCTCGGCCGCCTCGTACAGCGACGTCGGAACCACACGCAGCGCCGAATAGAAGATGACCATGTTGTAACCGACGAACTCCCAGGTGACGATGTTGCCGATGGACAGCAGCACCAGGTCGGGGTGCAGCGGGTCGGGCAGCGTCACGCCGAGCGCGTCGTTGATGTTGCCGACCAGCCCGAACCGGGTGCCGTACATGAAGCCCCACATCAACGTGGCGACGACGGCCGGTACGGCGTACGGCAGGAAGACCGCGACCCGGAAGAAGCTCCTGCCGTACAACCGGCCGCTGTCGATGGCCAGCGCCACCAGCAGCGCGAGGAACAGCATGATCGGCACCTGGACGGCGAGAAAGACGGCCACCCGGCCGAGCGCCGACCAGAACTGCGGGTCCGTCAGCGCCCGCTGGTAGTTGTCCAGCCCGACGAAGGAGTTGCCGCCGATCAGTTGCCGCCGGTAGAGGCTGAGGTGGATCGCGTAGCCGATCGGCGCGATGAAGACGAGCGCGAAGACCAGCATGAACGGCGCGACGAACTGCCAGCCGGCCAGCGAGCGCCGGCGCGGCAGCCTGCGGGGTCGCGCCTGAGGAATGGTCATCACGCCCAACCCTTGGTAGCCGAAGGCCTTGTTTGCGCAAACATCGACCACAGCCACGTGATGTTTGCGCAAACATCGGGGTCCGATGTTTGCATCGCCCCGGCCCCGCGTCAACCCCGGCCCGTCAACCCGTTCAGCTGGGCACGGACCGGCTCGGCGTCGGGATGCCGCAAACTGTCCAGGATGCCCACTGCCGCGCCCCAGCACGCCTCGGCCGCCGCCAGATCTCCGGTGTCGTAGCCGACGTCGCCCAGGTCGCTGAGCACCAGCGCCTCCAGATGCCGGTCACCGAGCCGACGGAACAGCTCCAGCGCCTCCTGGTAGCAGACGGCGGCCTCGTCCGGGTCACCGAGATGCTGGTACGCGTACCCCAGGCTGTGCCAGGTACTCGCCTGCCCGGGCCAGTCACCAAGCTCCCGCAGCAGCTGCAACGCCCGCCCGCACCAGTCGAGCGTCTCGGCGTACTCGCCGAGCCGGGCGTGCTGCCAGCCGACCACATTGAGCGCCTTGCCCTCCCCCCGCCGGTCACCGGCCGCCGCGTACAGCTCGTACGCCGTCCGCCCGTGCGCCAACGCGTCGCGGTGCCGGTCCTGGCGCTCCCGCAGCAACGACAGGTGCAGGTGGGTGAGCCCCTGCCGGGCGAGATCCCCCCGGCTCTGCTCCAGCTCCAAGGCAGCTTCAAGGTGATGATGCGCCTCGGCGTGCCGGTTGGTCCGCAGGTACGCGCGGGCCAGGTTGCGATTCGCCACCGCCTCCGCGGCGATGTCGCCGACCCGCCGGGCCAACTGCAACGCGGACCGCTGCATGACGGTCAGCGCCGACCAGTGCCCACCCCGGTCCAGATAGGTGTACGCCACCTGAGTCAGGTGCAGCGCCTCGGCCCCCAGCCCGGCGACGACAGCCGCGTCGAAGACCGCATCCAGGTTGGTCTGCTCGATGGTGAACCAGGTCAGGGCCGCTTCGCTGTCCGCCGGGTACTCGGCGACGACGCCGGGGCGGGCCGGACCGGGCACCGGCGGAGCGGGGTTCGGCTGCAGGGTTCGGTCGGCATGATAGGCACTGTGGACATAGTGGTCGACCAGCCGCCGCAGGGCGGCGTCGAGCGCCGACCCGGTTTCCAGCTGCCGGGCCCGCTCTGCGGCGTAGACCCGCAGCAGGTCGTGCAGACCGTGACGCCCGCCGGGACACGCGTTCAGCAGGTTCGCCCGGACCAGCTCGGCGAGCAACGGTCGCACCCGGGCCACCGGCAGACCGGCGAGACTCGCGGCCGCCGGGGCCGACACGGTCGGACCGGGGTGGATGCCGAGCAGCCGGAACAGCTGCGCCGCCGACGGGCTCAGCGCCTGGTACGACCAGGAGAAGACAGCGCGGACCCCGAGCTGCGGATCGTCCGGTGCCAGCGCGTCGAGGCGGTGCTGGGCGACCCGCAGCTCGGCGGCGAGCGCCGCCAACGGCATCTGCGGGGCGATGACGACACGCGCCGCGACGACCGCCAACGCCAGCGGCAGGCCGGCGCACCGGGCGACGATCCCGCCCACCGCCGCCGGCTCGGCGGCGCACCGCCGATGGCCGATCCGGCGCCGCAGCAGTTCCGCCGCGTCCGCCGGATGCAGCAGATCGAGGGTCAACGGCTGGGCGCCGTGCGCGGCGACCAGCCCGGTGAGCTGGTTCCGGCTGGTCACCACCACCAGGCACTGCGGCGAACTGGGCAGCAGCATCCGTACGTGAGCACTGTCACGGGCGTTGTCCAGCACGATCAGCAGCCGACGACCGGCCAACGTGGTGCGGTAGAGCGCAGCCTGCGCGTCCGGGTCGTCCGGCACCTGGGCCGGCGGTACGCCCAACGCGTCGAGCAGCAGGCGCAGCGCGGTCGCCGGCTCGGTCACCGACCCGTCCGGGTCGAACCCACGCAGGTTCAGGTAGAGCTGCCCGTCGGGGAACCGGTCGGCGACCTGGTGCGCCCACTGCACGACGAGGGTCGTCTTGCCGACCCCGGCGGTGCCGCTGACCGCCACGATCCGGACCGTACCGGCCGGGGCGGTCCGCCGCGCCGGCCCGGTGTCCGGCGCAAGCCGGTCAAGCTGAGCCATCTCGGTACGGCGGCCGCTGAAGTGACCCAGCGCGGGCGGTAGCTGCCGGGGCACCACCCGGACCACCGGGTCGACCGCCGGCTCCGCCGGCACGGTGACGCGACGGCGCTCGTCGACCCGGTCCCGGGCGCTGGCCAGCACCCCCCGCTCGATCGGACTGGCACCGAGCAACCCGACCAGCACGTCGAACCGGTCCGTCGGCGGCAGCGTCTTCCCGGTGAGATACTCCGCCACCGCCGTGTGCGACCAGCCGGCGCGGGTGGCCAGCACCCGGTAGGACAGCACCCGCTGGCCCTCGCGGCGGGCGTGCCGCCGCCGCAACGCCCTCAGCAACGCGGCGAGGTCGTCCACTGTCCGTACCCCGGCGGCATCGCGTACCAGCCGGTCGGGCGGCCGCGTGTCCACTCTATGCACCATCGCGACTCTCACGACCCTCACTGGTCAGCCAGCACTGTGGCGACCCGCCGTGCGACGACCCGCTCCGCAGCGGATGCTAGTCGGTGTACGCCGATGTACGGAGATGATCGTGATCACCCTCCTGCCCCCGGTCGACAACGCACCCTGAACGTGTACGGATGCACACCGGACAGAGAGGATGCCGGCCGATGTACTGGTCCACGCGGGTTCGCGGGTAGCGACGGCTTACTACGGTCAGGCGGCGGGTGACCGGACGGGGCCCCGGTCACCCGCGTGTTCGTTCCCGGCGTACCGCCCACCGCCAGGCCCGCCGGCCGGCAGACTGGGTCGATGGACGACGAGCCGACCATCGGACACCGGTCGGTCCGCTGGCGGACCTGGGCGCCGCTGACGGCGCTGACCGCCGTCGTGCTGGCCGGCGGCACGCTCCGGCTCGCCGGCGCCGGCCCTGCCGCCGACGGGGTGTGGGCGGCCGCCACGGTCGCCGCGCTGCTGCCGGCGCTGCGCTGGATGGGTCAGTCGCTGCGCCGGCGGCGGATCGGCGTCGACGTCATCGCCGTACTCGCCCTGGTCGGCGCGCTGCTGGCCGGCGAATACCTGGCCGGCGCGGTGGTGGCGCTGATGCTGGCCAGCGGGCACACCCTGGAGACGTACGCGCAGCGACGGGCCGGCCGGGACCTGCAGGCGCTCGTCGCGCACGCGCCGCGTACCGCCCGGCGGCGGGCCGCCGACGGTACCGTCGCCACCGTCGACGTGGGTGAGATCGCCACCGGGGACCGGCTGGTCGTCGGCCCCGGGGACGTGGTCCCGGTCGACGGCGTCGCCGAGGAGCCGGCCACCCTCGACGAGTCGGTGGTGACCGGCGAGTCGCGGCCGGTGGAGCGGGCCGCCGGGGAACGCGTCGCCAGCGGGGTGGTCAACGCCGGGACCGCGTTCGCGCTGCGCGCCGTCGAGACCGCGCAGGGCAGCACGTACGCCGGGATCGTCCGGCTGGCCACCGAGGCCGGTGCCGGCAAGGCACCGACGGTACGCCTGGCCGACCGGTACGCCGCCGCCTTCGTCCCGTTCACCCTGGTGCTGGCCGGGGCCGGCTGGATCGTCTCCGGTGAGTTCGTCCGCGCGGTCGCGGTACTGGTCGTCGCCACCCCCTGCCCGTTGCTGCTGGCCACCCCGGTCGCGATCGTCGCCGGGCTGTCCCGCGCCGCACGCCGCGGCGTGCTGGTCCGCGACGGCGGTGCGCTGGAGCAGCTCGGCCACGCCCGTACCCTGCTGGTCGACAAGACCGGGACGTTGACCACCGGCAGGCCGGAGACCGCCGACGTGGTCACCGGCGACGGGGCCGACCCGACCGAGCTGCTGCGGCTGGCCGCCTCGGTGGAACAGCTCTCCCCGCACGTACTGGCCGGCGCGGTGGTCCGGGCCGCCGGCGACCGGGGCCTGCGGTTGACCGCCCCGGCCGAGGTCACCGAGGATCCCGGCCGGGGCGTCCACGGCCGGGTCGACGGCCGTACGGTGCGGGTCGGCCAGCCGGACGGGCCGCTGCCGGACTGGGCGGTCCAGGTCCGGGACCGGGCCGAAGCCGACGGGCTGTCGGCGGTGTGGGTCGGCGTGGACGGCGTACCCGCCGGGGCGATCCTGCTGCGCGACCCGGTGCGGCCCGATGCCGCCGGCACGGTGCGGCGGCTGCGGCAGTCCGGGTTCACCCGGCTGGTCATGCTGACCGGCGACCGTCGGGAGGTGGCCGAGCAGGTCGCCGCGCAGGTCGAGGTGGACGACATCGTGGCGCACTGCCCGCCACAGGAGAAGACCGCCCGGGTACGCGACGAGTCGGCCCGCGCGGTGACAGTGATGGTCGGCGACGGGGTGAACGACGCCCCGGCGTTGGCCGCCGCCCACGTGGGCGTGGCGGTCGGCGGCACCGGAACCAGCGCCGCGGCCGGGGTCGCCGACGCGGTGCTGACCGGTGACCGGCTGGACCGGCTCGCCGACGCGGTCGACATCGCCCACCGGTCCCGGCGGATCGCGGTGCAGAGCGCCTCGGTCGGCATGGGCCTGGCGGTGGTGGCGATGGCGGTCGCCGCGTTCGGCCTGCTGCCGCCGGTGGCCGGCGCGTTCACCCAGGAGGGTATCGACGTCGCGGTGATCCTCAACGCGCTGCGCGCCCTGCGCCCCGGACACCGCCCGACCCGCTACGCCGTGACCCAGGTCGGGCAGTGACCCTGGTTCAGGCCGCCAAAAGGTCCGACAACGCCGCCATGTGCGGCACCTGGCCACGGTGCTGCCGAGCCTGCAACACCAGGTTGGCCACGACCAGTGACGGGTCGACCTGCGGCACACTGATTCCGAGGTGCCGGCTGACCCAGGGGGCGACCTCGCTCCACCGGTAGAACAGCGCGCCGTCGCGGGCCGGATTGACCGGCGGCGGGAAACCGCCGGGGCCACGCTCACCGGTGACGTACCGACGGATCGACTCCCAGCTCTGGCCAACTCGCTGCGCGATGTCCGCCAGCGTCACCAGGTCCTGGTCGATCAGCCGCAGCGCGGTAAGGCCGACCGACTCGACGGCTCGGACGGCTGTCGCGATCGCGTCCGCGATGGTGTCCGCCTGCCGGTCGAACTCCGCGACGGGGAGTCCGCCCTCGACGCCGAAGGCCGCGTCGTCACATCCGGCGGCGGCGAACAGGGCATCGACCTCGTCGTCTGTCGGACTTCGATCGAGCACGAGAGTAAAGGTGTGTACGGTCAACGTCGCACTCCGCATCCCGGGTATGCCGTGCCTACAACACACCCGGGGGCGGTGCACTTTTGCACCACCCTCGGGTGTCGATCGGTGGCGGGGCGGCGGTAGCCTCGGGGCGCGTGGACGTCGGCGAGATCATCGGGTTGCTGAGCAGGGTGTACGCCGCAGCGAACAGCCACGTCGACGACGCCGGGCAACACGTGCACCGCGTACCGTCGACGATCCCCGCCGCCGACCTGGCCGCACTTGCCGCGCACGGCCTGGCGCCGAACACCTTCCGCCGGTTCGAGCACGACGACGCGGTCACCGGACTGCGCCGGCTCGCTGCCGCCGTACCGGAACGGGTCGCCGCCGACGCCTTCGTCGCCGGGCTGGGCAGCGCGTCGCGCAGCTGGCGGGCGGTGCTGCCGGCGTGGGCGCTCGGCACCACCATGCCGGCGCATCCGGGTCCGATCGGCGACCGATGCTGCGACGTCTGCTCCCTGACCGCCGAGACGACCCTCGACACCACGCTCGCCTGGTGGCAGCGGGCCCGGTCCGGGTCACTGCTGCCCGGCGACGTGTGCGGCTACCTGCTGACGTTGGAGTCGGCGACCCCGCCGCTGCCGGCACCGCAGCCGTACGACGTGTGGGTGCTGCACGAGATCCTCGACGTGATCCGCTCGCTGCCGGCCACGACCCGGGCCGGCGGGGCGGTGCAGGCGCTGCGGGCAGCCGGGCTGCTGCCCGGTGCCGACAAGTGGACGTACCGGTCGCTGTTGGAGGATCTCGCCTTCGTCGGCGTCCTGCAGACGGCGGACCATCCGGGGATGCTGACCGCGTTCACCACGGCCCGCGATCGGGACCGGCGGCCGAGCGCCCGGGTCGAGGTGGACGCGCCGCTGTCGTTCTGGCGGGCCGCCGACGGGGTGACCGAGTCGCTGGCGCGGCGGCTGTTCGGGCACCTGCCCCGGCCAGCCGACCGACCGCCGGCACCGACCTCAGTGTCAGCGAAGCCGGTGTCAGCGCGGCGTGGTGCCCGGTCGGCGCCGCTGCCGGTGGCGCTGCGCGGCGAGGTCCGCGCCGGCGACCTGTACGCCGTACGCTGCTGCGAGGACGCATGGGTGCTGGCGTACTGCCATCGGGTGGACGATCGCGGCGGCCGACGGTACGGCCTGGTCGAGTATCTCGACGGGGTGTTCGCCGCCCAGCCGACCGCCGCCGATGTGGACGCCACGGTCGACCGGCGGCTACGCGGCCGTGGGTCGGACCGCTGGCAGATGTGGACGTCGCGGTTGGACGCCACCACCGGGGTACGCCGGATCGCCCGCGACATCGCTGCGCCGGTCGACGATCGGCCCGCGCCGGAGCGGGTGTCCACCGGCGGAGCGAAGGACCTGGCACACCTGGCATCGTGGTGCTTTCCTGGCATGTGACCGGTTTCTGGCACATGGTCGCGGGGCACATCCGGCGGTACGGTCCGATGCCGATCAACATGGCTGTCGCCGACAGCCACCCGTTGTCGAGAGGAATGAGCCCTCCATGCGTGTTGCCCGTACCGCCGCCGTGGCCTGTCTGATCCCCGCCGCGCTGACCCTCGCCGCCTGCGGCGACGCCGCGCCAGATGCGGAGCCGACCACCGACACGTCGCCGACCGCCAGCGCAGCGCCGACCGCCGATGCCGACCCGTCCGGCACCGGATCCGACGCGCCGGGTGACGGCGGTACGGCCGCCTGCGCCAGTACCGACCTGGCCGTCGACGTGATCTTCCAGAAGGCCGGGGTGGCGATGCTGGCGCTGACCAACGACTCAGCGGCACCGTGTCAGCTCGACGGTTGGGTGACGCTGGCCTTCGAGCGCGCCGACCGCAGCCCGGTCGACGTCGCACAGCAGCAGGTGGAGCAGCCCGGGCCGCCCGTGGCGACCGACCTCGATCCGGGCGAGTCCGCGTTCGCCGGCGTCAAGTGGGTTACCTGCGACCCGGCGTCGACCGACTGCGCGGTGGCGACCACGGTCCGGGTCGGCGCGCCCGGTGACAGCACGACGGTGGTCGCCCGGACCGTCGGTCTGGACGGCGAAGAGGCAGTCGGCGAGTTGCCGATCGCCGACGTGCAGATCGGCTCGATCCAGCCGTCCACCCAGGGCGTCGTCGCCTGGTAGACCGAGTTCAGGTCGCCGCTACCCGGCAACCCTCCGGCGGATCGCGTCGCGGGAGGCGGTCACCGTACGGCGTAGTTCGTCGATGTCGACGTCGACGTCGACCAGCCGGCCGCCCGCCTTACGGACCCGGCCACCGACCACGACCGTGTCGATGTTGCGGGCGTCGGCGCCGAGCACCAGCGTGCCGACCGCGTCGTTGAGCGGCATCGTGTTGACGTCGTCGGCCCGGACCACCAGCAGGTCCGCCTGCTTGCCGGGGCTGATCGAGCCGGTGACGTCGCCGAGCCCGTTGGTCCGCGCGCCCTGCGCGGTGGCGAAGTCCAGCACGTCGCGGGTGGTGATCCGCTGCCCCACGGGGTGATCCGTGCCGTACGCGGCGTGCACCGCGCGCATCCGTTGGATCGCGTGCAGCGCCCGCATCTGGGTGAACATGTCGCTGGCCAGCGCCACTTCGACGTCGATGCTGAGCCCGGGTCGCACGCCGACGGCCAGTGCCTCGTCGATCGCCGGCACCGCCGTCTCCAGCCCGATCTGCGCCTCCGACGTCGGGGCCAGCGACACGGTGGTCCCGGTGGCACCGATCGTCTGCCACGCCTGCCCGGTGAGCCCGGTGGCGTGGATCAGCGTCACGTCCGGGCCAAGCAGACCAGCGGTCGCCCAGCTCTCGATCGCCGCCGACGAGAATTCGCCGAACACGGCGTCGATGCTGACACCGATGCCGAGATCGCGAGCAAGTGCCGCCAGCTCCGGCCCGTACGCCAACGCCGATCCGGCGATCTCGTCGGTGGCCAGCGCCGCCAGCCGTACGGTCACCAGAGCGTCGTTGGCGCCGTGGAACTTCTCCCGCAGCCGGACCAGGTCGGCGGGCCACTGCTTGTCCCAGTCGCCGAAGTGTGGACCCATCGAGGCGTGCACGCCCCGGATGCCGGTGTCGACCAGCGCCTGCACCGCCGCGTCCGAGTGAGCCGCAGTGCGGGAGTTGTGCGAGAAGTCGAGCATCGTGGTGATGCCGGCGTCGAGGGCGGTGAGCGCCGCGAGCCGGGTGCCGACGTACATGTCGTTCGGGGTGTACGCGGGTGCGACGCCGGCCAGCGTCGACATCACGTACTCGCCGAGGTCGCCCACGTCGGGGATGCTGCGGCGCAGCTGCGCCTGCCAGGCGTGCCGGTGGGTGTCGACGAAGCCGGGGCAGACGATGCCGCCGGTAGTGTCGACGACGGTCGCGCCGGCCGCTTCCGGGTGCGACCGCAGGTCCGTGCCGACGGCGACGATCCGGTCGCCGCTGATGAGCACGTCACCGGAGGCAAGGTCACCGATCGTCGGGTCCATCGTGACGACCGCGCCACCGCTGAACAACGTCATGGTTCGCTCCTTGTCGCAGGGTGGGACCTGTCCACCGTGCGGGCCGGTGCGACGGCCAACCAGGCCGGGCGTAACCAGGGTGTGGTGCACCCTGGATGGCCGGAGCTTGCGCTGGTTAGCGTGGGTGGCATGCCCACCACCGCGCTCGGCGCCTTTCTGGTGGCCCGACGGGCCCGGCTCACGCCGGGCGATGTCGGGTTGACCTTCAGCGGCACCAGGCGGGTCGCCGGCCTGCGCCGCGAAGAGGTCGCGGTGCTGGCCGGGGTGAGCGTCGACTACTACACCCGACTGGAGCAGGGCCGGGAACGCCACCCGTCGGCGTCGGTGCTGGATGCCGTGGCCAGGGCGCTCGATCTCGACGCCGACGCCCGCGACCACCTGTTCCGGCTGGCCGACGTCACACCCGGCACCGGCCCGCCCGCAGGTAGACCAAGGTCTACGGGAGCTGCTCGACGCCTGGCCGGACACCCCGGCGATCGTGGTCGACCGTCGGCTCGACCTGTTGGCCGGCAACGCGCTCGCCGACGCGTTCTACGCCGACTTCACCGAGCCGGACAACTTGGTGCGGATGACGTTCCTGGACCGGGCCGGCCGGACCTTCTTCGTCGACTGGCGCCGCTCCGCCGAGGCGTGCGTGGCGAACCTGCGCCTCGCCCTCGGTCACGACCCGCACCGCCGGCGGGCCCACGACCTGGTCGAGGAGGTGGGCGCTGCCAGCGCGGAGTTCCGCCGGCTGTGGCAGCGCAACGACGTACGGGGCAAGACCCATGAGGCGAAGACGTTCCGGCACAGTGTGGTCGGTGAGTTGACGTTGACGTACCACGCGTTCGATGTGCGTGGAGCCCCTGGTCAGCAGCTGATCGTGTACCGCGCAGCGGATGATCGCAGCGCCTCAGCGCTGCGGCTGCTCGGCACCCTGGCCGCGAGCAACTGGCTGTCCTGATGCAGAGATTTCTGTGCCAGATTTTCGACGGCAGGACCTCGTACTGACAAGTGTCTGTTTTGGACCAGAGTCGATCGGCGATTGATGACCAGCCCGCGTGCTGTGTAACGTGACCGTTCACATCGATGTCTATCGTTTCGATGGCACCCCACACGGTCAAGGAGACACCCGATGTCCAGATAAGGCATCGCCCATCCACCGCCTGCCGACGGCCGGGTACCGACCGGCCGGCGGCTGGCCCGGCGGCGTCCGTTCGCGCTGCTCGCCGCGGCAGCGGCGGCCGTCCTCGGGCTGGCCGCCGGCATCGTCGCGACCAGCCCGGCGGCGGTGGCCGCCGACAACCCGTACGAGCGGGGTCCGGACCCGACCCCGGCGAGCGTCGCCGCTCCGAACGGACCGTTCGCCACCGCGCAGGTCAGCGTCCCGCCGGGGTACGGCTTCAACGGCGGCATGATCTACTACCCGACCGACACCAGCCAGGGCACCTTCGGTGCGATCGCCATCTCCCCCGGGTACACCGCGCTGTTCTCCGTCGAACTCGCCTGGATGGGGCCCCGGCTCGCCTCGCAGGGCTTCGTCGTCATCGGCATCGAGACCAACGACCGCAACGACTTCGACACCGCCCGGGGCACCCAGCTGCTGGCCGCGCTGGACTACCTCACCGGGCAGAGCTCGGTGCGCAGCCGGGTCGACCCGAACCGGCTCGCCGTCGCGGGTCACTCGATGGGCGGCGGCGGCGCGTTCAGCGCGGCGCTGCGGCGGCCAGCGCTGAAGGCCGCAGTCGGCTTCACGCCGTTCTCGCCGTCGCAGAACCTGACCAACATGCAGGTTCCGGCGTTGCTCTACTCGGGACAAAATGACACGGTCACCACCCCGTCGTCGGTCAGCAACCTCTACAACGGGCTGCCGTCGACGACCGAAGGTGCGTACCTCGAGGCCGCCGGGCTGGACCACAGCTTCCCGACCCGACCGAACACGCTGCTGATGCGCACGATGATCCCCTGGGTCAAGATCTTCCTCGACAACGACCTGCGGTACACCCAGTTCCTCTGCCCGCTGATGGACTCCTCCGGGGTGCTGCAGTACCGCAACACCTGCCCGCTCGTCCCGCCGGGCCTGCCGTCGCCGTCCCCGACGACCGCCCCGCCGACGACGGCACCGCCCACCACCGCGCCACCGACGACGGCGCCACCGACCACCGCTCCCCCGACGACCGCACCGCCCACGACGGCCCCGCCGGCTGGCGCCTGCACGGCGACGTACCAGACCATCGGGTCGTGGCCCGGTGGTTTCCAGGGTGAGGTGACCGTCCGGGCCGGCAACTCGGCGATCAACGGCTGGACCGTCGGGTGGAGCCTCGGCAGCGGCCAGAGCATCACCCAGATATGGAACGGCACGCTGAGCACCAGCGGCTCCAGCGTCTCGGTACGCAACGTGTCGTACAACGGATCGCTGCCGGCCGCCGGCACCGTGACCTTCGGCTTCCTCGGCTCCGGATCGCCGTCGACGCCGTCCACAGTGACCTGCACCAGTCCCTGATCCCCGCTGAACGGCCCGGGGCGACTGAACGGTCCGGGGCGACGACGGCAACTGGCCGTCGCCGCCCCGGACCGGCGCTCACCGCTTCCGCCGGTAGAGTAGGCGCAGTCCGTCCCGCTGCACGAAGATCTCCCGTCGGTCGACGGCTGTGCCGTCGCGGTCGAGAACGTAGCCGGTGAGCCACACCCAGCCGACATAGGTCCAGCGCCTGTCGACGGCGGTGACCCGGAACCGGAAGCCCCGGTCACCGGCGAACTGGACGCTGGCGGCAGCCCCGATCGCCAGCACGTCACCCGGCTCAGGTGCCGGGGTCGATGTCGAGTTCACCGACGTACGGCAGCCGGGCCTGATCGCTCTGCCAGTCCCGCAACGCCTGCTTGAGCAGCGACAACTCGTCGGCCAGCCGGGCGATGCTCTGGTCGCGGCGGCGGAGCTCGGCGGCGACCTGGGCGACGTACGCCGCGACGTGCCGTGGGTCGAGGCCCCGCCAGCGGGTGCGGAAGCGCACCCGCGTCACCTGCTCGGCGGTCAGCGCCACCGGCGCGACGTCCCCCTCGTACGTCTCGCCGTTGACCCTGACCATCGGCGGCCGGTGCCGGCCGGACGACCTGGTCACAGCATTTCTCCGTCCGGTGGCGGCGGCGGGCCGGGCCAGGTCAACCGGCCGCACCACGGACACCATCTGACTTTCACTTTGAAGGCGAACAGTCCGGCCAGGAATCCCAGCAGGACCGCGCCGATCAGCGCACCGACTTCCACGAAGACCTACCCCCTCTTCGGGTCGGGGCACCGGCCGGCCTCCTTGCCGCGACGCCGGCCGGCGCCCAGGTGGGTGGGGATGTGCGAGGCGACGAGGCGGTACGCCGACTTCGGGTCTGCCGGCCCGGCTCTCGCAGCCAAAGACAGATTGACATCTCTGACGTACGGCTACAAGACTTCAGTGTAAGTTTTCTCTGGGACGGCCGACAGTGTGGAGTCAGGTCTTGAAAGTTGTAGCAATGCGAGGGAGACTGCCTTTCGGCAGATCCGAAGAGGATCCTGAGGAGGTCTACATGTCACGAGCAAGCGGACCCACGATCGCCCGATGGCAGCTCGGCAGGCAGCTCAAGACCGCTCGCGAGGCGGCCGGCTTCACCCAGTTCGCCATCTCCGAAGTGCTCGCCTGCAGCGAGTCGAAGATCTACAAGATCGAGGCCGGTGACGTCGGCGTCGGCCGTGGCGACCTGATCGTCATGCTCGACCGCTACGGCGTCACCGACGAGGAGCGCCGTGCCACCATCTTCGACCTGCAGAAGCAGGGCAAGCAGCGCGGCTGGTGGTCCAAGTACGGCAACCTCCCGATGAACTACAGCATGTACGTCGGTCTCGAAGGCGCCGCCCGCGAGGTGCGCAACTTCGAGTTGGCCATCGTCCCCGGCCTGCTTCAGACCGAGGAGTACGCCCGAGCTGTCGCCTCTACCGCCTGGCCGGACGATCCCGGCGAGGTGGACCGGCGGGTCGAGCTACGGATGGCGCGCCAAGCGTGCCTCACCGAGGACCCGCCGCTGAAGTTCTGGGCCGTCGTGGACGAGGCTGCGCTACATCGGCGTACCGGTGGCGACGCGGTGATGCGCCGGCAGCTCGACCACCTGGCCGAGGCGAGCACCCGACCGAACGTCATGCTGCAGGTGCTGCCGTTCAGCGAGGGCCATCACCCTGGCACCACCGGGTCGTTCTCGATCCTGGAGTTCGACGAGGACGTGCACAGCCCGGTGGCGTACGTGATCAGCCCAGCTGGCGACGTGTA
Source organism: Solwaraspora sp. WMMA2080 (assembly GCF_027497395.1). Lineage (GTDB taxonomy): Bacteria > Actinomycetota > Actinomycetes > Mycobacteriales > Micromonosporaceae > Micromonospora_E. The sequence goes on along the minus strand of NZ_CP114910.1, from coordinate 6,502,228 downwards.
TCTGGAACGTCCCGAGGACATGAATCGGGTTACGCTTACCTACACCCACCTGCACGCGGCGGCGCTCAGCCCAGGCAAGTCCCGGGACCTGATCGCCGCGATCGCCAAGGACTTGGCGTAGACCAGAAGGAGGGGCGCGATGGACCTCACCCGCGCCGTGTGGATCAAGAGCAGCCGCAGCGACTCGAACAGCCAGTGCGTCGAGGTCGCCCGCAACCTGCCGGGAGTCGTCGCCACCCGCGACAGCAAGGACCCGAGCGGCCCGGCGCTGACCTTCGCCCCCTCCGCCTGGACCACCTTCACCACCGCGCTCAAGTCGTCCCTGCTCTCCGCGTAACCGCTCCTCCCCCACTTCAAAGGAGGCACCGCGAATGCGAGACACCGACCTGACCGACGCCACCTGGCGTACCAGCAGCTACTCCGGCGGCACCGGCAACTGCGTCGAAGTCGCCGACAACCTTCCCGCCGTCGTAGCCGTACGCGACAGCAAGGACCGTTCCGGTCCAGTGCTCGCGTTCTCCCCCACCGCGTGGGCGTCCTTCACCGCCTCGCTCGGGGCACAGACGCGCCAGCGGTAGCGCAGCCGTTACCGCGTCACGAGTGCGGCGCAGTCACCAAACCGGTCTGCGGCGCAGCGAAGCCTGACCCCAGTAGCCCGTCGGAGGCGAGGGACTTCGAGTCAGCCGGTCAGCCTGCACTCGTTTCCTGTCTGAACCGAGCAAACTTCGCATCACCCCGCTCCCTGTTTGGCCGGACGTCTCCCGAGGTTGACCGAGTGGTCCAGCTACGAATGGCAGGGCGCACTCATCTGACCGAACTCCGCTGTTATGTGCTGACGGTCGTCGAATTGGAAGCCCTGCACCAGCGGAGAAGTAGCGGCACCGACAAGACGGCATCTTAACTACTTTGCGGAGCACCCACCACCACTGACGCCAATGTGACAGTTCCTTGATTGCCGCAGTTCAACCAGCGATACTTCGTGGCCGCATCATGTTCAGCGACAGGAACGACACACGGAGCGCCCGTGACTACCCCTCATGACGGAACCCAAGGCCAGTCACCTGATTTAGAAAGCCAGAGAGTTGGCATAGAATCACAGGACAGGTACCGCGCGATCGGGCGAGACTATGAGCTAGCCATTGACCGCTTACGAGCAGCAAAATCGGCGCAGATCACTTATTCTATTGTACTACTTTCCGCCTTCACACTTGCCGCACTTCTTGCATATTCCGTTGCCATAGGGTTATGGCGCGATCAACCAGTCGTAACCCGGTACGTGGGCCTGACAGCCCTGCTCATTCTCTGCGTATCAATGGGCCGACTCGCAATCAAGAATCGACGAAACATCGTCGAACTCGACTTCAACGTACGGAACCTCAACCACGATCGACAAAGCGCAGCAGCGCGGATACCCTCAGATTCGATAGAATCCCTGAGGATTTACCGCGAAGCATCGCAGGATATCGTAGCCCAGTTCCGAACAAGAGCCACCCGCAACCTCAGGACACACAACACAGTTCAAGCAATTATTATTGTCGGCTCCATTGCGGCATCAACCACAACTGCAGTCATGGCGGGAGAACACCCCCTTAGCTGGTTCTCAACCGGCCTAACCGCCTTCGTCAGCATCACTGCAGGCCTTGCCGCTTACTTCAAGTTCCGGGAACGTGGCTACAATCTTCAATCAACCGCAGATGACATCGAGAAACACTACAACGCAATTCAATTCCGACTCCACGAATACGCAGAGGTTGCGCACGACACACAGTCAGGGGAACCTGCGGAGGAGGCGGCGGAAGCAACACGACTTCGCCTCTTCGCCGAGAATGTCGAACGGCTGAGGGAGGAACAGCGCAAGCGAGAACTGCAGCTTGAGCAATCACCCGGACAACGAGAGGAACGCTAGGGGAAACAAACGCATGATCACTCAACTCTACAAGCAGTGAGATTATGGGCAGCCTTTGCTGCGAGAAATGCACTGCGCGCAGGTAGGTGTGCTGCCTCGGGTCCGCGACAATGCGCTGATCACCCTCGGGCGCACCCACGCCGAGATAGTCGCCGCGCTGCTCGCCGCCATCACCGCCATCAGGCTCACTGCGTCTGGCCACCCGCATGCGGACCTATTCGCTCGCGCCGGTAAGGCCGCCGGAGTCGACATCACACACCGGGCGGTCACCGATCTGGCTCCGCTGCTCGGGGCGTACGGATTCCAACAGTCCAGCCCCGTCGCGAAAGCGCGAGCCGACCTCACCGGAATGCTCTACGCCGACGGCGTCCATGACAGCCTTTACCGATCGGGCGGCGCGACGTTGCTCCGCGCGCCCTACGGGCTCCCCACCTGATTGCCGCCTTCAAGGTAGACAGTCCCGCTGTCCGTCGCCGCTTCCAGCGCGGCGGCGGCCCGCCGGGCCAGCAGCGGCGAGAGCCGCTGCTGCGCCTGCGGCAAGGTCGACCACGCCCAGCTGCGCAACTCCTGCGGCGGCAGCCGGATCGCACCGGTCTGCGACTCGTCCAGGATTCCACCGTCGTACACGAACATGACTCCCTCGGTGCGGCCGGCGCGAGGCGGCACCCAGTCGACCACCAGCAGCCGGCCGGGAGTGACCGCCAGGCCAAGTTCTTCGGCCAGCTCACGGACCGCCGCGTCGTACGGCGACTCGTCGGCCTCCACCACGCCACCTGGCAGCTCCCAGTAGTCCTTGTACGTCGGCTCGACAAGCAGGATTCGTCCGTCATGGTCGCGCAGCAGCACAGCCGAGCCCATCCGCTTTCGCGGCAATGTCGCTGTGTAATCGTCAGACGGGGAGCTCACCACCGGAGGCTAACCGCCCGAATGTCCGGCTCGCGGCGTCTTCTGCCAGTCAGGACTCGTGGCGGCGGGCCGCCTGTGCCGATCAGGATTTGAGAAGCACCAGCCGTCGCAGCACGGCTAGCGTGACCCTCGGTCACACCCGACAACGATCAGGAGCGACACGATGGGCAAGGCAGGCACGGACGGTTTCTCCGAGGGCGAGCGCGCCGCCATGAAAGAACGCGCTGCAGAGCTCAAGAGGGAGACGACCCGCAGTCGTGGTGGCAAGGCAGCCGCCGAGGAGCTCGACGTGCTGTCGAAGATCGCCCAGATGGAACCGTCGGACCGCGCACTGGCCGAACGCATCCACGCCATCGTCACCACCAACGCCCCCGACCTGTCCCCAAAGCTCTGGTACGGCCAGCCGGCGTACGCGAGAAAGGGCAAGGTCGTGTGCTTCTTCCGTAGCGGGCACGCGGACAAGGAGCCCTACTCCACCTTTGGCTTCACCGCTACGGCCAATCTCGCCGACGACAGCGGCCTGTGGCCGACGTCCTTCGCCGTCGCCCAGCTCAGCGAGCAGGCCGCAGAGACCATCGCCGCCCTCGTCAAGAAGGCCGTGAGCTGACCTGCGGGTACGGCTTCGACCGACAGGTGAGCGCCGATAGCGGGGTGAGGTTACGGTACGCTCGCTGCGCCGTGCATGACTGCTGCCCGAGGAGGTGAGTCCGATCAACGCTGCGACAGGCCGGGACTCCCTCCCCCGCATCTAGGGAGCGCCCGCACAGGGACTCTCGAAAGGCGTGTACGCGCATGCACAACATCCAGGAAGAACACTTCGCCGTCGACGGCGTACCCGCTGTGCTCTGGACCTCAGCCGGCAGCGGTGCCGACCGCCCGCCGCTGATCGTCATCGGCCACGGCGGCGGCCAGCACAAGACCGCTCCCGGCGTCCTGCACCGGGCCCACCGTTTCGTGTCCAGCGGCTTCGCGGCCGTCTGCGTGGACGTGCCGAACCACGGCGAGCGCCCGACCGACGAGCGCTACCAGGACATCGCCACCGAGATCCGGACCGCTGTCAGCTCCGGAGGTGACCTGGCCGCGCTGCTCGCCGACTTCCACGCCCTGGTCGCCGAGCAGACCGTCCCGGAGTGGCAGGCCGTCCTCGACCATCTCGGCGGCGGGCAGGTCGGCTACTGGGGGATCTCGCTGGGCTACGGGCTCGGCGTACCGTTCGTCGCCGCCGAGCCGCGAGTGCGCGCGGCGGTCCTCGGCCTCGGCGGTGCCGCCGCCGCATCCACGCTGGACGCTGCGGCCAGCATCACCGTACCGGTCGAGTTCCTGGTCCAGTGGGACGACGAACGGGTGCCCCGGGCGCAGAGCCTGGCCCTGTTCGACGCGTTCGGCTCGACCGAGAAGACGCTGCACGCCAACCCGGGCCGGCACGCCGACCGGCTCCCGGAACACGAGCTGGACAGCACGGTACGGTTCTTCACCCGCCACCTCATGCCGCACTGACCAGCACTGATCGAAGCTGGCATCCGTCCGGATCGGCTCGACCTCAGCAGACCCGGTTGCCGTCCTCGAGACGGCGGGTCCGGCGTACTTCCGCGAACGCGGCACTCGATCACCTGCTGCCCCGTACGGCTCCTGACGCGACGCGGACGAACGGTCCGTGACCGGCGGAGCGCTGCTGGGCCAGGGCCTCGGGCAGAGGCATGGGCCGAAGGCACCTGGCCCAGCGGCATCTCACGGGCTGGAACAGGTCAGAGACGGCGAGGACGGTGAGCCGGAGCCGAGGAACCCGAAGGTCGCGGTGCCACCGGCCGGCAGCGTGCCGTTGTAGTCCACATTGCGTACCGTGACGCTGGAGCCGCTGGTGCTGAGGCTACCGTTCCATAGCTGACTGATGGTCTGCCCGCTGCCGAGGGTCCAGCGGACGGTCCAGCCGTTGATCGCTGTGCTTCCTGCTCGTACGACCACCTCGCCCTGGAAGCCACCGGGCCACGAGCTGACGGTCTGGTAAGAGGCGCTGCAGGCACCTGTGGTTGGTGGCGCGGTCGTCGTTGGTGGCGTGGTGGGCGGCGCCGTCGTCGGCGGCGCCGTCGTCGGCGGCACCGTGGTGGGCGGCGCTGTGGTGGGCGGCAGCGGCGTCCCGGACAGTCTCGGGCCCGCGCAGGCGGTGACAATGCCGGGGACGTCGTTTGCCGCGTCGAGCGAATAGCTGTACGGCGGGTTCGTGAACGGAGTGACGCCACTACCCTGGGCACCTGTGTCACGCCGACCGCTGGTGTTGTCGTAGACGTTTCCCCGCGCGGTGATGTACGTGGGGTTCGAGTCCTGGAACCGGTGCGGGTCCCGTATGTCCTTGAAGTAGTTGTTCTCCACGAGTACGGAGGCGTACGATCCGGTGCCGATGGCGTACGCGTTCCCGGGGGAATTGTAGTAGCTGTTGTAGACGTGGCCTTTGCCGAACAGCATTCGTGGTCCACGCTGGTCAACCAGATCAGCGAACCAGTTGTGGTGGTAGGTGGCGTTCAGCTTTCCGCTGTCGGTGTCGCCGTGGGTCGAGCCTCCACCCACCAGGCTGGCCAGCCTGTGCGAGTGGGAACTGTTGGTGTACCAGAACTTGACCCAGGACACCGTCATGTAGTCGACGCCTCGGGTGAGGTCCAGCAACCCGTCGCTGGCGTCCCACAGGTTCAGGTGGTCGAACCATAGGTGGTGGGCGTTACGCGCGGCGATCGTGTCGGCCGGGCTGCTGCCCTGGCCGCCGCCCTGCACGTTCAAGTTGCGGATGATGATGTTGCTACCGCCGTTGATGTTGATGCCACCACGGATCGTCGCGTTCGAGTCTGCGCCGATCAGGGTCTTGTTGCTGCCGACCTCCACGGCCGACGACCCAGTGCTGATCGTGCCGGATATCCGTAGCACGCGTGGAGTCGAGTCGTTGGCGTACTGCCGAAGGTCGCTAAGCGATGTCACCGTCTGCGGGGTGGCGTTGCCGCCGCCGGTCGTCGTGGCGACACCGTTCGCCGACACTGACGCCCAGCCGAACAGCCGGTCATCGCAACTTGCCAACACTGATGCCGCTGGTTCGTCGGCCGGGGCCTGAACAGCGGCAGCCGACATGCCGGACACGGCGAGTGCCCCGACAGCGGCGAAGGTGACAGCCACACCAAGCACGGTCGTCGTACCTGGTGGACGGCGTCTTGTGAAAACGCTGGTCCCAACGTTCTTCACGAAGTGCCTCCTGTTTCTACTGCGATGGAGCGGCCAGAAGTCAGCGGAATCTGACTCAGATGAACACTGTTCCCGAGGTACACAGATCCGTCGGCAATGCCCATGCCGTTCGGATGCGCTGGCGATCCCGGCCCTGTGCCACCGAAAGCCAGCCGGAAGCGGTCGGCCGCATGCCGTTCCGTTCGCGCTGAGCACACAGCCGTGAACCGTCGGTACGGCGGCCCGGTCACCGGCCGACGGATGCCCTCGACGGAGCACAGATCACACACAGTACATAGATGCTCAGCTATGAAGGAGATTAACTGCGGCGACGTCGATCGTCAAGCAGTTCCAGCCACTCGGTAACAGCCCCGGCCGCACGGCTGTTCCAAGATCATCTGGTGAGGTTGAGGATGGTGAATGGCCTGGTCATGTTGCGGGCGGCCCATCTGGTGGCTTCCGTGATGTCGGTTCGGCCGGCCAGGCGTAGGGCGTTGATCGCTAGGTTGCGTAGCGAGGCCAGGACGCGGGGCCCGGACCGGGTACGCGTGGTCGACCGGTCCTCCCGGTAGCAGGTGTCCCTGATCCAGTGCAACGACTCGATGGCCCAGTGACCGCGGTTGTAGGCGGCCAGTTCGGCGGGGCCGGCCTGGTCGGGAGTGTGGCTGGCGACGCCGAGCCGCGCGGCGGCGGACTGTTTCCCGGTGGCGGTGTGCGTGACGTAGCGTTCGATCAGCCAGACCTGGTTGACGTGCGGGAACGGCAGATCGGGCGGGGCGGGCAGGACACGGATCGTGCGGCGGGTCCGGCGGCCGTGTCCGATGTCGACGCTTTCCAGGTCGGGTGGGGTGTCGGCCCAGGGCAGCGTGTTGAGGGCGTCGAACAGGGTCCGGCGGTTCTCCTTGACCGGGAACATGAACTGGCCGCCACGGTGGTGGATGAGTTCGGCGGTCGCCCTGACGGTGTGTAACGCGTCCGCGGTGACTGTCCGGCCTGGCAGGTCGAGGGTCTGCAGCAGGGCGCGGGCGGTGGCTGGCTCCGTGGTCTTGGCGCCGTCGGTCGGCGCCTGGGCGAGCACGACGCCCGCCGCTCCCGGTCGCGGGTCCCCGGCGAGAGCGGACAGCAGGTGCAGCTGGTTCCCGTCGTCGCCGACGGCGCCGCCGACGGTCTTGCCGTCCAGACGTACCTGGGTCGGCGTGCCGGTTCTGACGTGGGCGTGTCGTGTCGTTGTCCATTCGGCGATGACGGCGTCGAGCACGTCGGCGTCGGCGTCGGTGCAGACCCGCCAGATCGTCGACCGGGACGGCCGTCGGGCCGGTCTGGCCCCGACCCGTTCGTAGAGGCTGTCCATGACCTCGGCCGGTACGTCGGCGACCCAGCCCGCGATCGCGGTGTAGCCGGTCGCCCCGGCCATGGTCGCGGCCGCCACCAACGTCAGGACGACCGCGACCGGATGGTCACGACCCTGCGCCGACCGGCCGTCGGACACCGCCAACAACAGCTCCAGCAGGTCGTGACACGACGACGCGACGTCCCCGACGACCGGCGTGGACACCGGATCGACAGCGGGGGTGACAGAATGCGGCATGACGAAGCTCCGGGTGGACAAGATCCTTGAGAAGACCTCGTCCTAACGGAGCTTCGTCCCCACTCGACACGCCGCCACAGCAACCGTCACCCACCGTTACAATGATCTTGAAACGGCCGTGGCCCCGGCCGACCGACCCACCTCTCGGAGCTACTGCCGGTCGCCTGACCGACGCCGGTCGGCGTCTCGGATGGCGTGCCGGACAGCAAGGCGAATGACCCAGTAGAGGACGACGAACCCGACCGCGTAGACGACGAGGGCACCAACGGGGACGGCGAGGGAGCCGATCTGCAGGATGTCGGACACCCCACCGACGATAGGGCTCTGGCACGAACGCCGATGCCCCGCCCTGTTGACGCAGCCGGCGAAGCACATGTGGTGCGATCTATGCCGAACTTGGGTGGGACGGACGAGTCGACCTGTACGCCGGATTCTCGCACCCACACCCCATCTGAGCTGCACGAACACCCCCACCGAGGCCCCTCAGGGCGTCTACAGGGCGTCCGGGTCATCCGAGACGTCCCCGCCGTCGTCACCGTCCCGGCCGTCCACACCGTCGTCGACCTTCCCGGCGTCGTCACCGAACAGCGCGTCGATCGCCCGCCGGGTCCGCTCCTCGCCGGCCGGCATCAGATGCGTGTACACCCGCAGCGTGAAACCGGGGTCAGCGTGGCCCAGGTACGTCGCCAGCGTCTTGACGCTCTCGCCCGCGTCGAGCAGAACCGAGGCGTAGAAGTGCCGCAACGCGTGCATCCCCGTCGCCCTGGTCGGCACGATGCCCGCCGCTTCGACCGCCGGCTGCCAGCTCTTGCCGTCGAACGTCGCCCGGTTCAGCGCGTTGCCCCGCGTCGTGGTGAACAGCAGCGGCACCGCCACCGGGTCGCCCGTGAACGGGTCTTCCCACGGCAAGGTGATCGTGACCGGCTTGACGACGGCCAGGTGCTCCCGCAGCACCCGGACAGCCGACGCCGGCAGCGGCACCCGGCGATCCCGGTCGTTCTTCGGAAGGCCGAACACCAGCCGAGACCGGACCCGCTTGACCTGGCGTACGACATGCACCCAGCCCGCATCCAGGTCGAGATCATCGACGCCGATGCCGAAGATCTCGCCCTGACGCAGCCCGCACCCGGCACCAAGGTTGACCATCGGCCGGTAACGCGACGCGAGACCGGACCGGATTGCCGAAACCTGGTCGGCGGTCCACGGAACCACCCGCCGCTCAGCGGGCCGAGGCGCCTTGACCGACCGCGCCGAGCACGGATTCTTGGCGATCCGCTCGTCATCCACCGCCGCACCGAGGATGGTACGCAGGTGCGCGAAAACGACCGACCTGGTCGTGACCGCAATCTTGCCCACCAGGCTGGCATCCCAGGCCCGTACGTGCCCCGGCATGATCGACGCCAACGACCGATGCCCGAAGTACGGCAGGATGTGCTTGCGCACCCGGATCTCCGTGCTCTCCCGCGTCGACTCGTCAAACGACCGGGTCCGCAACCACTCCTCGGCGTACTCCCGGAACGTGATCCGACCGGCCGCCGGGTCGACGTACGCGCCGCGCAGCTTGTCCGATTCGGTCGAGACCAGGAACGCCTCAGCGTCGCGCTTCGCCCGGTCAGGAAACGACTTCTTGCGCTCCCGCCCGTCCGGGCCGACGTAACGAACGCGGTACCTCAGCCCCTTGCCGAACAGTTCCGACTTGACCCGCTCGGTACGGCCGCCGGGATGCTTGATCGTCTTGTACCAGCGATCTTCGATATGCGCCACGGCTACGCCGCCGCCTGCGAGCGGAACCACTCGCGTACGTCCGCCGGGTCGTACCGCAGATGCCGGCCGATCCGGGCAGCCGGCGGACCGCTCTTGTGCTTACGCCACCGGTACAAGGTCTCCACCGGCACCCGCAGGAACGCCGAGACGTCCTCGACCGACCACAGTTCCCCGTGTTTCGCCACCCTGTGCCCCTCCCCCATCACGCCGCCGTCCCCGTTGCCGAAAGGTCGTGCTTCGCCTCCTGTGCCGCCCGGTCTTTCGCGGCGAGGAGTTGGGAGCGCCAGCGGGCGCGTTCGGAGATGGAGCGCAGGAGCCGGTGCCCGAGCGGTGTGACGTCCGGGTCGTCGGGCCGGGCCAGTTCCCACGCGTGCCGGGACGAGGTCGCGCCGTCGGTGCCGGTGGGCTGGTCGACGCCGGCCAGGTCGGTCGTCGCGCCGAGCAGTGCCCGGACCCAGGCCCGTGCGTCGTGTTTGTGGTCGGACAGGGTCTTGCCCGACCAGTCGCGGGAGATGAGGATGCGTCGGCCGCCGATGCCGAGGGTGGCCCGTTGGTGGACCTTGCCCCGGCAGCGTCCCGGCCGCAGCTTCGCCGATGCGTTCTTGGGCTGGACGCCGTAGAGCAGCCAGTTCGCACACCGGTCGGTGCACGGGGTGACCTGCAACTGTTGCCAGAACCGTTCGAGATGTGCGCGTTGCCGGCCGCTGGTGGTGGTGTGGCAGTCGGCGGCGTGTTTGGTGATGTACTTCGTGATGTAGCGGATGGTCCGCTCAGCGTCGGTGGTGCCGGGCATGACGCCGCGTGCGTCGACCTGGGAACCGAAGCGGACCACGTGGACGGGTTCGACGTCCGGATCGTGGTCGACCGCGTCGAGTGCTTCCGCCCAGCCGATCAGCGGTTGACGGGTGTCCGGGTCGACCCAGGCGCCCTGGTCGACGTCCCACACGGGTTGGTGTTCCCCGCCGTAGTGCTGGACGTCGACGGACGGCCACCACACCTGGTGATAGGTGGCCGCCGCCACCGTCCGCAGGGTCTGGCGGGGGATGGTGCCGCGGATCGCGAAGTGCGCGTGAGGCGCGAGTCTGCGTTGCGGCTCGACGCATCCGGCGTACTGGACGTTCCAGCCTTCACACCGGCGCAGGTTCTGCCAGAACCGGTCCAGCAGTCGGGGGAAGTGGACCGCGTCCCAGGCGGCACGGCGGTAGTCGTACCGGTCGGGGTTGACCGGGGTGCCGTCCGGGCGAACTGGGCCGTAGGAGTCGAGGGTGAGCGTGAGCCACATCGACGGCCGGTAGGTGTTGCCGTCGGGTGCGGTGTACGTCTTGCCGACGGTGCGCGCTTCGACTGGCCGGCGGGGTAGGTCGGGTGCGTCCTGCCGCCGCCTGGTCGACCGCTTCCGCCGCTTGCCGTTGTCCTGCGCGTCGCCCTGGTCGACGCCGTCCCCGTCGGCGGTGTGGGGTGGTGCGACGCGGCCGCGTAGTCCTTCAGCGGTGATGGCGTCTTCAACTTCGGTGATGGCCTCGTCGAGGTCGGTGACCTGCTTCCAGTCGGCTTCCCGTACGGCCGCGTCGCGTTCGAACTCGAAGTGCGCCCGCAGCACGATCAGCGCCTTCTGCTCATCCGTGGCCGGTTCGGGTGGCGGCAACGGTTCGTCGTCGCGGTGCCAGCCGTCGCGGATCTGCGCCTGCCGCAGCCTGCGGTTCCGCTTCGCGCACGGCGGGCACTTGTCCTCACGGGTCGCCCCGCAGGGCAGGTCGATCACCTCGGTACGGCCGGTGTCGAGATCGGTCCGCCGCATCGCGAGCGGACGGATACACACCCCGTACTCAGTGGCGACGTCCCGCAGGACGTCAACCGACCGGGGCAGGCCCATCCGCGCGGCACGGGAGCCGGGCCGAGGCTGTTGTTCGACGGTCGCCGGCCGATCCGTCGCGGGTGTGTCGAGTCCGGGGAGGGTGGTGGGTGCGGTCACCGGCCGACCACCATCCCGTTTGCCCGTCGCGGCTGGACGACCCCGAGCGGCGGCAGCACCGATCCGTGACCGGCGACGCGGACCGGTTCGACGACCGCAGGCCGCTCGACATCATCGGGCGACGGATCGTTGTCGTCGGTCGGGACCTGGTCGACGGCGTCCGCCTGGTCGACGCGTACCCGCTCAGCCGGACCAGCCGGGTTGGCCGCCGCAGTCGACGACGGCGAACCAGCCGGGACAGCGGGTGCGCTGGACAGGACGACTTTGACCAGTGCGAGGAACGCCAGCGACGGCACGGCGGCGACGATCCAGCCCCACACGGACGGTTCGGCCTCGGCGACCTGCACGGCCAACGACAGGAGTGCGAAGCCGACGAGGAGGACGGCGACGAACCCGACCGGTCGACCGGCCCGGCGTCGTGCCCGGATTTCCAGGCCGAGGTAGATGGCCATGAGTTCGACGGCGACGGCGTTGGCCCAGCCGATCCAGTGGGGTTGGCCGTGGGCGACGGACAGGTCATGGACGTGGGTGAACGCGGCCGCGCCGGCCATCGAGCCGATGGCGAGCAGGATCACCAGCCGCAGCACGCTTTCCGTGCGTTGCCAGGTCATGGCGTGTCCTCCCGGTCGGTGATGGTCAGGTCGATGCGGACCCGCATGCCTGGCCTGCCACGAAGGTTGAGGTACGTGCGGAGCCCGGAGAGGAGCGCCGCGAGCTGATCGGCCGGGCCGGTCGCGGTGATGCGGATCGGCCGGTGAAGCAGGCGGGCCAGCCACGGCAGCCGCAGCAGGAGCCAGGAGGGGCGGTTGAGGGATGGCATCAGGGGTTACCTCCCGGTCGGGTGGACGGTGGTGCGGATGTGGTCGGGTGGGTCGCCGAGGGAGGCGACCGCTTCGGACAGGCAGCGCCACAGCGCCCACGCCTCACCGGGAGTCAGGTAGACCCGTCGCCGGCCGCCCCCGATGGCGACATACAGCGGGTAGGGGTCGGGCCGGTCGGTATCCACGCGGACGGAGACGGCTGTTCCGCGTCCGCCGTCGGGGGTGGGGGTCCGCAGCCGGTAGAAGCGCCGCCCCGGCGTAGACGTCTGTGTCATCGGGGACCACCACCGCCGTTGTTGTTGTCGATGTCGCCCTGGTCGTGCCGGAGGATGCTGAGTAGCGAGTCAGGAAGCAGCGGCCCGGATGGTCTACGTGGCAACGGAACCCGTCGGGTCGACTCGGCAGCCTGTGCCGGTTCGGGGGCGGTTTCCCGGCCGACCTGGGCGAGGATGTCCGCAGCGGCCACCGGCGCCGGGAACTCTTCGGCCATGGTCCGAATGTCGGTGTCGGTGAGGTAGGAGAACCGGACCCGGACCGGGTCGGGTGTGCCGTCCAGGAGGACGTAGCCGACGCCTTTGGCCCAGGACGGCATCTGATCCGCCAGAGCGCCCCGGTTGCGTGCGCCGTCGCCCAACACCATGTCGACCTGCGACGCCTCGGTCAGACCGAGCGCGATGCGGGTGGGGAACAGGTCCCGGAACGGCAGCACCTCCTTACGCGGGTCCTGCAACGCGGCCACGACCAGGACACCGACGCCGGCACCTTGGGACAGCAGCAGCCCCAACGAGGCGGTGATCCGCTTCCGCAGGTCGACGTCTTGTAGGTACGCGGTCAGCGCTGCCATCTCATCGATCACCACGACGACCAGCGGGTCATCGACGGTGGGTGTGTGGACCCGGACCGTGCCGGCAAGACGTGCCTGCCGCTCCCGCAGCACGACAACCGCCTCATCAAGCAGGTCAGCCATGGCGTCGAAGGAAGTGGACGCGAACCGGGCGAACATCGGCCTGCCGAACGCGAATTCCATCCCGCCCTTGGGGTCGATGACCCACAGCCGGACCAGCCCGGACGACACCCCACCCGCGAGGGAGCGGACGAGGGACCAGAGGACGGAGCCCTTCCCGCGCCGGGTCGCCCCACCGATCAGCACATGCGTCGCCAACAGCCGCAGATGCCAGGTCCGCAGGTCTTCCCGCACCGCGATGGGCAGCGCTGTGAAGTCCGGCACCGTCGGCACCGGGAACGGCGGAACCGTCTTGCGTAGGGCGTCGGTGCGGACCAGGACGACGTAGACGACGTCGGGCCGGTCGCGGAACCGGTAGGCGTCGACCTGGCGCAGCAGCCACCCCACCCAACCACCGCCACGCACGGGGAGTTCATCCGGCCGTTCGGTGTACACCCGTGCGTGCCGCCGGCCGAACGTATACGCCAGGTTCTCCGTCACGCGCTGGAAGTCGGCAGGGGTCTGCCCGCGCAGCATCCGCACCGACAACACGTCTAGGGCCTGGTCACAGTGCACGGCCAGGAGTTCTGGCAACACCGTTTGGTGCTGGTAGACCCGCGACAGGTCACACATGGTCATCGCTTCGCGCCACACCCGCCGGTACACGACCGTGTGCCGCCACCTGCCGAGCAGCGGGCCGCCGCACCACGCCCACCAGGACGATTCGTGCCGCCACCGCCACACCGCCGACCCCAACCCGGCCAACACGACCGGGGTCACCACACCGGGCACGCCGTAGTCGCTGTACACGGCGACCGTGATCACCGAGACGGTCAGGATGCGCGGATGCTTGAGGCACCACCACAGGCCCCGACCCAACCAGCGAGCCAGCAGACCGAGGAGCACCGCCCACCAGGGCAGCCGCAACCGCCGAGGCCGGACCACGAGCAGGTCACCGGAGACGGTGGTGACGACCTCACCACGCGGACGCCCCATCACCGGCCACCCCCGACCGGCAGGAAACGGCCGCGAGCGTCCCGCAGCCGAGGGAACGGCAACACCAGCTGGCCCACACACAACCCACACCGGCCGCCATCGGTGGCGCTCGCGGCAGCGTTGTCGGTGTCGCCCTGGGCGTCGGTCGGGGTGGGGGTGAACATGTTCTTGCAGTCGCTACAGCGGATCCGCGCCCGAGCCTGGGCGCGCTTAACCTGGGACACGTCGGAACCTCACCGAATCTGAAAAGAAGGAGTGGGGGGAAGACACCAGGGGTGGGGCTGCCGTCCGCCAAGACCAGACAGCCCCACCCCGAACCGAGCACTACGAACCCGTAGCCGCCCGCGCCTTACCGGTGCCGTTGGACGCCACGCCGGCCGGAGCGCGCATCCCCGACGCCCGCAACGAGTACGCCATCCGCCCGTTGCTCGCCACGTACGGCGTGACCGTCATGTCGTCGAACTCCACCGCCTCGAACGGAACCCCCGTCGGCGCAACCGGCTGATAGTCCGCCGAGATCTTCACCGTCGTCTCCCGCGACCGCTTCCCCAACTCCGGGTCCAGGTCCATCACCCGGACCTGCCACACCCGCTGACCCGTCAACTTGTCCTTCGCCAGCGACCGCCGACCCGTCTTCTCGTCGTAGTCCTCGACCTCACCCAACGACTCGGGCACCAACGCGCACCCCGCCGGGAACACGTCCGAACACCGGACCGAGAACCTCGTTCCGCCTCGCAGAGCCATCTCTGCAACTCCCAACTTGTAGTAACGTCTGCCAACTGGCTAGACCAAAGGTAGGGACTACTTGGCAGACATGTCAACAAGTCTCGGAAAGTGGTCCGGTATACCCCGAATGACCCTTGCGGACAGCGCCGCAACCGGTCTGCGCTCGTTCACTGGGTCGACGGACGTCGACGAGCACGGGAAGAGGTCGACGGGGCACACGAAGAAACCCGCCGGTCGGTGTGGACCAGGCGGGGGCGGGGCGAGTGCCGGTTAGGGCAGGGTGATCGTGGTGTTGAGCGCGGTCAGCGCCCGTACCCGCGTGTCGATGACCCGCATCCGGGCCGCGTGTTCGGCCGGTTCGCGGTGCGCGGCCTGGCTGGTGACCTGACCGGGCCACTTGCGGTACAGCAGGCCCGTTTCGGCGTGGAAGAAGCCGCCGGTGATGGTGCTCGCGGCCAGGAGCAGGCCGGTGTCCTCGGACGCGGGCAGGGCCATCCAGCCGCCCAGTGCGAACAGCACATCTGTCCGCAGACACAGCGTCGCCGGATGCACGGGTGCCCGGTAGTTGTTGGCGAGCCAGAACGCGTACACGTCACCGCAGGCGATCGGCCCGGCTGGCGGGTCGGAGTCGAAGCCGACCGTGGACCCGTCCGGCAGCAGATCCAGCACCCGCGACGTCGACCACCCCACCGACGGATGCGCGGTCAGGGTCGCGATGTCCCGGGCGAGGACACCGGGGGTGAGCTGGTCGTCGGCGTCGAGGACCTTCACCAACGGCCCGTCGACCCGTTCCATGGCGAGGGTCCGGGCGACACCGGGGCCGCCGGGTCGGCCGACACCGACCGAGATACGCGGGTCGTCGGGTAGCGCGTCGGCTACGGCCCCGGTACGCCCATCCTCCTGGACCAGCCACCGCCACCCCCAGCCGTCCGGCATGTCCTGGGCGGCCAGGGAGGCGTAGGCGTCGGCGAGATAGCCGATGCTCGGCGGGTGCACCGGGGTGATGACCGAAACGACCAGGGTCAAGCAGGCCACCGCGCGAGCGTGTTCGAGTACACGAGTTCGGTGCGGTCGCCGGGCATGACGACGTCGGCGACCTCCACCACCCGCTCACCGATGTCCACCGACGTCTTCCGCACCGTCAGCACGGACACGCCCGGATCGATGTCGAGGAGTTCGGCCTCATCCGGCGACGGAGGCCGCGCCCTGATCTCATCCACGATCCGGTCCAGCTCGATCCCGACCGTGTACAGCTGATGCTGCGTACCGCCCGGCCACGGCTCATTCGAGGCGTCGAGCAGGTCCGGGTTCCCGGCGATCAACGCCACCGGCAGGAACGAGTACGACACCGACAACGGAGCCGACTCCGTGCGCGTGGTCGTCCAGTACACCCGCCGCAGCAACTCCGTACCCGGCTCGACGCCGAACGCGGCCGCCATCTCGGCATCGGCCGGGACGCGGGTGTACTCGGCGTGGAACTTCAGATCATCGACCGTCAGACCGGTGTCATGCTCCGTGCCGCCCGTCGCCCGCCGTTCAGCGTCGGGGAGTAGGACGCGGTCCTTCTCCCACTGGTAGCGCTCCGTGTTGCGCCGCCGGACCCGCTGGCGAGGAGCCCGTACGTAGGTGCCCCTGCCTTGTTCGGCGCGGACCAGGCCCCATTCCCGCAGCTGTCGGATCGCGTTACGGACACTCGTGCGAGACAGGCCCGACGAGTCGGCCAACTCGGTTTCCGACGGCATCAACGTGCCCGGCGGCATGTCCCCGGACAGGATCTGACCCCGCAACTGCTCAGCGAGTTGCAGATACCGGGGGCGCCAGTCCTTGGCCGTCACGCCGGCAACGCTACCCCCTAGACGTTCATACGTCTGCCAGGTGGTCGGCGCTCCCGCGCGGTCAGCCCACACCCCGCCCCGCACCACCCTGCGCGTGATCCGTTGGGTCATGGTCCGATCACCAGCGGCTCCATGTCGGCCGGCACCAGCACGGTGTAGACCGGGCCGCCGGACTCCTGCCGCACCGACAACAGCGCCGCCGTCGGGAACTCCGGAACCTCGTCGGTGTCGACGACCAGGACCACGCCGCCGAACAGCAGCACCCGCATCCCCGGCTCCAACTGCGCCGCCCGCCGGTACGCCAACCCCTCCACCCGCACGGTCGGGCGGGTGAACGCGTGCAGCAGCCGGGTCGCCTGGTTCAGGCCGCCGAGGAACCGCGCCGCCGGACCCGGCTGCAGCAACACCGTCTGCGTCGACGCGTACCGGGTGACGTCCACCTTCACCCGCACATCCGACACGGCCCCGTGATCGGCGATCACATCCGCACTGACCCAGCCCGTGCGCTCGGTACCCGCCGTCACCAGACCGGCCCGGTGCATCCGGTCACGCGGACCACACCCCGCGCACCACACCGGACACAACACCAGCCCACCCGGCCGGGCATCCTCCCCGTTCACGAGCCGCCCGCCTTCCCCCGGTCGCCGCCGTTGGTGTCGTCGCCCGGTCCGGTGCCGGCCGCGTCGGCGTCGGCGAGCAGGCCGGTCAACGCGTCGACGAGCTTGCGCACCTCCGACAACCGCAACTCGGCACACCCCGCGCCCAGCCACGGCGCAGCCGCGTGCACCGCCACCACCGGCGGCAACCGGTCACCACCGATCAGATACGCCACCACACTGCCGCCCGCGACACGAGGCGTGCCCACCTGACACAACCTGGACCGGTGCCGCCGCGCCATGTGCGCGAACAACGGAGGCACCACATGCCCGCACCGCTCCCGCGCACACCACGCCGGATGCTCCACCTTGTCCGCGCCGCCGTCGACCGTGGTCACCGCGACCACCGCCCACCAGCAGCCCGGAACCGCTGACCCACCGTCAACAACGGCGCACCCGCCACCAGCGGAGACACCCGGGTCGGTTCCACCGCCCACCCAGGAACGACACGGGCCACCGCCCGCACAGTCGGGCCGGTCCGCCGTCGACGACGCCACCAGGCCACCAGACGCGAAGTTTTCATGATCAGCACCTCCCACGCTGACAGGAGACCGGCGACCCCGCACGCAACGGGGGGAACGCGCAGAGCCGCCGGCCCCACCGCGAGATACGGCGCACCGCCCGGCGGGCGGAGTCGGGTCACGCCGCACCCCGACCAGGACGCACACCACCCGCACCCCCCACCACGGGAGGCGCTGACAGAAGGTGCGCGAGACGTGTGGCCGGGACGCCGAACGCAGCCAACCCCATGATCACGAGCGGCTAACCCGACCACACACAGGGAAACGTACCTACAAGTGGACCTGTTGTCCAGACGTAGAAACGAGCAGCCAGACGGCACTTGACTACACAACAGACAGGTAACGTGACACGAGTGCCAACCCCGCACTACGGAACACCCCGCTACCGCCGCGTAGCCGACCAACTCCGCGACCGCATCACCAGCGGCGCCATACCACCCGGCGCACTCCTACCCCCAGAAGTAGCGCTCGCCAAAGAGTTCAACGTCGCACGCGGCACCATCCGCGCAGCCATCAACGCCCTACGCCAAGACGGACTCGTCACCACCGAACACGGTCGAGGCACGTACACTCAACCCGCAGCAGACCTACCAAACCCAGCAGGCCTGCGAATCATCACTAACTGCCGCCAGGACGAGACGAAGCCGTGTGGAGGTGGCGACCAGAATGTCACCTTACTCCACAGGGAACACGTTTCAACCCGAGATGCCATCGCCGTCGAAGCCACCTATCGGGATGTACCCGCCAGTCCACACCTTGCGGCCATGCTTGGTTGCGAACCGGGAACCCTGCTGCTGGAGCGCCGCTTCGTATTCAAGGCAGACGGCCATGCCCACCACTTAACAACGGCCTACAATCCCCTTGATCTCGTCGCCGGTACACCCATATCCGATCCCACCAATAAACCATGCCGGAACGACGAAGCAAGCGAATTTGCCGCGCACGGAATTGCAGTCACACACGTAGATCTACGAGTCACCGCCCGAATGCCCGATCGGACCGAAATCGAAGCTTTCAATTTCGACCACCAGACTCCAGTGATAGCAATTGAACGGAGAATATTCAGAGAGCAGGAAGTGATCGGGATTACACAAGAGCTTTTATCTACACATATCGAATTGAAGATTCGAATAGCATCGCATTATCAATAGGTACCATAACTTTCGATTGGAGCTGGCGTGCCAGTAGAAGGAAATATTGTTGGCCTAATAACAAAATCCGCTATGTTTATTTTCTCACATATAGAAAGAACAGTAAATCGGAAGAAAGAAGAATCAGAGAAAGAATTTTTTCGAGCCTACTTAAACTCGGATCGAGTAAGCAAATCAGTTGCGTTGTATTCAATTTCTGAGCCAAACGATATCGACAAGACCGAGCTGCAAAACTTCCTATCTGGACCAACCGCGCGCACGATAGTTCGAGAGTTGCTAACCACACACCTTGCGACAAATGACTTCGACAGTCGACGACTTCGGGTAGCCTGGCAAATCGGTGCATGGTCAGAAATAAAGCGAGTACAAGCGCCAATCCTGAATCCATACCTAGATAAGATTTTCGACTGCATTGAGGGGGAATCGCGGCGCTTATCTGAACTATTTAAGGAGAAATGTCCAAGAATCGCAGGAGACATCACGAACGACGCAAAAATTGAACGGGTATCTAATATTTTAGAGTCAATCGAAAGGCATCTCTCATCCCTTAAAAGCATTAACGTTGCCCAAATCGATAGCGAAGCAGATTTGATCAGCAAGTATCGAAAGCAGGCAGCAAGAGCTCACGGCTCTATCGAACCTCCCGACTTCGAGCGCCGAAGAAGGCTGAACTACTCGACAATATACGTGAGCCCAAAATTTGCCGAAAGCGGTCGTCGTGAGACGGAACTCAGCCTAGAAGATCTGATAGAGGAACTTGATCGAACGGTAATCTTGGGCGACCCGGGCGGCGGAAAATCGACCGCCGCTAACGTGATAACCACAATCTTCGCAGCGACTCCCACCTACCAGATACCATTCTTTGTGCTACTGCGGGACTTCGCAGGAGAAATGGGCGAAAAATCAATCGTCGACTACTTGGCCCATCGATCATCGAGCCACTATCAGGTTGACCTACCCAAGGAGCTAATCCAGCGTCTCCTTGACACCGGCCGCGTTCTGGTAGTTTTCGATGGACTGGATGAGTTGCTCGATACGAGTCGCAGACGAGAGGTCGCGGACAGGGTCGAGCTCTTCTGCGCCAGGTACCCGTTATGCGCGGTGCTCGTGACGTCTCGCCTAGTTGGATACCAGCGAGCGCCAATGGACCCAAAGGAGTTTCGAGTGATCGAAATTTCACGGTTCGACGATCAAGATGTACAGCTGTATGCAGAAAAGTGGTTTTCACAGGAGAACCTATCGAGCGCTGAAAAGCAGCTGGCTATCTCCTCATTCGTTGAGGAAAGTAAGGTATCCCCAGACCTAAGGTCAAATCCGCTGATGCTAGCCCTCCTATGTATCATCTATAGAGGAGAACACTTCATTCCGCGGAACAGACCCGCAGTATACGAACGATGCGCAACGCTTCTATTTGATAAGTGGGATAGCAGCCGGCGCATATACTCCAATCTTCAGGCCGGACATGCCGTGGATCCTGCGATGAAGTACCTAGCGTACTGGATGCTGGTGAACGATAGCACGGGAGAAGGAGTCACAGAGCATGAGCTGGTCGATCGAACCACGACTTACCTTAAGGGATACCTGTTCGAAACCGACGATCAGGCACGCGAAGCCGCGCGGGAGTTTGTGGAATTCTGCAGGGGCCGAGCTTGGGTCTTTAACGACGCAGGCACGACCGCAGACGGCGAAGTCCTATACAAGTTTACCCATCGTACATTTCTAGAGTACTTTGCGGCTTATCACATTACACGCCTAGGGGATTCACCCGAGCAGATCGCACGCCTGCTGGCACCCCACATCCTGCGCGAGGAGTGGGATATTGTGGCGCAGCTTGCTACGCAGATCACCGATCGCCACAACGAGAGAGGCGGCGAGCGAATAGTCCGTTTTCTGCTTGCGCAGATCGACATAGAGAGTCCCACACAAAGCGCACTAGTTTCCTTCGTTTCCCGATGTCTTTCATTCTTGGTACTTCCACCGACGCAAGTTCGTCAAATAGTATCTGAAGCATATCGATTAATGATGCAACACCTCTGGATTGCACCAGAGGTTTCAGGCACCTCAGGCCAAATGCAAGCGATGACCGCAATACTGGAAGCACTGACAACCCCAAATAAGTCAATCATCCAAGACGAGCTAATTTCGCAGGTTCGAAGCGGCCTGGATTCAGATCAAACCTCGGCCAGCGTGGATGCTGCGGCATTCGCCCATATAGGCATATCAGCAGCAATGCCCCGTAGATCGCGCGTTAGGAACGAGGTAAGACTGTCATTCACCAAGGCCATCCAGGATTACAGAATCAAAATTGAACAGCTCGCAACAGTCAATCACAGCCTCTATCTCGGACTCCTATCTCTCGAAGACTTCGATATCGCCAAACCGCTAGCCAAGCATGGAACTGAGTGGCTATTCGCCGAATTTGAATATCCCGGATGGGGGTTAATCGCCTCGCCGTATGCGGGACATATCCTAAGGACAATGGCTGGCACCAGGCAAAATCGAAACAATCTCTATTGGAAACAAGTCGAGGGAATAAGCCAATTTTTGCTTCAGCTTGACGGCCCACCCTGGGGCAATCACCCAGGAGGGGACCGCCCTCTGTCCTTGAGCTTCCCGATGAACATCAGGAGGATCGTTGGCGCAGGAAATTCCGAGAGCTCAGAAGACCTGAGCCCAAATGAATTGAACGTTGGCGGAGTTCTTCTCTTCATCATGCTTGAAGGATTAGGCAGGCGGTTGCTGGTAGAGATGCCTGTTCTGGAATCTAGCCTTGGCCGACTACAATGCCTCATGCCACTCATAGAGGTAAGAACGGGCCAACCAGAGGGGCGAGCCTTCGCTAGAGCACTGGACTATTTTTCATCAGTCTACTCTTCGGAAAAGTCCTCCATGCTGCCACTATTGAGGCGCTGGGCTCGTCGAGAAGTCAATTTCTTGACACATACCTCAATTGCATTTCCTAAGCAGAGGGGCTCACTCGAAAGAGAACGTTCGGACTCTCCTGTTGCCGAATAGTCCTGTATTGGATCAAGACGCCGCGCCCAGCGCGGCGCGCGGGCGGAACACCGCCCGGCGGCAAGCCGCCCCGGACCGCTACGCGGCCGGGGCGGAAAACCACCGTCACCACCGGGCAGCCGCCCGCCGCGCCGCGCCGTGACTGATCGGCCGCAAGGTCGTCGCTTCGAAGGCGTCTACTCCTTGCCCAGCAGTGAAGCGACTTCTCGATCGATGGCTTCGGCCCGTTCCAAGGATTGCTGCTCGCGCATTAGGTATGCCTGGACCTGTAGCGATCTGACGAGGTTGGGTAGGTAGGCGGCGGGATTGGCGTCGGCCAGCCGCCGGCGGATCTCGACGGCTCCCTCGCTCGCGGCCAGGCCCTCCTCCCGCCGACCCACCTCGGCCAACCACACCGACCAAGTGTTCAACGACATGGCAAGGTCGGGTAGGTAGGCGGCGGGATTGGCGTCGGCCAGCCGCCTGTAGATGGCGACGGCTCCCTCGCTCGCGGCCAGGCCCTCCTCCCGCCGACCCACCTCGGCCAACCGCAGCGACCAGTTGTTCAACGACATGGCAAGGTCGGGTAGGTAGGCGGCGGGATTGGCGTCGGCCAGCCGCCTGTAGATGGCGACGGCTTCCTCGATTGCGGCCAGGCCCTCCTCCCGCCGACCCACCTCACCCAACCTGTTCGACCAGTTGTTCAACGATCCGGCGAGGTTGGGTAGGTAGGCGGCGGGATTGGCGTCGGCCAGCCGGCGGCGGATCTCGACGGCTTCCTCGATTGCGGCCAGGCCCTCCTCCCGCCGACCCACCTCACCCAACCTGTTCGACCAAGTGTTCAACGATCCGGCGAGGTTGGGTAGGTAGGCGGCGGGATTGGCGTCGGCCAGCCGCCGGCGGATCTCGACGGCTCCCTCGCTCGCGGCCAGGCCCTCCTCCCGCCGACCCACCTCACCTAACCTGTTCGACCAAGTGTTCAACGACGTGGCGAGGTCGGGTAGGTAGGCGGCGGGATTGGCGTCGGCCAGCCGCCGGTAGATGGTGACGGCTTCCTCGATTGCGGCCAGGCCCTCCTCCCGCCGACCCACCTCGGCCAACCGCAGCGACCAGTTGTTCAACGATCCGGCGAGGTTGGGTAGGTAGGCGGCGGGGTTGGCGTCGGCCAGCCGCCGGTGGATCTCGACGGCTCCCTCGCTCGCGGCCAGGCCCTCCTCCCGCCGACCCACCTCGGCCAACCACACCGACCAAGTGTTCAACGACATGGCAAGGTCGGGTAGGTAGGCGGCGGGATTGGCGTCGGCCAGCCGCCTGTAGATGGCGACGGCTCCCTCGCTCGCGGCCAGGCCCTCCTCCCGCCGACCCACCTCGGCCAACCGCAGCGACCAGTTGTTCAACGACATGGCAAGGTCGGGTAGGTAGGCGGCGGGATTGGCGTCGGCCAGCCGCCTGTAGATGGCGACGGCTTCCTCGATTGCGGCCAGGCCCTCCTCCCGCCGACCCACCTCACCCAACCGCACCGACCAGTTGTTCAGCTCTGCCGCGTACCGGTTCACCGCCTCAGGGTCACCGTCGGCGTCAGCAATAGGGCGTGTCGCCTCCACCAGTCGTCGTGACACCGCCACCGCGACACCCGTACGAGTCGTGGCGAACCCCAGCTCACGCAGCAACGCGTCCACCCGCTCAACCTGCTCGACCGTTAACCCGCCACCGTCGCGACCAGCGATGGCGTCCACAATCGCCGGCTCAAACCCGACCGGGTCAACCACCACCAACGCCGGCACGTACTCCGCCGGGAACCGCTCCACCAGCGTGACGAGCCCGTCACGGACGAAACCCAGCTCCTCCCCGTACAGACCAGCCGCATCCGGCGTCGACAAACACCGGTGCAACACCTCCACCGCGTGCCTCGCCGCCTCACCACCCGCCCCACCGCACACCGCCGCCAGATCCTCACACCACTGCCGCAGACTCGACGCCAACCCAAGCCCCGCCAGCCTCAACAGATGCGTATCCGCCAACCGGTCCGGCTTCGGCGCCTGCCACACCCGCTCCCGCGACTCATCCGGATACAACCCCCGCAACACCTGCACCAACCGCGACCGCTGCTCCCACCCCAACCCCGCCAACGCCGGCACCCGCCCCACCACCTCGACCGCTTCTGCTTCCAGCTCTGGCGCGGTCAACGTCACCGCCCCCATCGCCCACGCCTGCCCCGGTGCACTGATCGTGAGTCCCGCCGCCGCTAACGCCGACGCCACCTGCCGCTGCTCATGACGCAACACCCCCGCCAACGCATCACCGTCTCCCGAACGCTGCCCCTTCGCTGCGTCCAACACCGTCAACAACGCCGTCGCGTACAGATCCAACGTCGTCGCGAACCCCCGCGCCGGCACCGCCACCGACCCCACCGAATCCGGCACCACCCACCCCGCCTCACCGGCCCGGCCCGCGAACCGCTCCACAGCGCCCGCCCACACCCGCCCCACCTCGTCGGAATCCCACGACCGCGACAACGCCCCCAACCGCAACGGCGTCGGATGCACCCAGCCATGCAACCGGTGCTCCACCGCCAACTCCTCAAACCACCCCACATCCGTACGCGCCAACAACAACACCCGCACCCACGCCGCCGCCCCCGCCTCCTCAATCGTGTCCAACAACTCCGCCACCACCGGACCCACGTTCTCCGCGTAATCCACCACCAACAGCGTCCGCACCTCCAACACCGCCGCCGCCCGCACCCCCGCCACCAACTCCGGCACCCGCCGCAGATCCCGCCCAGCACGCCGACCCGCCTCACCACCTCCCGCCAGATCCGCCCACCGCACCGACCGCCACCCCGACGACGGCAACCGCACAAACCCCGCCAACCACCCCTCCCGACCCAGCCGGTCACACACCTGACCCGCAAGGTGCGTCTTCCCCTGACCACCCGCACCCACCACCAACCGCACCACCGGCCCCAACCCCGACCCACACCACCGCACCACCTCATCCACCTCACCACGCGGCTGCGCCTCCACCACCCCCGCATCCGGCCGCAACCACGAACCCACCAACTCCGACACCGGACCCGCCGACCCGACGAACAACAACCGCCGCACCCCGGCCACATCCCCCGGCGGCGG
The DNA here is from genome assembly GCF_027497395.1 of Solwaraspora sp. WMMA2080. GTDB lineage: Bacteria > Actinomycetota > Actinomycetes > Mycobacteriales > Micromonosporaceae > Micromonospora_E. Next base: position 6,477,117 of record NZ_CP114910.1, on the reverse strand, counting down.
GACCTCAACGACGTCGTGGCCCTCAACCCGCAGGACCACGTTCCCATCACCAGTGATCACGGTGCTGTTGACCGCGACGCCCACCCCGCCAGCACCCGACACATCCACGTCGCCCAACGTCACGCCACCGGAGCCACCCCGCCCCGTCACGCCCGGCCGTCCCCAGCCGACCCGACCGAGTTGCCATCACCCGTAATCACCGTCCCGCCAAAGGCGAAACCGACGACACGATCACCGGACACCTCTACATCACCAACCGACACAGATTCAGCGCCCACACCGTCAACAGGCCCAAAACCACCATCCACGCCTGCCCCGGTGGTGGAACCGACCCCGTCAGACCCTGCGGAACGGCCAGACAGCAACACCTGCACCGCCAACGTCACCACCCCAAGGACCAGGCTCGCCACCGCAGCCCACCACGACGCCCGCTCCAACCCCTCACCCCGCAAGAAACCCACCAACAGCGCAACGCCAGCGCCGACACACATCGACACCACAACCAAGATCACCGTACGTACGACCTTCATTCACCCATCATCACCGATCACCACAACAGACACCCATCCACCAAACCACCCACCACTCCCACCACCGAACCGCCCACCCAAGCACCCGAACACCCGACACCGTCAAAGAGCCGGGGAAGTCATAGACCTCAGACGGCCCCAACAAAGATCAACTACGACAACGCCAGTACAAACGAGAACCGAAGCCACCGAGAGAGGCCGAGAGACGTCGAGGAACCCGCCGCAGGCCAGCGCCCCGACGTGCCCGGATCCACCGCCCGTACGCGGTTTAGGGGTTCGAGTCCCCGTCTCCGGCGTTGTCGACGGCGGCAGGGCGCGGTCCGGAAGCCGGCGGGGTTGGCCGCCGTCGTGGTCGGGGCTTCCGGCTGCCGCGCCAGTCCACAACCCGGACTGGCTTGCCACCGACACCGATCGCGCCGGGTCCGTACCACGCGGGGGTGCGTCCCCGGCCGCCGTCGACACCGCCCGGACCGTCCAAGATCAGGGCGTCTCCAGGGCGTCAGGGCGTCTCCAGGGCGTCAGATGACGACCAAAGTTCACCATGAACGACCATCGACGACGGGGAGTCCGCGCAGCTCAGATCCTTGATCAACGCATTGATCTGGGGTGGGACGGACGAGTCGACCTGTACGCCGGATTCTGTCCCGTACGCGCCGGTTGCCCGGGTCGCGCAGCGGTGGCGGCCATCCATCTAGGCCTACCGTCGCCGGCAGGCTCCAGCGGCCTACCCGCAGACTCGGGCGGGCAGCCCTCGAACGCCTGCGCAGGTCGGCGTCTCGCGACACCGGCCCTCTTGGCCTTGCTCCGGGTGGGGTTTACCGAGCCATCCCGGTCACCCGGGATGCTGGTGGGCTCTTACCCCACCGTTTCACCCTTACCGGGCGTTTCACCGCCCGGCGGTCTGTTTTCTGTGGCACTGTCCCGCGGGTCGCCCCGGGTTGCCGTTAGCAACCACCCTGCCCTGTGGAGTCCGGACGTTCCTCGGCAACAGGGGACGTATCCCCCGCTGACGCGGCCGCCCGGTCGACTCGTCCGTCCGAGGATCAATCGTACGCAGCCCACGATCATTCCCCACCCGCAGGCCCGGCAGGCCACCACGACCAGCCCAGAACAGTGATCTAGAAGGATCATGGTCGATATTCCGGCCAGATCCTTCTAGATCCACCGCACGACCTACGCCCGCAGCCAGGCAACAGCCAGGCGGCTCAGGTCAGCAGATCCACCGGTGGCTGGCCCCGCTCGCCCGGCGGCAGGTGGCCGATGTCGTTAGAGCTCACCAGGGTCGGCGGAGCGTCGCTGCGCCACTGCACGATCGTCAAGCCGCAGTTGAACTGGTTCAGCCCGAGCCACCGCCAGTACGGCGCGTCCAGCGCATGCCGGACCGCCCAGCCGATCACGAAGTTGTGCGTCACCACCAGTTCGTGCCGGTCGACGTCGCCGACCCGCCCCCAGTGGTTCACCGCTGCCTGTGCCCGTACCGCGCCGGGGTCGCGCTCCTGTTCCGGGACCGCGTCGACGAAATCGGCGTACCGCTGCGGCACCGCCTGGTCGGCGCGCCCGGGAGCCGGCACCGGCGTCACGTCGGCGGCGAACCGACATTCGTGCACCGGGATCCCGGGCAGGAAAGCCGCGATCTCCTCGGCGGTCTGCGCGGCCCGCGCCGCCGGACCGTGGTGGACGGCGTCGAACGGCACAGCACGCAGACGCTGACCGAGCCGGCGCGCTTGGCGCCGGCCGAGCTCCGACAGGCCTGGGTCGGACCCGGTCTCGTCGCTGTCCTGCTCGCCGTGCCGGACCAGGTACAGCAGCGTCCGCGCCATCCGATCATCATCCCGGCCCCGTCGCCGTCAGTGGGCCCGGGCCGCAGGAGTTCGCGCACGAGTTGAAGGTCAGCAACCTTACCGGCGGCAGAGAGGGTATCTGGCCTTCAACTCGAGCGCGGATCCGGCGGAGTGGCGGTCGGCTCGGGCAGGAGAAAGCAGGCTCAGCGGTCAGCGCGGGCAGGACGAGCAGACCCGGCGGTGAGCGCGCCGAGAGCGGGTCAGCGCAGGGCGCGGGCCAGCAGCAGGACGCCGATACCGACACCGAAGGCGACGATGCCGAAGCGCAGCACGGTCGGCGGCAGCTTGCGCACCACCCGCGCGCCGACGTAGCCGCCGACGATGGCGGCCGGGGCGACCGTCACCGCCGCGACCCAGTCGACCGGGCCGAATATGGCGAACACGGCGACGGTGGTCACCCCGACCGCCGCCGACAGCAGGTTCTTCAGCGCGACGACGCCGTTGAGCGCCTCGTCGAGCACCAGGGCCAGGCCGGCGACCAGCATCACCCCGAGCGCGGCACCAAAATATCCGCCGTACGCGGCGCAGAAGAAGGTCATCGCCTGCAGTGACATCTGTTCGCGCCCGGCTGGCAGGTCGCGGGGTTCGCCGACGAGGCGCCGCAGCTGGTTCTGGAAGCCGAGCACCGCCGCCGCGCTGATCACCAGGAACGGCACGATCAGCTCGAAGGCCCGGGGCGGGGTGATCAGCAGCAGGACGCAGCCGAGGACCGCCCCGGCGACGGCGGTCGGGATGAGGCGCCACAGTCCGCGGCGGCGCGGCAGGTCGTCGCGGCTGCCGACGGTGCTGGCCACGTAGCCGGGGCAGACCGCGATCGCGTTGGTGACGTTCGCCGACACCGGCGGCAGCCCGACGGCGATCAGCGCCGGGAAGGTGATCAGCGAGCCGCCGCCGGCCGCCGCGTTGACGGTGCCGGCCGCCAGCCCGGCCCCGACCAGCAACGCGAACGCGGGAAGATCCATCCTGCGAGGCTAGCGGCGCACCGGCCGCACCAGGTCACGGTGTGGCCAGGCCAACGCCAGCAGCGGCGGCCCCGGCCTCAGTCAGGGGGCGGCGAGCCCGGCCGCAGTCAGGGGGTGGCGATGCCGGCGAGGTGGGCGGTGTCGTTGACGGTACGCACCGCCACGCCGCCGTCCGGCCAGGTGTCGATCACCGAGATGCCGGTCGGGTCGAGGTAGAGCCGGTGCAGCAACGCGTCCCCGGCACCGAGCGCGTCCCGCAGCATGATCTTCAGTGGGGAGACGTGCGAGACCACCACGACGGTCTTTCCCCGGTACGTGGTGAGCAGTTCCCGCACCACCCGACGGACCCGGCCGGCGACCTGGGCAAACGACTCCCCGCCGGGCGGGGACAGTTCGGTGGAGGCGAGCCAGGCGGTCAGCTCGGCCGGCCAGCGTTCCCGTACCTCGGCGAAGGTGCGGCCCTCCCATTCGCCGAAGTCGCACTCGATCAGGTCGGCTTCGGCGCGTACCGGCGGGTCGCCGACCTCGGCGGCGATCGCCCGCGCCGTGTCGACGCAGCGCGACAGCGGCGAGCAGACGATGACGTCGACCTTGGCCCGGATCACCGCGATCCGCGCGGCGGCGGCGGTGGCCTGCGCCGCGCCCTGCTCGGACAGCGCTACGTCGCCGCGCCCGGAGTAGCGGCTTTGCTTGTTCAGCCCGGTCTCGCCGTGCCGGACCAGGATGAGCCGGGTGGCGGTGGCGGTGGTCGGCGGCTCCCAGGAGGCGGCCGGGGCGTCGCCGGCCCCGGCGACGGCGAACATCGACGGCTGGACCTCGACGACCGACCCGACGGAAGCCGTCGGGGCTGCAGACGCAGCCGAAGCGACCGGTGCCGGCGGAGCCTTGGTGGCCTTGGCCGGTTTGCCGGCGGCCTGGTCCATCGCCTGGTTGGCCAGGGCGTCGGCGCGCTTGTTCTGCTCCCGGGGGATCCAGCTGAACCTGACCGAGTCGAACTCGCGGACCAGTGTCGCAGCCTGCGCGGCGAGCGGCCGCAGCCCCGGATTCTTGATCTGCCACCGGCCGCACATCTGCTCAACGACCAGCTTCGAGTCCATCCGTACGTCGACCGAGGTGGCGCCGATCTCGGCGGCGGCCCGCAGCCCGGCGATCAGCCCCTGGTACTCGGCGACGTTGTTGGTGGCGACGCCGAGCGCCTCGCCCCGTTCGGCGAGCACCGTGCCGGTGTCGGCGTCGAGCACCACGGCCCCGTACCCGGCGGGTCCCGGGTTGCCCCGGGCGCCCCCGTCGGCTTCGACGACGACCTTCAAGGCGGCCTTCACAGGCCCGACTCGGCGGTCCGCACCATGATGCGGCGGCAGTCCTCGCAGCGAACCACCTCGGCCGGGTCGGCCGCCTTGATCCGGCCCCGTTCGGTGGCGGACAGTTCGAGTCGGCAGCCGCCGCAGCGGCCGGCGCGCATCAGCGCGGCGGCCAGCCCACCCGAGTTTTCCCGGATCTTGTCGTAGAGGGCGACCAGGTCGGCTGGGAGGTCGCCGGCCAGCGGGGCGCGGGCGGAGGTCTTGAACTGTTCCTCGCTGGCGATCTCGGCGAGGTTGCGTTCCCGGGTCTGCTCGACCTCGGCACGCCGTTGCCGGGTGCTGTCAATGCGTCCGGTGACCTGGTCGAGCGCGGCCTGAGCGGTCTCCCGCTGTTCCATCAGCTCCAGTTCGGCGTCCTCCAGCTCGGTCTGCCGGCGGGTCAGCGACGCGAGTTCGTGCTGCAGCGCCTCCAGTTCCCGGGCCGGACCGGAGCCGGCGGCGAGCCGGGCCTGGTCCTTGTCCTTGCGGGCGCGGACCTGGTCGACGTCGCGCTCCAGCCGGGCGATGTCGCGGTCCAGGTCATCGACGGCGACCTGGGCGCGGACCCGCTCGTCCTCCAGCGCTGACAGTTCCCGCGCCAGGGCGTCCAGCTCAGCGTGCTCGGGCAGGGTCCGTCGCCGGTGGGCGAGCTGGGTGAGCGCGGTGTCGATCGCCTGCAGGTCGAGCAGGCGGCGCTGGGCTTGCGGGTCTGCCTTCACGGATGGGGCTCCTCATGGGTGGATGCGGCGGGCGCGGAACGGGCGGGTGCCGTGGCGGTGGGGCCGGCGGGTGCCGTGGCGGTGGGGGTGACGCTGGTCGCCACCCGAGCGCGGCCAGCGGACGGCGTGTGCAGCGTCCACGGGTCGGTGTCGAGGTCGGAGACTGTGGCGGCGACCCCGAGTTCGCCGGTGAGGTAGGCGGCGAGGTCGTCCAGCCAGGGGCGTTCGGTGGCCCAGTGAGCGGCGTCGAGCAGCGCCGGGCCGCCAGCGGCTGTCTGTTCGCTGACCGGGTGGTGGCGCAGGTCGGCGGTCAGGTAGGCGTCGACTCCGGCGGCGCTCGCGGCGGCCAGGTAGGAGTCACCGGCGCCGCCGCAGACCGCCACAGTGGTGACCAGGCGTCCCGGGTCACCGGCGGCCCGTACCCCCCAGGCGGTGGCCGGCAGCACCTCCGCGGCGTGCCGGGTGAGCGCGGCGAGGCTGAGCGGCTGACGCAGCGTGCCGATCCGGCCGGCGCCCTGGCCGGCGACGGCGGCGGCCGGGCTGCCGGGTGCCGCCGGCACCAGCGGTCGCAGATCGGTCAGGCCGAGCCGGTCGGCGAGCGCGTCGGAGACGCCGGGTCGGGCCACGTCGGCGTTGGTGTGCGCGGCGTACAGCGCGACGCCGGCCCGGATCAGGTCGTGGACGATCCGCCCCTTGTACGTGGTGGGGGCGACCGAGGAGACACCGCGCAGCAGCAGCGGGTGGTGGGCGATGATCATCTCGGCGCCGGCGTCGACCGCCTCGGCGACGGTTTCCGGTACGCAGTCGACGACGCACCACACGTGCCGCACCGGGGCGCCCGGTTCGCCGAGGACCAGTCCGACGCGGTCCCACTGCTCGGCCCAGGCCGGCGGGTAGCGCCGCTCGACGGCGGCGACCACCTCGGCGACCCGTACCGGTGATGCTGCAGTTGTGTCCACGGCGGCCCAGCTTACCCATCCACCCGCCGCGCTCCGGACGTTCAGGTACGGCGGCGTCCGTTCGTCTGTGGGGCATCGCGCCCGTCGGGCGCTGCGGCGTCCCGGTCAGCCGTGGGTGGTGCCGGCGGACAGCTGCTCGTCGAGGGCGTCGAGGGTGAGGTGCCAGGGGATCCGGTCGATGATCTGGTTCCCCTCACCGGGCGGCTGTAACGGCAGCACGTCGTCGCCGAGCAGCACCTGCACCCCCCAGCCGCGCAGCCGGGCGACGCTCTCCTGGAACGCCGGGTGCCCGGCGAGCGCGGTGTTGGTGAACGGCAGCGTGACGATCGGCAGACCCTTGCCCTGTGCTTCGACGACCAGTCCGAGGGCGAGGGTGTCGGTGATCCCGGCGGCCCACTTGTTGATCGTGTTGGCGGTGGCGGGGGCGACGATCATCGCGTCGGCGGGGGGTAGCACGTCCGGGTCGCCGGGGTTCTTGTAGTCGACCCGCACCGGGTGGCCGGTCTGTGCGGCCAGCGCCGGCAGGTCGACGAACTTGCGCCCGTCCGGGGTGACCACCACGCACACCGACCAGCCGCGTCGTCGGGCCAGCGTGACCAGCCTCCCGACATGTCGGGAGGCTGGGCTGCCGCAGGCGATCACGTAGAGGGTCCGGGCACCGGCCGGGGTCACACCGTCACCTCTCCGTCGATGGGTACACGTCCGTTGCGCGGGTGTCGGGTCACACGCCGACCCCCATGTGTTCGGCGAGTTCGGCGACCGGCGCCGAGGGCGTACCCCGGGTGCGGCGCAGCACGTCGGCCATGACGGCGTGGGCCACTGGCCGGCAGCGGATCTCCGCCGGGGCGAGCCGGTCGCCCTCCAGCAGCATCTCGGTGGCCTTTTCCAGCTCGCCGGACTGAGCGTAGCCGCGGGCAATGTCGAGCAGGTGGTGCGCCCGCCGTTCCGGCAGCAGGGCGCTGAAGCCCGGATCTTCCATTATCGCCTGGTGGGTCTCGACCGCTGCCCGGCCCTCGCCGAGCTCCACGGCGGCCGCCGCCCGGTGCAGTTGCACGTTGGTCGGGCCGAAGCAGGTCCAGTAGTGGTTGCGGTTCTCGCCGAGCGCCCGCGCCGCGTCGTCGGCGCCGTTGACCAGGTCCCGGACGGTGGCGCTGTCGCCGAGCCGAGCGGCGGCCATCGCGCCCTGCAGCAGCAGCAGGCCGTAGACGGACAGCTGCTCCGGGGTGCTGCTGCGGCTGTCCGCCGGGGCGAGCCCGTTGGCGATGTTCACGTTCACCTCCAGGGCCGCTCGGGACCGGCCGAGGGCCAGCAGTGCGTTGCCGACCCGGCAGGTCGCCACCCCGGTCAGCAGCCGGTCACCGGCCCGGTGCGACACCGCGATCGACCGGTCGGCGGCCAGCCAGGCGAGGTCGTACTCGCCGAGCTTGCGCAGCGTGGACGAGGCGATCTGGTAGAGCTGGCCGAGCAGACTCGCCGCCTGCTGCGCGTTGTCGTCGTCACCGGTGTAGTGGGCGTCGGCGGCCTGCGCGTCGCGCAGCAGCCGGGGCAGCGCCCGGGCCAGCACCCCGTACTTGGCGTGCTGGAAGGTCAGCCAGGCATGGTTGGTGGCCTTGTGCATCTCGGCGAGCTGCGGCGCGTCGTTCGCGGGTCGGAACAGAGTGCTGATCGAGTCGTAGCGTTCCAGTGCGGCCCGGATCTCCTCCACCTCCACCTGGTCGATGCAGGTGACGCTCTCCGGCCGCCGCTCCGGGTCCTTGCCGAGCAGCAGTTGCGCGTCGAGCTGTAGCACGTCGGCGATCTCGTGGATCACCGAGAACTTGTCCAGCCGGCGCACCCCCCGTTCGACCTTGTCCACCCAGCTCTTGGATTTTCCGAGCCGATCGGCGAACACCTGTTGGGACATTCTGCGCCGGCCACGCCAGTAGGCGACCCGCCGACCGATGGGTAACTCTTCCACGCTCATGTTCCCCCTCGCGGTGCCGGGCACTTCGGAGCCGGCAAATGTGCTGGTCGATGCGGCATCCCCCCGGACACCGGGACCACTGACCGTGCTCATCGCACAGGCAGTGCGTTAGGTCCATCACAGATGGTCGTAGTTTTCGATGCAAGTTGCAAAGGGTTGGCAGCCGAAAAGTTCCGGCGTGTCGCCGCGGCGTCCCCCGCCCGGGCACGCCGGATCCGGCTGCCCTCACCCGACCGGTCGGACCCGACGAGTGGTCCGGGCGGCACCCAGATGCCTTGGAGGAATGTCGATCATGCGGTGGACGGTCCAACCGCCTTTCGTCCGCCTGCGGCTCCGCCGCGGCGCGCTGCGCTACGCCAGACACGGCTGGCCGGTGACGCCAGGGGCGTACCTGCACCAGGGGCGCTTCCGGTGTGACCGCCCCGGCTGTCCCACCACGGGCTGCCACCCGGCGTTGCAGCACTGGGAGCGGGACGCCAGTGATCAGCGCGACCGGGTCGGCTCGTGGTGGCGTCAGCAGCCGCACACCGTCCTGCTGGCCACCGGACACGCGTTCGACGTGCTCGACGTGCCGGCCCGGCTCGGCCTGCGGACGCTGTGCACGCTGCGGCTGCGCGGCGGAGCGGCGGCACCCGGCCGGGGCCAGCTGCGCGGCCCGGTCGCGGTCACCCCGACCGGGCGGTGGATGTTCCTGGTTCGCCCGGGTGACGCGCTGCGCCCGGAGCTGGCCGATTCGCTGGACGTCATCCAGCACGGGCCGGGCTCCTGGATTCCCGCCCCGCCGACGGTGCTGCCGCAGGGGCCGGTCCGCTGGGCGGTCGATCCGGACGAGGTCGGCTGGCGGCTACCGGACTCGTACGCCGTACAACGGATCATCGTCGACTCCCGGGAACACGCCGCCGCGCCACCCAGGCTGCCGCAGCCCCGCAGCGCGCCGGTCGGGCCGCTGCCGGGTGCCGTGCCGCTCACCGTCCCGGTCGTCCCGGCGGCGACGGTCTTCGTCCCCCGGCAGACGTCCACCCTGCGCCGGGCGTTGTGACCTTCCCAGTGGTCACCTGCGGGTGACTCCGCCTACCCGGGTGCTCACCCGGGTAGGCGGATCTTCCCGGCTGCCGCCGGCCCGGGACCTCACGGTCCCGGGCCGGCGGCCGTCCTGTTTGCCGGTTGAGGCGCAAGCTGCGGGACCGGGCTGCGTGAGCGGCGGGCGATTGGGTAATGCCCCGATGGCCGTTCGGTACGCATCGTTCGGTACGCATCGTTCGGTAGGCACAGCGCGTGCCGCACCACGCCACCAAAGCCACCACGCCACGGCCGTCGGGACGTTCGGAGGGAAGGCACGCCATGCTCAGCAGGGAGGATCAACGCCGGTTCGACCAGATCGCCCGCCATCTGCGGACGACCGATCCGGACTTCGTCGCCCGCCTGGGCGATCAGGCCGCCAACCGGCGGAACCGGGCGGCGATCATCGCCAGTGTGCTGCTCTGGGCGGTGGTGCCGCTGCTCGCCCTGTTCGGCGGCTGGATCGCCGCGTCGATCTGCACGGTGGCGCTCACCGCCGCGGGAGTCCTCGCGCTGCGGGCCCGCCGCTGGTAGCCCCGACCGCAGCGGCAGCCCACGTCAGTCGTCGGCCGGCGCGGGTTCGGCGAACCGCCGGTAGGCCCGGCCCAGCACTGTCGCCAGGCCCGGGCCGCCGATCACCGGTGACGGCGCCCCGAGCTGGCGCAGCAGCAGGTCGGCACGGGCCGACAGGACCGGCTCGCGGTCCGGCAGCGGCACCGGCGCCCGCCAGAATCCGGCGTCCGACGCGGCGACGGGTTCGGACAGGCCGGCCAGCGCCGGGCCGGCACCGACCCGGGACGTCACCGGCGGCGTGTCGGAGTCGGTGGACGGCGAGCCAGTCTCGACGAAGGGCGCACCGGCGGACGCCGCACCGTCGACGGACGGCGCACCGTCGACGGACGGCGCACCGTCGACGGACGGCGCACCGTCACCACCGCCCCGGGCGAGCCGCAGCTGACGCAGCAGGGCGGCCCGGTCCCGTCCCCGCCAGTGCAGGATCTGGAACGGGTCGGTGTCGAACTCCTCGGCCAGCAGATAGCAGGTGGCGGCCAGGTGCTTGCACGGCACCGCCGCGTCCGGGCAGCTGCAGCTCATCGCCAACTCGTCGACGCCGGCCGGGAACAGTGGTGCCCCGGCGGCGACGAACACCTCCTCCAGCTCCGGCGGCAGGTCGCCGGCGAGCAGCCGGGCACTATACAGCGCCTGGCCGGCCAAGGTGTTCTCGATCCGCCGCCACACCGCGTCACCGTAGCGCCGCAGCTCGATCCGCGCCTGGTACGGCCGGGGCCGGGATCCCTGCACCTGGGCGCTCACCACGCCAGGTGCCACGGTCAGGGCGAGCACCTGCCCGGCCCGGGCGTAGGAGCGGCCCCGGGTGAGCCGGGTGCCCAACGCGAACGACTCCAGCACGTCGACGAAGCGGCGCGACCACCAGGACTGTCCGATCGCGCCCCGGGTGCTGCGGGCGCGCAGCCCGCCGTCGACCCGCCGGGGCCGGCCGTAGTCCTCGAACCGGCTCATTCGACCACCGCCCCGGCCTCCAACGTGAACAGCTCCCGCAGCTGCGCGGTGGACAGCTCGGTCAGCCACTGCTCACCGCTGCCGACGACGGTCGCGGCGAGGCCACGCTTGTCCGTCACCATCGCCGCGATCTTCTCCTCCACGGTGCCGGCGCAGACGAACTTACGGACCTGCACCGCCCGCCGCTGCCCGATCCGGAACGCCCGGTCGGTGGCCTGGTCCTCCACCGCCGGGTTCCACCACCGGTCCACGTGCACCACGTGGTTGGCGGCGGTCAGGGTCAGCCCGGTGCCGCCGGCCTTCAACGACAGGACGAACAGCGGCGGCCCGGCCCGACCACCGCCGCCGTCGGCATGGCCGGCCTGGAACCGGGCGACCAGGTCGTCACGGTCCGCCTTGGCCAGACCGCCGTGCAGGAACAGCACCTCCCGACCTGTGTACGCCGACAGGTACCCGCGCAGCATCGCGCCGAACTCGGCGTACTGGGTGAACAGCAGCGCCTTCTCCCCCGCCGCCAGCACCTCGTCGAGGATCCCGGTGAGCCGGGCGAGTTTGCCGGAGCGGCCGGGCAGGTGCGAGCCGTCGCGCAGGAACTGCGCCGGATGGTTGCAGATCTGCTTGAGCTTGGTCATGGTGGCCAGCACCAGGCCGCGCCGCTCGACGCCGTCGCTGGACTCGATCCGCCCCATCATGTCGTCGACCACCGCCTGGTAGAGCGACGCCTGTTCGGCGGTGAGGTGGCACAGCACCTCCATCTCCAGCTTCGCCGGCAGGTCAGAGATGATCGAGGTGTCGGTCTTGAGCCGGCGCAGCACGAACGGGCCGGTGATCCGGCGCAGCCGCTGCGCGGCCTCGGCGTCGCCGTGGCGTTCCACCGGTTCGGCGTACCGGCGGCGGAACGTGGCCGCGCCGCCGAGCAGGCCCGGATTAGCGAACTCCATGATCGACCACAGGTCGGCGAGGCGGTTCTCCACCGGTGTACCGGTGATCGCGACCCGGTGCCGGGCGGGCAGTGACCGGATCGCGACGGCCTGGCGGGTCGCCGCGTTCTTGATCGCCTGGGCCTCGTCGACCATGATCCGGTGCCAGCCGACCCCGGCCAGGTCAACGGCGTCCCGGGCGGCCACCGCGTAGGTGGTGACCACCAGCCGGGCGCCGGTCACCGCAGCGACGAACTCCGGGCCGCGGGGCCGGTCGGTGCCGTGGTGCATGTGCACCGTCAGGTCCGGCACGAACCGGGCCGCCTCCCGCTGCCAGTTGCCGACCAGTGACATCGGACAGACCAGCAGCGTCGGACCGGCGTCGGGTGCGTCGGCGGCGAGCAGGGCGAGCAGCTGTACGGTCTTGCCGAGTCCCATGTCGTCGGCGAGCACCCCGCCGAGTCCCAGCGAATCCAGGAACCGCAGCCAGGCCAGCCCCCGCTGCTGGTACGGACGCAGCCGCCCCCGGAAACCGGCCGGCTCGGCCACCGGGGTGAGCCGGCGCTCCACCTCACCGCTGAGCAGGTCACCGAGCGCCCCGGTGGCGTCGATGCCCAGCACCGGCAGCCCCACGCCGCCGTCGTCGTCGCCGAGGGCGACCCGCAGCAGGTCCATGACGGTCAGCGCACCACCGGAGCGCAGCAGCGCCAACCCGGCAGCGATCCGCTTCGGGTCGACCTCCACCCATTCGCCGCGCACCCGCACCAGCGGTGTCTTGGCCCGGGCCAGATCGCGCAGCTCCTGCTCGGTCAGCGGCTGATCACCGAGGGCCACCTCCCACTCGTAGTCCACCAGGTCGGGCAGGCCGAACCGGCGGTCGACGGCGACAGTGCCCGGCGCGGTCGGGGTTCCCGCCCGCAGCCGGGCACCGAGCCGGGCCGCCGGCCGCTGCCACCAGGAGGGCAGCAGCACGCCGAACCCGGCGGCGTGCAGGGTCGGTGCTCCGTCACGCAGGAACCGGTGCGCACCGGTGACGTCCAGGTCGACGCCGTCGGGGGTGGCGGTACGCAGCGCGTCGTCGATCGCCGGCCAGAGCCGGCTGGCCCGACCCAGCTCGGCCAGCAGCGTCTCCTGCGGGTCGGCGGTGTGCCGGGTCAGCGGTTGGAGCTGCCGGCCGACGCGCCAGATCGCCGCCGCGTCGACCAGCAGGCTCGGCTCGGCGGTGGCCTGCAGTGCGAACTCCAGCCGCCACCCGTCGGCACCGTCGACGAGACCGGCCGACCCGTCGGCGGCCGGCTCCTCAGTGGCGGGGGCGGGTTCGCGCAGCCGGAACAGGGCCCGCACTGGACCGCCGGCCGCGTCCCGCTGCCAGTGCTCCAGCTCGGCGGCGAGGGTGTCGAGCGCCGCGACCGGGGCGGTGAAGTCCCGCCGGGGCCCGGTCAACGCGGTCAGCCAGGCGTCGCGGGCGGCCAACGGCCCGGACCGGGCCCGGCCCTCGGCCAGCCGTACGCCGTGCAGCGCGGCACGGGCGGCGGCGTCGGTCAACGCGTCGAACGCTTCGGCGACGCGCCGGTGTCCGGTGCCGGGCGCCCCGGCGGCCAGGGCCGCCGCCGGGGTGGCCAGCGTCAGCGACCGGGCCCACCGCTGGTCGGCACCGGTCAGCAGCGGCAGCCAGCAGGCGGTGGCCGACCCGGGTGCCGGGCCGGGCCGGACGGCGGGCAGCACCCGGCCCCGGGCGACCAGTTCGGCGGCGAACCCGGCGAGCAGCGCCAGGTGGCGTACCCCGGCACCGATCACCAGCCCGCCCGGCAGACCGTCGGCCGCCGCGACGCCGCCGGGCAGACCGTCGGCCGGTGCGACGTCGGCCGCCGGATCGACGTCGTGCAGGGTGCAGAGCACCGACAACGCCTCGTCGGCGTCGAACTCCAAGGTGGACACCAGCCAGTCGGCGTGGCCGCCGTCGCGGGCCAGCCCGGTGGTCGGCGCGTCGGACTGGGTACGGACCAGCTCCGGTGACTCGACCGGAGCACCGGCGACGGTCGGCAGCCGGACCGCCGTACTGCCGGTGGCCGCCTTGACCGCCACCGGCCCGAGCAGTGGGCTCAGCGCGGCGACCAGGGCCTCGTGTCCGGCGGCGAACGGGTGCGGTCGGCGGCGCGGCGGTCGCCCCGGCCGCCGGGGCGGCGCCGACGGTAACGTCGAGTCCTCGGCCCAGACGGCGAGCCGACCGTCGGGGCCGAGCAGCCCCTGCACCACCAGCACAGCCACTCCTTCGCCGTCGGCACCTGCGCCGATGGTACGGGTGGTCCGACTGGTGCGGCCGACGCCACGGCCGAGGTGGTCAGCCGTGCCAGGAGCGCCACAGGGCAGCGTACGCGCCGTCGGCGGCGATCAACTCGTCGTGGCTGCCCTGCTCGGTGATCCGGCCCTGGTCCAGTACCGCCACCCGGTCTGCGTCGTGGGCCGAGTTCAGCCGGTGTGCGATGGCAATGACGGTCCGCCCGGCCAGTACCGCCGCCAACGCCTGCTCGGTCCGGCGGGCGGTGGTCGGGTCCAGGGCCGCGGTCGCCTCGTCCAGGATCAGGATGTCCGGATCGGCGAGCACCAGCCTGGCGAGCGCCACCTGCTGGGCGTACGCGGCCGGCAGGTCGAGCGCGCCGTCGCCGAGCAAGGTGTCCAGGTCGGCGGGCAGGTCGGCGTACCAGTCGGCACCGACGGTGACCAACGCGGAGCGCAACGTCTCGTCGGACGCCTCGGGGGCGGCGAACCGCAGGTTGTCGCGCAGCGTACCGATGAAGACGTGGTGTTCCTGGGTGACCAGGGCGATCCGGCGACGCCGCTGCGCCGGGTCGAGGTCGATGACCGGGCAGCCGCCGAGGAGCACCGCGCCGTCGCGGGGCACCTCGATGCCGGCGACCAGCCGGGCCAGGGTGGACTTGCCTGCCCCGGACGGGCCGACGATCGCCAGCCGCTGCCCGGCGGCCACCGTCAGGTCGATGCCGCACAGCACGTCGACGCCGCCGCCGTAGCCGAAGGTCAGACCGGTCACCCGCACCTCACGGCCGGTCGGCGTCGCACCCCGGCCGCGCGGCTCCGGCGGCACCTGCCCGACGCCGAGCACCCGGGCGTACGACGCCAGCCCGCGCTGGGCCTGTTCGATCCACTGCAGGATGGTGTCCATCGGGTCGACGGCCTGCTGCAGGTAGAGTGCGGCCGCGACCACCGCCCCGAGGGTGACGGCGTCCCGGTGCAGCAGCAGCCCGCCGACCAGCAACGCGGCGCCGACCGGCAACGCGACGCTGGCCTCGGCCACCGGGAAGTACACCGAACGCAGGGCGAGGGTGGCCCGCCGGGCAGCCCACAGGTCGGCGATCCGCGCGCGGCCCGCGCGGATCCGTTCGTCGCCCAGCCGCAGCGCCTCCACGGTACGGGCGCCGTCGGCAGTGGTGGTCAACGTGTCGGTCAACGCGGCCATCGCCGCGCCCTCGGTCAGGTAGGCCGGCCGGGCCCGACGCAGATACCACCGGGTCACCGCCAGGATCGACGGCAGTCCGATCAGGCCGGCCAGGCCCAGCAGCGGATGCAGCCAGAACACCGCGCCGAAGAGCAGGCCCAGCTGTGCGGTGGCGATCACCACCACCGGCACCACATCGCGGACCATCGTGCCGACCGTGGCGACGTCGCTGGAGCTGCGGGTGGCGAGGTCGCCGGTGCCGGCCCGTTCCACCACCGACACCGGTAGCCCGAGGACGCGGTGCACGAAGTCCTCGCGGAGCCGGGCGACCGCCCGTTCACCGAAGCGCAGCCCGACGTACCGGGCGAAGCGGGTGAGCAGCCCTTGCAGCAGGACGAAGCCGACCAGTGCCGCCGCCAGCCGGTCGACCGCGGCCACCGACGCGCCGACGGTGACCACGTCGACGATCCGGCCGAGCAGCCACGGCCCGGCCAGACCGGCCAGGGCCGCGCCGACGTGCAGCACCAGGATGCCGGCGACCACCCAGCGTTGCTGGCCGAGCAGGTCACCGGTCGCCCGCCGGACGGCACCCGGATCGGCCACCGGCAGTCGACCGGCCGACGGCCCGGTGGTGGCCGGCGCGCCCGCTGGCCCGGAGGCGGTCACGGTTGCCCCGCCCCGGGCGACGACCCGCCGGCCGGGCCTGCGACGTCAGCCAGCTCGCCGCCCCGGGCGACCAGCGCCCGGTAGCCCGGGTCGCCGGCCAGCAGGTCGGCGTGGCTACCGGTCCCGACGACCCGACCGCCCCGCAGGTACGTCACCGTGTCGGTGGCCGCGAGCAGCAGCGGGGACGTGGTGATCAGCACCGTGGTCCGGCCGGCCCGCGCGGTGCGCAGACGGTCGGCGACCCGCGCCTCGGTGTGTGCGTCGACCGCCGAGGTCGGCTCGATCAGGATCAGCATCTCCGGCTCCACCAGCAACGCCCGGGCCAGCCGGACCCGCTGCCGCTGACCGCCGGAGAGGGTACGGGCGCGGCTGCCGATCTGCGTCGCCAGTCCGTCCGGCAGCGACGTCACGACGTCGTCGGCGGACGCGACCCGGAGCGCCGCCCGCACCTGTCGGTCACCGGCCGCGTCCGGCTCGCCGGCCCGCGCACCCTGCAGGATCTGCCGCAGCGTGCCGGCGAACAGGTACGCGTCGTGGTCGGCGACCAGGATCCGGGCCCGCACCTCGTCGAGTGCGACCGCGCCCAGCGGCACCGCGCCCCAGGTCACCCCGGACCGGCGGAACCGGCCCAGCCGGTCGGCCAGGGCCTGCCCGTCGCCCGGGTCGTCGGTCGCCACCCCGATGATCCGGCCGGCCGGCACGGTGAATCCGCTGTCGGGGTCGTGCAGGTCGGCCGGCTGCGGCGGAGCGGCGGAGGTGTGCCGCGCCGGCAGGTTGGTCACCGGGTCGGGGGTGAGCCGCAGCAGGGCCACGATCCGGCGGGCCGCGACCCGGCCCCGGATGAACTGGTAGCTGCCCTCCTGCAGGAACCAGACCGGGACGGTCAGCGCGGCCACGTACCCGTAGACGGCGACCAGCTCCCCGATGGTGATCTCGTCGGCGACCGCCATCCGGGCGGAGAGCCACACCACGGCGGCGAGGAACAGCCCGGGGACGGTGACGGTGAGCGCCTCGATCCAGCTGTTCACCGCCGCGACCCGGTAGCCGTGCCCACGCAGCCGCTGTGAGTGGGCCACGTAGCGGTCGGCGAACAGGGACCGACCGCCGACCCCGGCCAGCACCCGCAGCCCGGCGACGATGTCACCGGCACGGGCGGTGAGCTGGCCCTGTTCCCGCCGATAGGTCTGCTCGGCCCGGTCCAACCGGCGCAGCAGCGGGCCGAGCAGCGCCGCGACCACCGGCACGCCGATCAGGATGACCGCTGCGAGCACCGGCGAGACCGTCCAGAGCAGGACCGCGACCACCAGGTACGCCAGCACCGCGCCGACGCCCGGCCCGGTCAGGGTGAGCACGTGCGAGGTGTGGGTGATGTCGGTGCCGCCGACGGTGGCCACCTCGCCGGTGGCGAGCCGGCTGGGCAGGACCGCGCCGATGCGCGCCAGCTGCCGCGACAGCACCCCGGCGGACCGGGCGGTGGCGTCCTCGCGGATGTAGGTCATCGTGCGGTGCCGAAACACACCGACCACGGAGATCAGCACCCCGGCGGCCAGGACGGCACCGACCCACCATGCCAGTACGGCCCACCGGCCGGGGCGCAGTCCGTCGTCGATCGCCCGGGCCACCAGGTACGGCCGGCCGGCCAGACCGACCATCCAGACCGTACTGAGTAGGGCACCGCGCAGCACCCGCCACGGTTGGCGACACACCAGCCACCACAGGTAGCGCACCGGCCCCCGGATCTCGGGACTACCCGGATCGGGGTGGGGGATCAACGGCGGCACCCGCCCAGGCTAAAACGTCCCAACTCGCGCCGCCGACGCATTTTCCCCCATCTGCCGGCTGTGTCGTCGGTCACCGGCACCGCTGAGCTGGGCCGCGCCGCGACCGGGCAGCTGGCACCGGTCGGGCAGGATCGCGGCAGTCCGACGATTCGATCATGGGGGTGGGCCGACCATGGGATGGTCCTGGCTGGTGTGGCCGGTCGGGCTGCCGTGCTGATGGCCGCCGGATACTCACGGCGACGCTGCCCCGACGTCGGGCGCCCAGCGCGCCCGGCGCGTCTGCTGGTCGACGGCGAGATCCGCGATCGACGCGGCCACGGTCAGCCGCGACGCAGCGCCCCGGCCGGTCGCCGAGGCGGAGCAGCTGCTCACCCGGGCGCAGAACCTCGCCGCCGCCGTGCTCGGCCAGCAGATCATCGACCTGCACCGCCGGTGCGCGCGGGCGCAACGAGGCGCGGCCGGCGGCAACCAAGACGCGGTCGGTGGCACCGGGGAGCGAGGTGACTTCGTCCGGCGGTACCGTCGACTCACCATGGACTACACCGACCTGCTTGCCGACATCGTCGCCGCCGACCGGGCCGACCGGCCGGACGTCGACCGGCTCACCGAGCGGCTGGAGCAGTTGATCGGACGTGGCCGCGAGCTGGCCGACTCGCTCGCCGTACCGGGGAACTGAGCGGATGCGCGGAGCGCGGCCGGCGGCCGGCGGCGGCCGGTGGGTGGAGATCTCCCCGGAGCGTCTGCGGGGCTGGCTGGACGGCTTCTACGGCCGGCACGACGGCGCCGCCGAGGACAGCCTGACCCTGACCGGGGCCAGCAACGGCGACACGGCGACCCTGCACCCGCCGCCCGGCTTCGACGGGATCAACGACGTCGACGGTCTGCTCACCGCACTGATCCGGCCGCCGCGCATCGGCCTGCTGCTGGCCCGCAAGGGTGCGGTGGCGGCCGGTGTCGTCGACGGCACCGCCGTCGTCGTGTCCAAGGTGGAGCGGCACTATGTGCAGGGACGCACCGCCGCCGGCGGGCAATCACAGCAGCGGTACGCCCGGCGGCGCGACAACCAGGCGACGGCGGCGGCCAACCGGGCCGCCGACGTCGTGGCCCGGGTGCTGCTGCCGTACGGCACCGCCGACGCCGAGGAGCCGATCGGCGCACTGGTCTGCGGCGGCGACCGGTTGATGGTCGACGCGGTCCTCGCCGACCGGCGGCTGGCACCGTTGCTGCCGCTGCGCCACCCGCACCTGCTGGACTGCCCCGAGCCACGGCTCGCCGTACTGCAGGACGCCGCAGTCGCCGCCCGCCGAGTCCGCATCCACCTGGTGCCGTAAGCCGGACGCCGCCCGCTCGTCGCCCACAATGGCCGTTGCGCCGAACGTACCTCGCCGACCGCCACGTCGGGCGGCAACCTGGGACATTTACCAGGGTCTACATCCATTGGTCCCGTCCGGTAACACTTTTCCACCAGGATCGGGTGACGACCCGACTACAGAAGGCGTGCCCGACGATGACTGTGACGAGCCGACCGACCACCGACCCGCCGGTCGGGGAACGCGCCGACCAGACCGGCCGGACCGACTGGCACGGGTTCATCCGGCTGGCCCGGCTGCGCTTCCTGCTCTACAACCTGCTCCCGGTGGGGCTCGCGGTGGCGGTCTCGGTGCACCAGGGCTATCCGCTGCACCTCGGCTGGTACGTCCTGGCGCAACTGTTCGCCTGGACGGTCCACCTGATGACGCACTACTGCAACGAGTACTTCGACCTCGCGGCCGACCGGGCCAACGTCTACTTCACCCCGTGGACCGGCGGCAGCCGGGCACTCGTCGACGGGCTGGTGCCACCGGTGGTGGCGTTGGGCACCGCATTCGTCCTGGCCGCCGTGGCACAGTTGATGATCGTCGCGATGCCGGACTGGCCGACCCGGTTGGCCGCCACCGCCGCCGTCGTGCTGGCCTGGTTCTACACCGCGCCGCCCGGCCGGTTCAACTACCGCGGCCTGGGTGAGGTGACCGTCGCGGCGATCCTCAACGGGCTGTGGCCGATTGTCGCTGTGCTGCTGCAGACCGGCACCGTGCCGGTCCTGCTGCTGGTGGTCCTCGCTCCGACCGCGCTGCTGCAGACCGTACGGATGATGGTGATGAACCTCGGCGACCGCCGCTCCGACAAGCAGGTCGGCAAGCGCACGATCCCGGTCATCATCGGCTACGGCCGGGCGGTACGCGTCATCGTCACCGCCCAACCGGTCGCCTACGCCGCGCTGACCGGCTCCGCCCTCGCCGGCTGGGTACCCTGGCTGGTCTGGGCACCGATGACGGCGACCGCGGCGATCTCCGGCTGGCTGGTGCTGCGGCTGTGCCGGGGCGACATGCGCGACCTCGACCCGCGACGGATGACCCCGGTGGTCTTCTGGGCCTCCAACCACGTCTCGCTGATCGTCGGCGCGGCGATGCTCGGCGTCCTGCTCGACGCGGCCCGCACCGGCGCCGACGGCGGCGCGCTCACCCTGCTCGGCGCGGTCCTCGCCGGATACGTGGGCCTGTTCGCCCACCGGCTGTGGCTGGTCGGGCGGACCCGCCCGACCAGCGCCCCGGCCGACCGCCGCTGATCACAGCGGCTGGGGCACCAGCCGGTCCGGCACCGCCCCCGGGGCCGTGCCGGTGCCGGCGGTGGCCGCCGGGGTGCCGACCGCGTCCGTCGCGGTGCCGGCGGCGACCGGCCCGGCCGACGGCCCGACAGCCAGCAACTCGTTGAGCACCTGGATGGCACCGGTGATCCGCAGCAGGGTCTGCTGGATGTCGGCCCGCCGGGCCTCCACCTCGGCGAGCATCTGCTGACCGGCCCGCAACTCGGCCTCCAGCTCGGCGACCCGCTGCTCCACTTGCTCCCGCATACCTGATCCGTCCCGTCGTGGGTCGTCTGTCACTGGTCGGAGATTTCGAACTGCCAGAAGGTCTTCGTGTGCGAGGCGACCGGCTGCCCCGGGATCCAGGTGAGGGCGTACCGGTACGGGCTGTCGCCACGCTTCTGGCCACTGTCCCAGATGTAGCTGTCGTAGTAGGTGTTGCGCAGCTTGCAGACCAGCTCGTTGTCAGCCAGCTTCCTCAGGATCCTCAGCTCACGCTCACCGACGACGACGTCACCGATACGCACCGTCTGCGCGGTCACCTGCCCGGCGTGGATGCTACGGGGCTCGCCGTCAGCGGCCCGGAAGTGAAAACCGGCCGGGTCCACTTCGAGCTGGTACGCGTACCGGCCGCCGTGGTGGAACCGGATGGCGAGCGTCGTGGGCGACACGGTCGGCGGGGTCGTGTCGGCCTGCTGCAACTCCAGGAAGACGAGCTTCCGTCCCGGCTGGACCTCGCCCGCCTCCCGGCGCAACAGCAGATGCCGGTGCTCGGCCCGGACCGCCAGCTGATGCCCGGCGACGGCGACGGTGCCGACCCCGATCTGGCCGGCCGTGTTGATGTTGAGTCGGGCAGCCTGGTTGGTGACCAGCGTCAACGCGCTCGCCGTCCCGGTCCCCACGATCATCCCCGCCGGCGCACCGAACATCCCCGCGTCGTGCGCCATCGCCCAACCGTCCACCTTCGCCGTACGTACCGACAGCTTGGTGCTCCCGGTACCGACCACATCGACCACCCGCCCCCAACCGAATGCGCCCGACAGATCGGCGGTACCGATGCCGACGTGCCCGGCGGCGTTGATACTCAGCCGGGCGGCCTGACCGGTGACGAGGGTCAGCGGGCTGCCGGTCGCGGTGCCGACGACCATCCCCGGCGGCGCACCGAACACGCCCCCGTCGTGCGCCGTCACCCGACCGTCCACGTTCGCCGTACGTACCGACAGCCTGGTGCTCCCGGTACCGACCACATCGACCACCCGCCCCCAACCGGCGGTGTCCCGCGGGTCGGCGGTGCCCACGCCGACATGTCCGTCGGTGCCGATGAAGAGCCTGGTCGTTCCGTCCGCGTCCGATTCGTGGGTTCGCACGTGCAGGCCGCGTCCGGCCGCTGACCGTCCGTCGTACTCCACGGAGAATCCCTGGTTGGTCGCGCCGGCCCAGAACCGGACCCCGCTGCGGTGCTGGTCGTCGGCGGCGACCCGGAACGTCAGATGCCGGTCCTGGTGATCGAAGTCGCCCACGTCGAGACCGGTGCCGGCGGCGACACCGACACCGATGCCGCCCGTCATCGACAGACTGGACAGCTCGGCGGTGGTGCCGTGCACCGCGACGTCGCCGTTGTCGGCCACCGTGATTCGACCGAGCAGCACCGTCGGCCCGTCCAGATCGGGCTCCGCCTCGGCGGGAGCGACCGCCGTCGTCCCGTTCGGGGCGACCACCACCACCTTCGGACGTTCCTCCCAACGCCGGGCGCCGACACCGCCGTCCCCGGTCTGTCCCACGTCCGTCGCGGACTCCTGGTAGGCCAGGCGTACCTCGACGTTCTGCTGGTTGGCGAATGCCGTACCCAGCGGCAGTTCGGCGGCGGCTGCCAGGACGAGGTGCCGGCCCAGGGCGTCGACCGCCATCCCCGCGGACACCGTGACCCGGAACGGCTCGTCCGCGGCGGCCAGGCCCAGGCCCTCGCTGACGCCGGTGAGCCGCAGCAGCCGGCTCTGCCGACGCTCACGGTCCAGGTGGAACCTCTGCTCGTCGATGAAGTCCTGGTCCTCCAGGAACTGCCCGTCGAAGAAGCGGACACGCTTCGAGACGACGTCAGGTTGGGTGTAGTCCGCCATCGGACCTCCTCCGGTTTCAGGTCGAGTCGCGCGTGCCGAGCAACGTGTTGCGGTTGAGGACGAGCCGCTCCGGCTTGCCGCCTTCGCGTTCCTTCAGCTCCTCGGAGACCAGCCGCATCGTGGGCACCACGACCTTGAGCGCGTAGAACGTGTGGGCCGGCTTCTCCCGGTCGATGATCGCCCGTGCGGTCTCCTGCACCCTGCGCAACTCGTCGCCGTCGGCGGCGCCGAGAGTCAGCTGTACCTGGAAGTAGTGGGCGGGTGTGTCGTACCCGTCCAGGATCACCACGTCCTCCCGGGTCACCTGGTCGGCCAACGGGCGCAGGTAGATCTCCAGCATCCGGCGCAGCCCGGCCAGGGTCCCCCGCTGCCGGTACAACGGCACGACCTCCCGGATAAAGCCGCGTTTGGTGTCCACGTCCCAGTCCGCGCGAAGGCTCAACGCCACCCAGCCGGCCAGCCACGGCAGGAAGTCCTCACCGGTGTGCACCGGATCGATGTAGTCGGCCGAACGTCCGATGGTCTGTTCCAGACCCTCGACGTCGTCGCGGCCGGTCAGGATCGCCTCGAAGGCCAGCAGGAACCGGCCGGCGAACGGGTCCTCCCGGAACATCACCGGGAGATGATCGAGGTACCGGCTCATCGTGCGCCCTCCCCGCCGGGCGGGTAGGTCCGGCCGTAGCCGTCGTAGCCGACCAGGTCCAGGCGGGCCAGCCGGGGCAGTTGGTGCACGTCCAGCGCGACGCTGCCCCCCGTGTCACCGGCACCGACGCCACCACCGGCGCCGACCAGGGCGAGCTGGACGTTCTCGATGTAGTCGAGCAGGGGTGACTGCTCGAGTACCGCATACACCTCGGACGGGTGGACTCCCTGTCCGAAGGGCCAGCCGGTGCCGCCGGTACCGCCGGTGAACGGGTCGTAGAACCGGTGCAGCCGGGCCCGAGCGTCGGCGAGCGCCTCGGTCGGCGGAGCATCCTCGCGCAATGCCAGATCGGCCGAGATCCCGATGTCGACGTACTGCGGGCCGACGACATGGTGACGTACGGTCAGCAGCCGACGCGGGGCCAGGAAGTCGTGCAGTTCGGTGGTCAGCTCCTCGGTCGGCACCGGATGGGTGTCGGTCTCCGTACCCGGCGCCGGGACGACGACGACGCTGACGTGTGCCGGGGCGACAGCGGCCGGATCCGTACCGGCGAGGTCACGACCCGCCACGCACCGGACCCGCCGCACCCGGTCCGGCCCGGCGGGCTGTCGCTGCGCCGGCCATACCGTGCCGACCAGGTACTCGTAGTCGTCCGCGGTCGCGGCCCGGTAGCGCTCATGCAGGTCGGCCAGGCTCTGCCGGACGGCGGCGTCGAGCCCACCGGTGGTCGGAGGTGTCCACTCCGGGCCGTTGAGCAGCTGCAGGAAGTTCCGGGTGTGGCTCTGCGGAATCTGGTTGACCTGGTACAGCTGCATCTCGGTCAACCAGGCCAGCATCTCGACCAGGATGACGCCGGGGTCGCTGGGGTTGTGATCGGTCCACTCCGGCAGCAGGACCGGGATGAGCGACCGTGCCTCGCCGACGAGGTCGTCGTAGTCGCGGTCGTCGAGGTTCGGCAACGGAATCGGCACGGCGGTCCTCACGCTGGAAGGGTCACGGTGATCTGGTGTCGCCCGGAATAGACCAGCGCACGTGCCAGCCACCGGGTCAGGTCCGCGGCAACCGGCTCGGCCGCGCCCTGCGCCAGCGAACGGCCGAGGACCGCCGCCAACCGCTCGCCGAGCGACTCGGACCGGGCCACCTGCACCACCTCGAGTTCGCGGACATGGTCGACCCCGTCGACTGCTGTGACCGCCGCGTACATGTCCGAACGGTGCGGCTTGCGGCCGAACGCCCAGCCGGTGCCGTCCGGTCCGCCGGTCAGCGGATGCAGGAAACGGTCCAGGACCTGCTCGACCCGCGCCTGGATCAGCCCGGCGGCCGTCGGGTCGCCGGCCACCACGGTGGCGGTGACGGTCACCTCGATCCACTCCGGGCCGGCCACCCACAGGCCGACGGTCGGCGCGCACCGCGCCCGCAGGTGCCGGTCCACCTGACGCAACAGACCCAGGCTGGGCACCGGTCGGGCGGCGGTGGAGAACGGGACCACGATGACCCCGACCCCACCTGCGTCAGCCTGCTGATGCTCACCGCCCGGCTGTTGGTCCGGGTCCAGCCACAGGTCGAACGGATCGAACCCGCTGGGCGACACCGCCTGCGCCCGGGCCACCTCGGCCGAGGACTCGAACGCGAGGTCCGCGAAGTCGTCGACCGTGACCGCCCGGTCACGGTGGCGTAGCGCCTTGGGCCCCCGTGTCCGCACCCGCTCCATCGGCTCCCAGCCGGACCCGCCGGAAGCGGGCTCGAGGTTGGTCACCGAGTCCAGGTAGGGAACCGCGGACTTCAACGTGGCGATGGTGTCCGCAGGTCGGTTGCCCCGCTCGCCGCCGCCCGTGCGGTAGGTGATCCGGACGTTGTTCTGCCCGATCGGCACCACCTGCCCCGCCTGCCCGTCACCGAATCCGATCTCGCCGGTGGCGGCGTCTATCGTGTAGTGGCGGTCCCCTGGCCCGGAGCGGTGGAAGTCCGTCACCTCGTGCCAGCGTACCCAGACCTGCCCCGCATCGTCGGCGGCCGTGACGGCACCCGCGCCGTCGGCCTCGACGAGCGCGGCCTCCTCCGCCGGTGACGGCCGCTGCGGCTCGCGGACGACGAGTCGCTGGTCGGCCAGCACCGGTGTCTGCGCGGTGGCCAGCCGCTGGCCGGCCTCGGCGAGGCCCGATCCGAGGATCTCCCCGGTGATGGTGGTCGTCTGCGTAGCCCACGTCGTGTTCGGCGAGACCCGACGCAGCCGTGGTGGGATCGCGAAGCCGCCACGCCGGTGTCGCAGTCGCAACCAGCACCGGTGCTGACCGAACGACTCCCGGGCGGTCAGGTCCGGAGGACCGACGAAGCGGACCACGCCGCGGTCGCCCAGCGTCCCGGTCTCGTCGACCGCGATCAACGGCCGCCAACCGTCGGCACCGCTGTACTCCCACACCAGGTCGGCCCGGTCGGTCAGGTCGGCGCCGGCCAGCCGGTCGGCCACCACGTCCTCGGGTGCCGGTGGTTCGACCTGCAGGTAGAGCGTGACCGGCCGGTTGTCGAACGGCTGGTCGAAGCCGAGGTAGAGAGCTCGGTCCCGGTGCGGATTGGGGGTGAAGGGGGTGATCTGCCACCGCTCGTCACCGTCGCGGTGGTGAGTGACGAGACGGAAGTCGTTCTCGGTCACACAGGCCTGGGCCGGGACCGCAGCCGCCAGCCCGGCCCGGGACCGCCACGACAACCTGGTGACGACCGGCGGAGCGAAGGTGGCGTCGACCAGTTCGTAGCCTCCGTCGTCGTCGCGGGTGTAGTGGGCCGCGACCCCGTAGTCGCCGCCGATCAGCCGGACCCGCACCCAGTGCGCCTCGACGCCGTTCACCTCGGTGCGCGCGAACCCGTCCGGTGGGGTGAGCGTCACGGTGGCGCTGTCGGTGAAGGCGTACTGCGGATCGTCGACCATCACCCCCCGCCACGCCGCGCCGTCCCATGCCTCCCAGACGAGTCGTGGGTCGCCATCGGTGCGTACCGGCGGCACCACGGGATCCGCCTGGTCGGCCGGCCCGTTGGTCAGCGTCACGTCGACGACGAGTTCCGCACCCGGCCAGACCAGGCTCGCCGGGCACGCCAGATAGCAGGTGTCGTTGAACCGTGGCTGTTCGCCGAAGGGATAGAAGTCCTTGGTCACGTCCAGTGGGCTGGTGTTGCTGAAGGCCTGTGGCAACGCCACCGGATCCGGTGGCGTCTGCACCCGCGCGTCGATGCCGGTGACGACGGGCAGTTCCCAGTCGTAGCCGACGGACAACGCCGCCAGCCGGGGCAGGATGGCGTACGTCGCCCCGTGGTCGACGATCTCGGCCCGCAGCCAGTGGCCCGGCCGTCCCTGGAACAGCTCGGCCGGCCAGTCGGCCGGCACCCGGAAACTGACCTCGCCGTCGGCGGTGAACGCGAGCGTGCTGTCGACCAGTTCCCCGGCGGCGTCGCCGTCGGACTCCGCCGTCGCGGTGCCGGACTCGCCCAGCCGCCGCCATTCGTCGCCGACCTTGTACGACCACACCAGCCGCACCGGGGTCGCCGGGTCGGCGGGCGTGCCGGGCCGGGCCAGGGTGACCGCGAGCCGGGCCACCGTGCCGGGGACCACCACACCGACGCTGAGGTAGCACCACCGGACCTGACTGCTCTCGCCGAACGGGTAGAACCCGTTGACGGCGGTCTGCGGGGTCCGACGGCCGGACGCGACGGCGTCGAGCGCCAGCCCGGAGACCGGCTGCGGCATCGGCATGTCGAGCTGCGCGCGCAGCCAACCGGCGGTGGTGCCGTCCACATCGTACGCAGGCAGTGGCGGCAGATCGACCAACGTCACCATCCAGGCACCGTCCCACAGCGTCGTCCCGGCCTCGACCGGATGCCACCGGGCGCCGTCCCAGTAGGCCCAGGAGATCGGCCACTCGGCGAGCAGGGCGGCGTGCGAGGCGGTCAGTGCCAGGGTGACCGTCTTGGTTCCCTCGGCGGCGAGAACCGGGTCACAGGCCACGAAGAACCGGTGCGGCACCGGCTGATCGCCGTTGAAGGCGTCGAACGGCTCGTCCCGCTGGCCGGTGGCCGGGGCGCTGCGGTCGGCGTAGGCGTCCTGCGGTGCGTCGTCGACCAGTACGGTCCGCAACTGGGCCGGGGTGACCACCAGATCGGTCACGGTCTCGAAGACGACCTCGTCGTCCTCGCCGTCGCGCGGGGTGGCCGCGACCTGAGTGCCGGCCGGGACCACCGCTTCGGTCTGGCTGCCCTGGGCCAGAGCGAAGGTGAGCGGCACGCGGGCCGGACGCGGCGGCGCCGGCCGGGTCCCGATCAGGTTGAGAAACGCAAGGTAGTCACGTTCCGGCACCTGGTTCAGCCGCTGCACCACCAGTTCGGCGTAGCGGGCGAAGATGCCGATCAGCGCCTGACCGGCGTCCCGCCGCCCGTCGGTGGGCGGCCGCCAGCCGCTGTACCGGGTCGCCAGCGCGGCGGTCTGCGCGGCGAGCGCCTCGCGGTCGCGGGGGTCGATGGGTGGGGGCTGTCCGGTCATGCCAGGTAGAAGGGGTAGACGAGATTGAACCGGCTGTTGGTCGAACGCACCTGGTAGTTGATTTCGATGAGTAGGCGGCGCCGGTCGTCGGGGTCGGGTGCGGCATAGACGTCCAGCACGTCGATCCGTGGTTCCCAGCGGGCCAGTGCCTCCCGCACCGACCGGCTGATCCGCCCGGCGGTGCCGACGTCGTTGACGTCGAACACGAGGTCGTGGATGCCGCAGCCGAAGTCCGGCCGCATCACCCGCTCACCGGGCGCGGTGCCGAGGATGAGCCCGATCGACTGGCGGATCAGGGCCGCGCCGTCGTCGCTGAGCCGGATGCCCTGCCCCGGCTCGTAGCCGAGTGGGAACGCCCAGCCGGTGCCGAGGAATCCGTGGTTCACCGCGCTGGTCACCCGATCGTCACCGTACCCGTGGCCAGGACCGCGCCGCTGGGCAGGTCCTGCGGATCGTTGCAGGTCGACGCGAGGTCACCGGACCTGATCGCCGGCTTTCCGTTGATCCTCACGGTCGCGCTGCCGCCTTCGAGGGTGGCCGTGTTCGACGGCTGTTTCTGAAACGACGTGCCGGGCGCGGTGGGTACGTGCGCCGGGGTGTTCTCGGCGGTGGAGCCGGCCACCGCCGCCGGCTTCCCCATGATCTTGACATCGGCGCTCAGCCCGCCGTTGATGATCCCGGTGAAGGGATGCGGCAACGGTGTAGGAGTCGGCGCGGGTGCCCCGGGCACCATGACGACGTGGATGTCGGTCGCGTTGACCCGGTCACCCTGCTTCGCCGCGAACTGTCCCATGTGATCTCACCCCCCATTCAGTTGATGTTGACCTGGCTGCCCTTGATGTCCAGCTGGCCGCTGGACTTCACCGCGAGCGCGGATTTCGCCTCGACCTTGACATCGGCCGTGGAGGTGATCTCGACGCCCGCGCCGGCCAGCCGCAACCGGCCGCCGGCGGAGATCACCACGTCCGCGTCGGCGGTGACGGTGATCTGGTTGTCCTTCGTGCTGATGACGATGCTGTTCCTGCCGCTGCCGTCGACGATCTCGATCCGCTCGTCCTGCTTGGTGTCGATCAGCCGGATCACGTGCTTGCTGCGGGAGACCATCACCCGTACGTCGTTGTTGCCGTCGCCGTTGTCGACCGGTGGGGCGTCCCTGCCGTTCCACAACCCTCCGACGACGTAGGGGATCTCCGGGTTGCCGTGTTCGAAGGCGACCAGGACCTCGTCGCCGACCTCGGGCAGGAAGTAGCAGCCGCGGCCGGGGCCGGCCATCGGCGAGGCCACCCGCGCCCAGTCGGTCTCGACGTCGTCGGCCAGCCAGGGCAGCGCCACCTTGACCCGCGCCAGACCGTCCGGGTCGCTGTTGTTGGTGACGATACCGATCACCACCCCGTGGTACCGCCCGTCCGGGTAGGCCGGCTCCCGACCGACCAACTGGTGGTAGACGTCCGTCACGCCGCGTTCCTCCGTACTTCGAGGCTGGACCGGTAGCCGTGCGCGGCGGTCACCGCATGGCTGACGGAGACGACGTAGTAGTCGCCGCTGAACGTCGCGCCCGCCCCCTCGATCCGCACCACCTCACCGGCGTGCAGCCGAGGTTGTCCACCGCACTCGGCCTCGCCGGTGACGTAGCTCAACGCCAGGTCGTCGAACTGCCCCCGGGCGAGCTCGTCGGCACGGGCCTGGTTCGGTGCCGACAGGTCCACCCTGGTCGACCTGGTCCTGCCGAAGACCCGGCCGACCTGCCGGGGGCCGGTCACCGCGCCCGTCGTGGTGGGTCCGGGACCGGAGCCGGCCACGGCGACGACGGCCTTCTTACCGGTCACGTCCCAGCCCCGCACGGAATGCTCGGCCATCTGGCCCATCGTGCGCAGCCGGGGGGTGAACTGGGAGATGTCGTCACCGACGTGCAGCTTCGCCGCCGGTGACCGGCCGTGCTGCGGCGGCCGGAAGGTCAGCACCTTGTCCCGTACATGGATCTCGTACCCGATCAGTCCCGCCCGCCGCTGCAGGAACTCCAGATCGGTCTCATTGTTCTGCAGCACGTAGTCGAGATCGGTGCCGGTGTCGGTCACGTCGGCACGCAGACCGGCCGCCTCGGCCAACTGGCGGGCGATGGCGCTGTCCCTGGTCCGGGTGAAGGTCCTGGTCCGCTGCCGGCGGGCCAACCGGTGACGCAGGTCGTAGCCCCGGACGGTCAGCATCGGCGGACGGCCCTCCACAAACGACGGCTCCAGGCTGGTGATCTCCCCGATGATCGCCAGGTGCAGGTCCTTCACATACCCGAGTGCGATCCGCACCTCGGTGCCGACCGCGAACAGCGTCGAGTCCGACCAGGTCACCGCGAGCCGGTCCGCGTCCCAGTTCTTCAACGTCACGGTGAACATGCTCAGCGCGTTCAGGTCCTCCAGCACGGTCACCGACTCCACGTCCTTGTGGGCTTCCGGCGGCAGGCGCCGGCCACCGCACCGGATCTCGAAGTCCGGCCCCGACTCGGCAGTCTGCATCACCTGGTTCTCCGCTCAGCTCAACCGCGGGATGGTCAGCACCGTGCCGGGACGCAGGTCACGGGGGTTGACGATGCCGTTGGCCGAGGCGATGTGCCGCCACAGGCGCGGATCCCGGTACTCGGCGGCGGCGATGCTGTGCAACGTGTCGTTGCGCCGCACCACCCACGTCTTGTGCACGTCGGACGAGTGCAGCTCACGCTCCTTGAGCTGCGCGTCGGTGAGCGACTCCACAAAGCTGCACGAAACGGTCGCCCGCACCGGCGTGCCGTCGGGCAGGAACATGGTGAACCGTTCGCTGATCTGGGTGAGCACGCCGGTGAAGATGTCGGCGAAGGCACCCCAGGACAGGGTGCACAACGGCGGCCGGTGCAACTCCTTGTCGAACTCGGCCAGCCGGGACACCCGGCCGGTCAGCACGGTCACGTCGGTCGCGTCGCCGGTCTGGAACGGATTGGGTGGTGTCACCATCGAGGTGGCCCGGGCCCACATGGACGACTCCGCTCTCGACTCGTAGGTGTCGAAGAACAGCTCGAGCGACAGCGTCGCGGGCTGCATGGCCGCGAACTCCTGCTGCAGCCCGCTCCACGTCCACGCGCTGCCCTTGCCGGCGCTCTCGTGCGCGTACCAGCTGACCGACCGCGACCGGGTGATCTCGTGTGGATTGAACAGCGCCTCGATCGGGCCGTTGCGATCAAAATCCGCGCCGTCGTGGGCGATGGTCAGTTTCTGCAGTCCTCCGCCACCGGGGCCGAACCCGAGCAGCGCGTTGGCCAGACCCGCCTTGTTGAGGCTCACCGCCGCACCCCCCGACGCTCCGCCTCGACGGCCAACCGGCGCATGATCCGGCCGTGCACCTGTTCGGTGACCTGCCCGACGTCGACCCGCGGGGCCGGCTGAACAGGCAGCTGCGGCACGCCACGGTCGGGACGGGGCGGATCGACCACCGGAGCGCCCGGCCGCTGCCCGCCGACGTCAGGCGCACCGGGTCCGCGGCCGCCGGCACCGACAGCGCGATGCCCGGTCGCCGCTCGCGCGGGGCCGACCATCGACGGGTGGGACGGCCTACCGGCCACCGACGGTACGCCGACGATGCCAGGGACCGGGTGGACCGGCGCGACAGCAGCCACCGCGGACAGCGGAAGCTGTGGCACCGGTCGGGCCGCCGGCGGCCGCGCGGTGACCACCTGGACCGGGGCGCTGGCAGGCGGCCGCTGTCGGGCGACGGACGGCACTCCGGCTGCCGGCCGGGCGGGGCGGTCCGGCGCTGCCGGGACGCGGAAGGTCAGATGAGGTCCACTGGCGGCTCGGCCCGGGGCACCGGTCAACTCGCTCCAGTCGGCCGGGTCGGTGACCGCCGGCCCCGGCACGGCGGTCGGGCGCGGCCGGGCCGTCACGCCCGGGGCGCCCGTCGCAGCAGCCAGGCCAGTCGATGCCGGCCGTCCTGCGGGGCCGGCCCCCGGACCACCGGTGGACAGGGTCGCGGCGACCGCCTTGCGTTGGATCGTCAGCGGCCGGCCGGCGGCGGGCAGGGAGGTCACCGGCGGCGTGGGCCGGCCGGCGACTGCGGAACCGGCCGCGGTCCACACCGGGTTCGGCTCGGCGGCCGGACGCGCCGGTACCAGCGGGCCGGACGCGCCGACGGGCGGTCCGCCGGCCGGGCCGGACGGGCGGCCGTCAACGGAGGGGCGGTCGTCGACGGAGGGGCGGCGGGCGACCACGACCGGTACAGGGTCCACCGGGGCGGTTGGCCCGGTCTCCGTCGGTGCCGGTCCGGCCGCCACCGTCGCCGTACCGGCGGGGGTGGCGGCCCGAGCAGCCGGGCCTGCCGTCCGGGCGCCGACCGGGGCAGGCCCGACGGACGGCGGGGGCGCGGGTCGCGCGTACACGATGGGCGCCGCCGGCCCGGCGTGCTGCTGCGCAGCCACGTCGACGTAGCGCGCGGCGACCTCGGCCAGCGGCAGCCCCGCCGGCATGGTGTGGTGGCGGGTGAGCACGGATCGGGCCTGGCCCAGGTCGACCAGTCCGGGCCGCCGGGCCGGCCGGGACAGCCGGTGGACCAGCGCCGCGTCGAAGGTCGTGTCGTCGTCGTTCATCCGAGGCTCCCGGTCAGCCGACCATGCCGGCCACGCCGTGTGCCAGCGCGGCGGCCTGGCCCAGCAGCGGCTTGGTCAGACCCTCGTGCACCAGCTCCAGCGACTCGAAGCCGACGTCGTCGCCGCTCGCGCTGAAGGTCGGGCCGGTCCAGCGCACCGGCAACGCGTTGCGGAAGTTCCACCACATCACCGGGATCTGCCGCCGGTCGAGCAGCACGATCGTGCCGCTGCGGCGTTGGATGACGCCTCGGGCGGTGTTGTCGTACCAGCCCCACAGACCGCTGAGCGGGCTCAGCCCCTGCCGCAGCACCAGGTGCGCGGGAGTGGCCGCGCCGGGCAACTGGTGGACGAAGCCGTTGACTCCGCCCTCCCGGTAGGATTCCATCTCGATCTGACTTTCCAGGCCACTGACCTCGTTGAACCCGGCCAGCAGCAGGCCTTCGATCTCCACCGCGAAATTGAAGGTCGGAAACGGGTCCGGCAGCCGCAGGCCGGTCCAGTTGCCCACGGCGGCAGGTGCCCAGCTGAGCCCGAGCGGAATCCCGGTCGACATCATCTCCGTGCCCCTCCCTGTTCATTGAGCCGCTCGTTGATCCGGGCGACCTCCGCGACCCAGCGCTGCCGTTCCCGGTGGTCCAGCTGCATGATCTCGTGATATGGCCAGTGAAAGTGATAGGCCAGGTACGCTACTTCCTCGTGCAGCCGGTCCGGGGAGTAGCGCGTCATCCCCCCAGGCTGGGCGGCTCCACTTCGAACGATCCGCTGCAGTGCGGGCAGTCGACCTGCAGCCGGGCGTGTCCGTTGAGGTTGATGCGCTGGTAGAAGTCCTGCAGGTAGGCAAGATCGGCGGAGTAGAGGTTCTCCACCACGTTGGTGTTGACGTACTCCAGGCCGCCCAGCCGGTTGATCACCCGGGCCAGCAGGATGATCACCAGATACCCCGGATTCGACCGTACCCGGGGATCCTTGATCGGCTCGATCTCGTCCAGCGCCGTGGCCATCCGCATGGTCCCCTCGCGGTGCACCGTGCCGTCCGGCGCGACCAGACCGTGCGGCAGGGTGAACGGGAACTCGGTTCGGCGGGCTTCGGCGACCCCGGTCAACTCCACTGATCGACCTCGATACGCTCGCAGGCGAGGGTGAGCTGCTCCACCGCGATCTCGTCGCTGGTCGCGCTCAGGCTGGGTCCGCTCCACGACTTGGGCCAGCAGTCGAACAGATTCCAGGTCACCTTCGGATTGCCCTGCTGGTCGAGCAGGGTGATCGAAACGTTGTGCCGCTCCACGGTGCCCTTCATCACCTTCTGCCGCCACTCCCACAACTTGCTGTCGCTGGTCAGGCCACGGCTGAGGGTGATGTCACCGTAGCTGTTCAGCCCGGGGATCTTGCGCGGCGCCAGGTTCCGGTCCGTACCCTCCCGGTACTCGGCGGCGTTCTGGCTGGTCTCCAGCCCGGAAGCCTCCCGGAAGCCGGCCCGGGTGATGCCGTCCAACTCCACCGCGAAGTTGTACCCGAAGTAGGGATCGAGTCTGTCCACAACCGCACCTCACTGTCTGTCCGCACCGACTGTTGTCCGCACCGGTCACGCCACGCCGACCGTCACCCCGCTCGCGCCGTGGATGACGCGAACGGTGACGAACTCGGCCGGCGCGGTCGGCGCCACTCCGATGTGTGTCACTACCACCCCGGCCTCGATGACCGCAGGTGGGTTCGTCTCGTGGTCGCACTTGACGTAGAACGCCTCGGCGGGCGTACGACCCTGCAGGGCACCACGCTGGAACAGCCCGTCGAGGTACGCGGTGAGCTCCCGCATGATCCGCACCCACAGCCGTACGTCGTTGGGCTCATGGACCAGACCGGTCATGAACCGCTCGATCCAGCGGCCGATGGTGCTCACCAGACGGCGGGTGGTCACGTCCCGCCAGGCCGGGTCGGTGGCGAGGGTACGTGCGCCCCAGACCCGTACGCCCCGGCCGGGCAACGCGCGCAGACAGTTGACCCGCCGCTCGTACAACGTGCCGATCTCGGAATCGGTGAGCTGCACATGCAGGTCGACGACGCCCTCGACCACCGTGTTGGCCGGCGCCTTGTGGACGCCGACCCGCTGGTCGGCGGTGGAGTACACGCCGGCGACGTGCCCGGACGGTGGCAGGTGACGCAACCGACCGTCCGCGCCGGACGCGCCCAGCCACGGGTAGTACAGCGCGCCGAACGCACCGTCGGGCCCGGTCAACGCCGCACACTGTTCGACGATCATCTGCGGATCGATGGCCGGGACGCCGTCGAGCAGCGCGAACCGGTCACCGCGCTGCCGGCAGTGTCGCAGCATCGCCTGCTGCGCCTCGACGACCGGGGTGATGTCCTGGTCGACCGGCCACGGTGCGACGGTGACGATGTCGGGGGCGCAGACGAGGTCGACATCGTCCAGGTCGTCCAACGTCACCAGCCCGGCCTGCACCGCCTCGACGGGCGACAGCGTCCCGGGCAGCCGGACGATGTGACACAGCGTCCCGCCGTTGTCGAAGAATCCCCGGACCGCGTCGGCCAGGAACCCGTCCGAGGTGTCGCCGGGGGACGCACTGCCGAAGATCGCCTCGAACTGCGGCCACAGGGTCAGCCGCTGCGGGGCGTACGGTCCGGCGGCGGCCCGGCCAAGGAAGGCGGGTACCCCGGTGAGCTGGGTCGGAGGCGGCGGCGGGAACACGTCCTGCCGGTGCACCCCGGGTGTCAGCTGGTGGGTCACGGTCTCGTCCGGTCGTCCGCTACTGGATCCCGCCGGCCCACTGGCTGATCCGGAACACCACGAACTCGGCCGGGCGCACCATCGCCACCCCGATCTCGACCACCAGTTGGCCGGCGTCGCGGACCGCAGCCGGGTTGACGGTCTCGTCGCAGCGTACGTAGAACGCCTGCTCCGGGGTGTTGCCCAGCAACGCTCCGGACGCCCACACGGTGGTCAGGAAGGCACTTACGTTGCGCCGGATCTTCGACCACAGCTCCGGCGCGTTCGGCTCGAAGACGACCCACTGGGTGCCCTCGTCGATCGACTCGCGCAGGAAGTTGAACAGCCGCCGGGAGGGCACGTACCGCCACTCGGCCTGTTCCTTGCCGGCGAGGGTGCGGGCACCCCAGATCGTGATGTTGCCGCCGAACTTGCGGATCACGTTGATGTCGTCCGGGTTGAGCCCGGCCTGCTGCGCTTTGCTGACCAGCGCCTCGACGCCCAGCGCGCCCCGGATCACCTCGTTGGCCGGTGCCTTGTGCACACCCCGCTCGGTGTCCACCCGGGCGTAAACCCCGGCGATGTGCCCGCTCGGCGGCTGGTACACCTTGTTCCCGTCGGCGTCGGTGGCACCCACGTCGATCCACGGGTAGTAGATCGCGCCGTAGCTGCTGTCCCGGACGTCGCCCTGGATCGCTTCCTTGGTCAACGTGGTGGTCTGCCGGCCGTCGAGGATCGCGAACCGGTCCTGCAGGTACTGGTTCTCGCAGTGGTCGAGCAGCGCGGTCTGCACCGCGTCGCTCACCGCGCCGGGGATCGCGACCAGCGCGATCTCGTCGATCGCGGCGAAGGTCTCCAACGCGCCGGCCAGATCCTCGTCCGAGGGTTCGGCGTCGGCGTCGACAGGAGCGACCCGGGTGATCCAGCAGCGGCCACCGCCGTTGTTGAAGAAGCCGTACACCGCGTGGGCGAGGGTGTGGTTGCCCTGCTGAATGTCACCGAAGAGGTTCTTGAACGTCTCCCAGCCGTCCACGAGCTGGGCCTCGCCGGCAGGCGCCACCGAGTGGAAATCGGCTGGCTCGGCCTCACCGGCCGCAGTCACTCCGGAGCGGCCGGGCAGCAGCGGCATCGTGACGTCGTCGGCGACGGCACCGATGAAGCCGGCGGTACTGGTCCC
The DNA here is from genome assembly GCF_027497395.1 of Solwaraspora sp. WMMA2080. Lineage (GTDB taxonomy): Bacteria > Actinomycetota > Actinomycetes > Mycobacteriales > Micromonosporaceae > Micromonospora_E. The sequence goes on along the minus strand of NZ_CP114910.1, from coordinate 6,440,992 downwards.
CACACCGGCGATCGGTTTGATGGCCGAGGGGACCTCCTCGACGTACACGCCCGGCGCTAGATACTGCGGCATCTGTGGGTACTCCCCCTCGTCAGGACTCGTGACTCACGCTCTGGCCGACCCGGATGACCGTCCCGGTCACCTCGGGCCCGACCGGCGTGGATTCGAACACGTCGACGCTGAGCGTGACGCTGTAGTGCAGGACCGCCTTGGGCCGACCGCCCATGGCCTGCCAGAACTCGCCGATGCCCTGCAGCTGGCTCTCGGCGGTGACCATCGCGCGCAGCGGTGGCTGCTGGCCGGCAAGGTCGCCCCGCAGGTAGTCGGCGGGAATCTCCCGGTGACGCAGCAGCACCCGCAGTACGTCGCCGAGCAGTCGGTGCTCGTCCTGCGCCGGGTTGGGCGCGCTGTCGTTGGGCCACGCGGTGACCAGATAGGAGCAGTCGACCCGGGCCGGCACCCGCCGCCGGGTGATCATGCCGGATTCCTGCCGGGTGTTCTCCCACTGGTTGGTCCGCAGCTCGTGGTTCTCCCGGACGTCGTAGAGGAAGAACGCGATCGCGGGCAGCGTGACGCCCGACGGCGGGAACTGGTCGTCCGGTGTGGCGAAGCTGACGGTGATCCCGGGCAACGCCAGCTCGCCCTGCACGAGAGCGGCGAGCGACGCGTCCAGATCATGAAACACTGCCCTGTCCCGCCCCCAACTGCGTCCTTCGCGCCGGTCGACAGGTCTACCGGACTGGCGTCCCACGAGCGTCTGCGTCGGCGTCTACCGAACCGCCTCGGTGGATCCAGGGCGACGACCCGGAGGGGCTTGAACTGGCAATTCAGATGCTGACGTGACGTGCAACACACCCAAGTCCGGCCGTCTGGGCCAGCAGGGTCACGAGATGAACAGTCCCCTGAAGAACTCTCCGGCCTTGGTGACCTCCCCCTGTGCGTACCCCTGTCTGGCGCGCAGGCTGTCGCGGACCCGGACCGCCATGTCGGCCCACTCGTTGGGCTGGTACGTGTGCCGGTAGGGATGCCCCTCGGTCTGGGCGAACCGCCGGTTCTCGACGACCACACCGGTCCCCCGCTTGGCTCCCCGACCGACACGAGGAGTGACCAGCTCGACAGCGTTCGCACCACCGTTGGCGGAGACGTCAAAGACCTTGTCACCCGTTCCGGCGAGGACCTCCTCGACCCACTCCCCGCACATCACGTCCAGGGCGATACCACCGATCGCTTCCCTCATGCCCGGAAAGACTGGTTGCACAGATTCACGCCCGGTACGCCCCAGCAGTTCGTCGACGAGCTCGTCGTTGCCAAAGAGCCCCTCAAGCTCGGGATACGAATGGACAATCTGGTTTCTGACCGTGGAGAGTCTCGTCTTGTAGAAGAAGATGCCGGCGTGGTTCTTGTGCAGCGTGGTCCACCGTTTAATCCGACCGATGATGAGATAGTTGATGATGAGGGCGAACAGTCCGCGCGCCTCGGCGAGCGCCCGGTCGCTGTAGTCGCCATCGATGTTGTTCCGGATCCATTGAACGACATCACCAGCTCGCGTGTTGGCCACCCCCATGACGGCCTTGTATGTATCCAACTTGTACTCCGTCGTCCCAGGGGCCGTCGGCTGTGCGCTCCGGTCGGCGAATTCGTCGCCGACCTGGGTGACCGACAGGCCGTAGGTCGCCTGCACATGCCCGTGCGCACCCGTCAGCGTTCCCGCCGGGGCGGTGGAACCGTTCGGATATCCGACGAAATTCACGCCGGCCGGATTCGCGGTCAGGCCGGGGAGACCGTCCAGCGGTACGTTCGTGTTCTGCGTGAGCGCCTGGTTGTCGATGTGCGTCGCCACCTGCACGAGCCGGTTCATGATGCTGCGTACCGTACCCTCGGAATCCTTGAACTCATCCATCGGTCCGGTCACGAGCTCAAGGATCGGGGCCGGCTGGCCGGCGCCACGAAGCGCATCCGGCACCACGGTGGAGTCCAGGTCCGGGGTGTGGTCGACATGCGCCTCGAAACGCCTGCCGCTAGCAACCGCTGTGGCGTTCGCCACGGGCCGGCTCTCCACCCCGCCCTGCCGGCTGAACAACGGCACATGATGGAGTTCCAGCTCGAACCCGAACTTGCGCTGGGCGACGGACGGTCCCGCCGCAGGCGTCGGCCCGGTGGTGCAGGGTCCGGCGGCTCCCTGCTGGACGGTGTGCGTCAGCTCGTGCCCCAGCAGCGCGTCACCCCGCGCGCTGCCCGGCCGGTACTCACTACGGCGTACGAACACGTCGGCGCCGACGGTGAAGGCCCTCGACCCGAGCGTGTCGTTCAGCCGGTCCGACTCGGCACCGACGTGCACCCGTACCCCGCTGAAGTCCGCCCCCGACACCCGCTCCATCCGCTCCCGCACACCGCCGGGCACCGCCCGCCCACCGCTGCCCCGCGCCCGGTCCACCGCCCGCGCGAGGCCAGGATCCGCCGCACCACCGGTAGGCGTGCGCACCCGACCGATCGCCTCCGGGGCACGCTGCACGGACGACCCGAACGCCAGCTGGGAGATCCGGTCCGCCTCCCGCTCGAACGGGTCGTCCACCGGCCCGACATTCAGTTTCGCCTGCACGATCGCCCGCGCACCTCGATTGCCGTACCGCCGCTGCAACGAGTCGTGAGGCAGGGCGGCTCGACGTGGCGCCGGCGCGGACCCGGATGCCACCACCATGGACCGGTACGCCACACCGCTGTCCTGCTGCGCTGAATGCACCTCGAACCTCCACTGTCTCGTCAGAAGCGCCGGTCTACCGTGGCCTTACCGGTCGGCGGATCGGAACCGAATTCCCCCGCCGAGAGGATCTTGCCCATCTTCTGATACTCGCGCCTGGTGGCGTGGAACAGATGTGCCATCGTCACCTTGCCACTGTCGGCAGCGGCGAGGAAGGCGCCGGCCAGGGCGATGTTGCGGATGTTCCCGCCGGGCAGGTCGACCTGCCGGGCCAACAGGTCGAAGTCGACCGCCGGATCCAGCGGCGCCTGCTCCGGCCAGACCTGCGCCCAGATGCGCCGGCGGTCCGCCACGTCGGGAACGGGGAAGTCGATGGTGGCGTGCAGCCGACGGGTGAACGCGTCGTCGAGGTTCTTCCGCAGGTTCGTCGCCAGGATGACCACACCTTCGTGCTGCTCCAGCCGCTGCAGCAGGTAGCTGACCTCCAGGTTGGCGTACCGGTCGTGCGCGTCGCGGACCTGGGACCGCTTGCCGAACATCGCGTCGGCCTCATCGAAGAAGAGCACCGCGTTGCTGGTGGCAGCCTCGGCGAAGATCTGGGAGAGGTTCTTCTCGGTCTCGCCGATGTACTTGCTCACCACCGTCGACAGATCGATCCTGTACAGATCCAGGCCGAGTTCGTGGGCCAACACGTCAGCGGCCATCGTCTTGCCGGTGCCCGAGGGACCGGCGAACAGCACCGCCAGGCCACGCCCGTTGGCCAACTTGCGCTCGAACCCCCAGGACTCGTAGACCACCGACCGGTAGCGGAGCTGGTCGGCGATCTCCCGCAGCTGCTCCATCCGGTCGGCGGGCAGCACGAGGTCCGACCAGTCGTAGTGCGGCGTGATCCGCTGCGCAAGGTCGGCCAGCTTGTGGTTGGACTGCAGGCGGCACGCCGCGTACAGGTCGGCCGGGGTGACCCGGGGCGCGCCAGGGTCGCGGGCGTACGCCAGGTTGCGGGCGGTCGCCGCAGCATCGCGGATCTGGCCTCCGGTCAGCCGGAACTTGCCGGCGACGGCGGCCAGGTCCAACACGTCCCGGTCCGCACCGACGAACGCGCCGTCCCAGATGCGCAGCCGCTCGGCGTAGCCGGGTGCGGGGAACTCCAGCCGGACGAAGGTCAGGCCCGCCGGCAGGTCGACCGGCTCCCACGCGGTGCCACCGGAAAGGAACGACGGAGCCGGGTACGCCGCCAGCGTGGACAGCAGCAGCGACAGCCGTGATCGGGCCGGCTCGACGAGCAGGGAGTCGACGTTCGCCCAGCACATGACCGCGCCCTGCAGCCTGGCTTCCCGCTCGACCAGGCCGACCAGGGTGGCGAACTCCTCGGCCGGTCGGTCGGCCAGCAGATCGGCCGACACCACCAGCAGCGGCGCGTACCAGTGACGCGCACACGCCGCCGCGACGCTGCGTCGGCCGACGCCGTACGGCCCCCGGCAGTAGACCACCACGTCGTCGGTGGCATGCTCGCTCAGCCGGGCCAGCGCCGCCCCGAACTCCGCTGGGAAGTGCAGGTCGTCGAGGGTCCCGGTCGGCGCGACAATCCGGGCGTACGGTCGCAGCCGCTCGGCGACCTCGTCGTCCTCGAGCAGGAACCCGACGACCCGCGGGTCCAACCGGACGTTGTTGCCCTGCAGTGAGTGCGCCGGTGCGGTCGGGTCCCCGGTCGACGTGACGAGCCGATGCCGGAGCAACGGTGCCGACGGCGCGAACCGTGCTTGCGCGGCCATCCGTGACCGACGGTCGCCGCACAACATCGTGAGGACGAGATCGACTGTCGGCAGTCGGCGGGTCAGGTCGTCGTGCAGGTAGCCGTACAGCCGCTCGTAGCGTCGGTCGACCTCGGGCGCCAGACAGGCCACGATCACCTCGACGTCGAACGGGGCGAGGTCGAACATCCCGGCCAGTGCGACCAGGCGCAGATGCGCACCGTCTTGGATACCCTGCGCCACCCGCTCACCGATCTCGCGGGACAACTCGTCCAGCCCGGTGCCGGTCTCCGGGTCGTCGTCGGCCGGCGGAAACCAGTCAGGCGCACCGTCCAGCAGCGCGTCGACCTCGGCATCGGAGACGTAGAAGGCGGAGAGCTCGCCAGCGGGTCTACGCTGCGCCCGGCGGACCCGCCTGACCTGCCGGCTCAGCACCAGATCGAGCCGGGCGAGTTCGGCCAGCAGGTGTTCCGTCGAGTTGGCGTACCCCGAAGCGGCCATGGATCCCAGCACCTCGTCCCGGTTGTCCCCGACCGGTACATCATTGCCGCCGGAAGCGGACGGCGCGATCGTGGATACGCCGACAGTCAGCACCGATCGGCCGCGGCCCGGTCGGATGTCCGCCGCCCGGTCCGCCCGGATCTGCTCGTAGAGGACCGTGGTGTCCACCGACGGGCGCACCCCGAACTCCTGGTCCACCACCGAGGTGCACAGTTCGTACTGGCGAAGCGCGGCGATCCGGTCGCCGGCGGCGTAGTGCAGCCGCATCAGCTGGCGGTGGGTCCGCTCGCGCGCCGCGTCGTGGCGCAGCACGGTCTGACCGAGGCCCACGCCCTTGGCGTAGAGACCACGGGCCTCGCAGTAGCCCATGAGCTGTTCCTGCATGGACAGGTAGGTGTCGCGTAGCCGGTCCCGTTTGGCACCGCACCAGTCGTGGTACCAGGTGGCGAGGAGGTCTCCACGGTAGAGATCGAGCGCGTGCTCGATCGCATGGGCCTGGTTGTCGGAGAGCGCTTCGCCGGGCACGTCGCGGACCGCCGCGTAGCTCTGCTCGAACGCGTCAACGTCCAGCCAGCAGGGCGCCTCCGGGTTGATCCGCACCCAGCCGGGGTCGATGACGACGAGTTCGCTCGCCCGGCGCTGGTCGTTCGGCTGGTCCTGCATGCTCGTGTTGAGCCGCCAGAGTGCCTGGCGCAAGTACTTGCGGGCAACGCCGGGCTCGGCGTCCGGCCACAGCAGTTCCGAGATGGATTCGCGAGCGTGCGTCCGGTTCCGATGAATGAGCAGGTAGCCGAACAGCTCGAGAGCCTTGCCCGGCGGCGCACTGAGCGGTTGGCCACGTCGGAGGATCGAGACCTCATCGAAGAGTCTCACCTGCACGACGTGTCTCCTTCGTACCGCAACGGCCCGTCCGGCCGGCCACCGCCGGCGCGGACGTGGGCGCCGCTCGCCGCCGCGTCGCCGCACGTCGTCCCCGGCTCCAGTGCCAATCAGGACATACGGGGGCCACGCTACTCCACGGTGCTTCGACCGGTCATCGCGACTGTCGTCGACCGGCCACTTCGGCTACGGCGACAACCGGGCCGGCAGGTCCTGCCCCGGCCACGGTCTGCGGACCGTCCTGGAAGAAATCGACGTCGAGACCGGCGACCTGGAACAACCGTCACCTTCTGTGATCGGCGACCACAGGGCCGGACTATGGCCGGCCGTCGATCCGATCCCGCACCTAGGCCAGCCACTCCTGTGCCGGAGCCGCAGGAAACATGCGACACAACGCCACCAAATAGGGCGCCGACGAAGTCGAATGGACACGGAAGTAAGCTCGAACGCGCGTTCTATTTTTGTCGCGTAGCCCGACGGAGCACTGCAGCACGGAATAGATTCTCGACTAACCAGCCCCTTCAAGTCAGGTCAGTTTTGACCCGGCCAAAGGGCATCTTCAACGCGCTGTAGACAGTTGCCGCATCAGTCAGAGACGCGCGCCACGTACCGAACTGCCATGGCGTCGGAACGGATGATGTAGCGAGTCGCTTCGAAGGAGAAGCCACCGGAGTCGAAGGAGACGTGCAGCAGGACGATGACCGGCACACCAGGCGGGAGTTTCAGCGCCTCTGCCTCGTCGCGGGTCGGGAATCGGGTAGTGACCTGTTCTCTGATCCGCGCGGTCCGGTATCCGAGTCTTTCGAGGGCAGCGAAGGTCCCACCTGGCCCCAAGTTCAGATCGGTCGCGAGGGCTGAGGTTCCGACGACGCTCGTCGGCAGGTAGGTGTTGCCGAGTTGGACGGGTTCGCCGTCGGCCAGGTACCTGTTCTCTCGGAGAACGACGACGTCGCCCAGGTCCAGGGAGAGCATGGCGGCTACGTCGCGCGGCGCATGCTGTCGGGATACGGCCCGGCATTCGACCAGTGGTGCGCGTCCCTGCATGGTTGCCTCGGCAGCGAACGGTGTCAGGTTCTGTTCCCGCAGGAGGGGGTTGGCATACCGGTCTGGTCCGAGCCGCATGAGCGGTGGCCGGTTACGGACGAAGACGTCGTAGAGCATCGTCGCGACCTGCGCCCATTGGGACGCGCTGACGGGCGCCGGTCCGCCCAGCTGCGCTGGCCACGTCGAGCGCGTTCGCCACGCTTCGACGTCGCGGTCCGGGCCGTTCCCGGACGCTGCGGATCGGAATGGGAATCCGCGTTCCTGGCCATCGGGATGGGCGGTCACGAGTCGCGTGAGCCGACCTTCGGCGTTGAGGCAGGCGTCCAGCGCTTTGGCGAGGTGCAGGCTGGGCGGTTTCTTGCCGTTCTCCACCTCACACAGGTACGAACGCGAAAAGTACGCCTTCTTTGCCAGATCCCGGAACGACATCCCGTGTTCCTGTCGAAGTCTGCGCATCAGTCGGACGAAGTCCGGGTCAACGACGACCATTCCGGTTCCTTCCGAGTGGCAGGGGATCAGAGACCTTGCCCCGTTGAGGTCGGCGCTGTACCAGTGCGACGCCCGCCAGGACCAGGAGCATGCCGAGGACCATGAACGCTGCCACCTGCTCGTTGACGACCAGGAAGCCGAGCACGACCGCGACGACCGGCAGCAGGTACGTGACCGTGGAGGCGAGGGTAGGGCCGTCATCGGTGATGAGCCGGTAGTTGAGCGCGTAGGCGGCCCCGGTGCCGAGGACGCCGAGGATCAGCAGGCTGACCACCGCGTCCAAGCGGAAGTCAGGAGCGGTCAGTCCGCCGAGGGGCAGGGCCAGGATCATCAGGATCGTTCCGGCAGCGAGCTGCGCGGCAGACAGCATGATCGGCGGGATTCCCCGGTTGGTGAGGAACTTGCCCATGTACACGTAGGAGACTCCGTAGCTGGCGGACGCCCCCAGGATCGCCAGCCCTCCCCAGCTGGCGACCTCGCTCGCCGACTCCCACGGCGTGAAGATGACCACCGCGCCGACGAAGCCGAGGGTCAACCCCGCTCCTCGCGACCACGTCGCCGTGCGGTCAGTCCCGACGACGAAGGCGATCAGCGCCGTCCACAGGGGCGTAGTGGCGTTCAGGACCCCGGCGACACCGGAGTCGACGGTCTGCTCACCGATGCCGAACAGGGTGTACGGGATCGCGTTGGCGACCAGTGCCGCGACGAACAGATGCCCCCACGTTGTCCGGTCGGCCGGGAACCGCAGCCCTCGGTGCAGGGCCACGGGGATGAGCACCAGTGCACCGAGGGCCAGGCGGACAAGAACGATCTGCACCGGAGTGAAGCCCCGTAGCGCCAGTTTGATCCAGAGGAACCCTGACCCCCACAGCAGCGCGAGCATCACCAGCCGTATGAGACTGCCTCGACTCATCAGACGGTCCTGTCAGTCCTCTACGGGCATGTCGTAGTCCAGGCCGTTCAGGTCACCGCGCATCACGAAGCTGGTGACCTCGAACGGGGTGTGCTGCTCGTCGAAGCTGGTGTGCAGCACCTCGATGACCGGTACGCCGGGCGGCATCCCCAACCCGGTCGACTCGTCGTGGTACGGCATCCGGGCCGAAATCTCTTCCCGGATGCGAGTGACCTGGTAACCGAGTTCTTCGAACCTGGCGTAGATGCTGCCCTTGCCGAGGGTCCGCTCGGTCGCCAGCGGCGAGCCGGCGGCGACGTCGACGGGGATGTACGTCACGCCGACCTGTACCGGCTCGTCATCGGCGAAGTACCAGTTCTCCCGCCGGATGACGGTTGCGATGTTCGCGTCGATGCCGAGGCGTTCGGCGACGTCCGGCGGCGGGGTGTCGCGGGTGACCGACCGGCATTCGGTCCGGGGCACGCGGCCCTGTTTCGTGACCTCGATGCGGAACGGCGACAGTCCCGTTTCGTTGCGCAGCTGGCGGGAGTAGCGGTTGGCTCCGAGGCGCATCAGGGGCCGGTTGGGGCGAACGTAGACGCCTCGCCCGTGCTGCGCGACGACCAGGCCCTCCCCTTGCAGGATGCTGATCGCTTCCCTGGCGGTGTTGCGGGCAGTGCCGTACCGGGCGGCAAGGTCCCGCTCAGAAGGCAGCTTGTCACCGGGTGCCAACCCGCCCACCTGGATGCTCAGACGCAGGTCATCGGCTATCCGTCGGCTTGGTGGTCGCTTGTCTGCGCTGGTCGGCTCGTCCATGTCTGCCCGCCTGTTCTGGGGGTCAACTGCACGCTCCACGTTACCCTCGACTGGCTCAAGCCAGCAGCTGGCGACTGTTCGCTATGTGCTTGGAACTGGCTCAGGCCAGGAGCAGTCGGCCGATCTCCTTCGGCCGCTTAGGAGTACTGGCGCCCACTGGCGACCGTCGTCGCGGGCCAGGAACTGAGACGACACAGGGCACCGGTCATCCGGTGCCCTGTGTCGCGTGCTGGTCAGAGTGTGGGCGCGGCAGGTTTCGAACCTGCGACCCCTCGCTTGTAAGATCCACTCCCGGTCGTCCACCCCTGTCCGGCACCGCCCACGACCAGGACCACGACCGCCCCGAGGACCCCGCCGGACAGCCCTGGACACGGACGAACGAGACCGAAACTGAGACTGCCCGGAGGCAGTTCGGGAGCCGTCGGCACCGTCGTCACTTCCGCCTCTGACGCTGCCCTGACGTCCAGCCTCGTTGCCGTAGCAGCAAGAGCCCGACCTGTTCTGCGTCAAGTAGCGATCATGGCCTTGCAGCCTGTCCCGAAACAGCCGCCCACCTGGGCTCCGACGTCCGCCACCGCCTACCGATGTCCATCGTAGATCGCCCCGATTGACGCTCAACTAGACACTCGCTCTCAGCGTCGACGGGTGGAGACTCGAACCCCTATACCGCGTACGGGCTTCGGATCAGGTCGAATCGGGCGCGTCTACTCGCTGGCCTGCGGCGTGTTCCTCGACGTTTCTCGGCTTCTCGCACCCACTTCGGCTCTCGTTTGTACTGGCGTTGTCGTAGTTGATCTTCGTAGATCGGCTTGCCGCTGTTTACTGGCTCCGACAGCGATGACGTGATCCCGACTCGGTGAAATCGCTGATTGTGCTTGTCGTCGATGATGGTGGCGTGGCTCGGGTGTTTCCTCGTCGGTGGCGGCGGACGGTGGTGTTTGCGGTCTTGGCTGTCGCCTGTGGCCTGGTGGCGCTGTTCGCCTGGTGGAATCCGTGGGGGTGGGGGCTGCCTCGGCTCGGCTGGGCGGGTACGGAGCAGGCTGGCTGGATCGCCGGGATTATCGGCAGCGTGGTGGCTTTGGCGGCACTCGTCGACGAGTTCATAGCGCGGCGCGTCAAGCCTGGTCCGTCGCCGGTGCCGAGGGGTGCGGTGGTACGTGTCGGGCGGGTTCCGCAGCAGGCGGCGTGGTTTCAGAGCCGGCCTGCAGGCGCGGAGCTGTCGCGGGCTGCCAGGGCGGGCCGGACGGCGGTGTTGACGCAGGTGTTGTCGGGGATGGGTGGGGTGGGCAAGACCCAGTTGGCGGCGGAGTTCGCGCGCCGGTTGGAGCAGGATCGTGAGGTGGATGTGCTGGTGTGGGTGACGGCATCGAGTCGTGACGCGATCGTCGCCCGTTACGCCGAAGCTGCCCGCTCGGTGGGAGCCGCTCTGGTGGGGGACGGGGACGATGAGGCGGCGGCCAGCCGGTTCGTGTCGTGGTTGGAGCGCACGTCGAAGCGGTGGCTGGTCGTGTTGGACAACCTCGATAGCCCTGGTGACGCTGCGGACTGGTGGCTGCCGAACAATCGCAATGGTCGGACGGTGGTGACGACCCGTCGCCGTGATCCGGTGCTGCACACGGACGGCCGAGTCCTGGTCGACGTCGATGTGTTCAGCCCGGACAACGCTGTCGACTATCTTGATGGTGCGATCGGTGCCGGTGGTGACCAGGATGACGACTTGGCGGCGTTGGCCGTTGACCTGGGGTATCTGCCGTTGGCGTTGGCGCAGGCGGCCGCGTTCATCCGGGACCGGGGTCTCGATCCTGCCGCTTACCGGGCCCGGCTGACTGACCGACGGAAGAGTTTGATTGAGCTTGTCCCGCCGGACGATGCTCTGCCGGATGGACACCGGGCGACGGTCGCGGCCACGTGGTCGCTGTCGATCGACGTCGCGGACAGCCATCCGCCGGCCAGACTGGCTCGGCATGTGTTGAACCTTGCCGCTGTGCTGGATTCGAACGGCATTCCCGAGGCCGTGTTCGCCGCCGATGCCGCAGTGGCATATCTCGCCAACCGCAGCGGGCGTGACGATCTTACGAGGGATGAGGTGCGCGATGCGTTGCGCAACCTGCACCGGTTGAGCTTGCTAACCCACGACCCGCATACCGGTGTGATCCGTGTCCACGCCATTGTCCAACGGGTCACCCGCGATGCCCTCGGCTCGGTCCTCCTCACTGCTGTAGCCCAGACCGCCGCTGACGCCCTCTTGGCTCTCTGGCCGGCCGTCGACCGTGACCACGACACCACCCAGATCCTGCGCGCCAACACCGCCTCCCTGCGAACAGCAGCCGGGGACGCCCTCTACCACCCCAACGCTCACCCCCTGTTGTTCCGCGCGATCAACAGCCTCGGATGCACCGGACAAGTTCAATACGCCGCCGCCGCCCTCGAGCAGTTGCTCACCGGCATGTCGCGGCTACTGGGGCCCGACCACCCCGACATCCTGGCTACCCGTGGCTATCTTGCTCGGTGGTGGGGTGAGGCAGGTGATCCGGCTGGCGCAGCTGTCGCGTTCGAGCAGTTGCTCACCGATCGGCTGCGGGTACTGGGCCCCGACCACCCCGACACACTGACCACCCGCCACAATCTTGCCTACTCGCAGGGCAAGGCAGGCGATCCGGCTGGCGCAGCTGTCGCGTTCGAGCAGTTGCTCACCGATCGGCTGCGGGTACTGGGCCCCGACCACCCCGACACACTGACCACCCGCCACAATCTTGCCTACTCGCAGGGCAAGGCAGGCGATCCGGCTGGCGCAGCTGTCGCGTTCGAGCAGTTGCTCACCGATCGGCTGCGGGTACTGGGCCCCGACCACCCCGACACACTGGCCACCCGTGGCTATCTTGCTCGGTGGTGGGGTGAGGCAGGTGATCCGGCTGGCGCAGCTGTCGCGTTCGAGCAGTTGCTCACCGATCGGCTGCGGGTACTGGGCCCCGACCACCCCGACACACTGGCCACCCGTGGCAACCTTGCTCGGTGGTGGGGTGAGGCAGGTGATCCGGCTGGCGCAGCTGTCGCGTTCGAGCAGTTGCTCACCGATGTGTCGCGGGTGCTGGACCCTGACCATCCTCACACTCTGGTCACCCGTGGCAACCTTGCTCGGTGGTGGGGTGAGGCAGGTGATCCGGCTGGCGCAGCTGTCGCGTTCGAACAGTTGCTCACCGATCGGCTGCGGGTACTGGGCCCCGACCACCCCCATACTCTGGCTACCCGTGGCAGCCTTGCCTATTGGCGGCAACAGAACGACACCAATTGATTGCTATGAAGATGACTCCTCAGCGTGGATCTTGCTAGAGCACCCGCCCTCTCGGAGCCGGAGCGCCCCTGCCGGAGACCTGAGCTAAATGGCGCGGCGTGGGGGCGACTTCCCGGTGGTGGCGGTGGCTTTCCGCTGCGGCCGTGTCAACGACACCTGAAATTTGGCTCTGGCGCACATTCTGTGATTGATCTTGATGGCTGCTCAGGCTGATGCGAGAACGCGTTTGCGCAGGAGGTCGAGGTTCGCGCGGCCGTACATCTGCCGCTTGATCGTTTTGATACGGCTTACCTGGCCTTCAACCGGGCCTGAGCTCCAGGGCTGAGTAAGGCCGGCGACGACGGCGTCGCGGTCGCCGAGCAGGCCGGCGGCGAAGCCTCGGAGTTCGGGGTATCCGCAGCGCCGGGCGCGGTCGATACAGGCGTCGAGGTGGTGTCCGGTGCCCTGATAGCGGACCAGAGCGGTGAACCGTCGGGCGAGGTCGGCGACGGTGTCGAGGTCCGGACATCGGCGGCGGGCATCGGCGAGATCAGCGTGGTCGTCGTCGGTGAGTTTGTGGCCGGGTCGCATAATCCAGGCGTACTCCGCCCGCCGGCCTGGGCGCGGCGTACTCGCCTGCCGTCTACTGGAGCGTCGCTAAGATCTGTCACTCGCCGCTTGCGGAGACCGGACTGATGCGGCGCTCTCCCACCGGAGTGCCAGCGCCGATCACCTCCATCAAGTGTCCGTGCACGTCCCTTCGCCAACGATAACCAGCCGCGTCCGTGAATTCGATAGCAACAAAGAAGTCTTCAAGTCTCTCACCAGAAGGCATCTGATTGCCGTGCTCGTCGGTCTCACCGGATTCCACTCTTAAGGTCTGCTCTGGCATGACATTCACAGGATCCGTCGTAGGCGGAATGATGTTCACCCGAGTGGTCGCCCGTAGATCAAGCTCGTCTGCATCACCAGGGCCACGGTAGTAGAAATGAATCTTTACGTCGTGTACCGGGACCTGCGAAACGTTCCGGACGTGGGCACACGGCCATCCAGGGTTAAAACCGCTTCCCCGTGTCCGCCCAAACCAGGCACAGACTTGCGCGGCTTGCAAGCGCCGCTGTTCCTCCGCCCGTCCGCGTCGATCTTCTTCGGCCCGTTGGTCGCGCTCAGACTCTCGCTCATAGAGCTTTCGAGCGGTTCTACCGGCCCAGATTGCTGCACAGAACGCCCCGAGAGTCGTAATGAATGAGCCCCAGGCAGGAACGTCACCGAGGTCCACCTTACCAATATTCGCTAGAGCATCGATCAGCACAGAGACACGATAGCGCCAATCGACAACCCGCCGCCTCCCCACACAGACTACCGCATCCCGCCCGTAAACATTCACGTCTTGCTGGCGGGTTTGCTGTTGGGTAGCGTGACTCGCCGGGCCGAGCTGGGGGTGGTTGCCGTCTCGGACCGATCGTGATCTTGTGCCCGGGTGGTTGATCCGGAGGCGCTGTCGCGGGACGAGCTGATCGCGGTGGTCCGTGATCAGGCCGCTCAGTTGGCGGATCAGACGGCCGAGGTGGAACGGCTACGTGCGGAGTTGGAGCAGATCAAGCGGTTGATCTCGCGGAACAGCCGAAACTCCTCGATGCCGCCCTCGACCGATGATCTGCCTGGCCGGTCGGGTAGGAGCAAGCCCGCCGGCGGTGGGCGCTCGGGCGGGAAGAAGCCGGGGCGAGGTAGACAGCCCGGTGCGCCGGGATCGTATCTGCCCTGGTTGGACGAGGCCGACGTCCGGGTGGTTGACCAGCGTCCGTGCGGGCCGTGCGAGTGCGGGACGGACCTGGCGGGGGCTGTCGACGAGGGGGTGGTGTCGGCCAGTCAGGTCACCGACGTGCCGCTGGTCACCGCGTCGACGGTGGAGTACCGGCAGTACCGGGTCCGGTGCGGCTGCGGCCGGAAGCACGTCGCCGCCCCGCCGAAGCAGGCGGGGGTGGGTAACACCCGGGTGTACGGGGCGAACCTGCGCGCTCTCGCCGTGTACCTGCTGATCGTGCAGCACGTGCCGGTCGAGCGGTGCGTGCGGCTGATCGCCGATCTGGCCGGCACCCGCGTGTCGGCCGGGTTCGTCCACAAGGTCCTCGCCGCCGTCGCGGCGGCGGTGACCGACATCGTCACGATGATCAAGGCGTTGATCACCCTGGCCGAGGTGGTCCATTTCGACGAGACCACGATCCGAGCGGGTGCCGCGGGCCGCAACGGGTACGTATGGTCCGCGTCGACCGGCCGGTACACCCTGTACGCGCTGGCTGAGCGTCGCAGCGGCGAACAGTTCCGCACCATCGGGATCGGGCCGGCGTTCACCGGGGTCGCCGTGCACGACCGGTACACCGTCTACGACCAGGCCGGCAACTTCGCCGACGGGGTGCGGCACCAACTGTGCTGCGCACATCTGCTCCGCGATCTCGAAGACGCGGCCGAGACCTACCCCGACCACGTCTGGCCGGTCCAGTGCCAGCGGGCGCTACGCGGCCTGATCCACGCCGCGAACCTCGCCCGCGCCGCCGGACAGGCCGAGATCGACCCCGCCGTGCGTGACCCGCTGGTCCGCGAGTTCCGCGACGGCGTGATCGTCGGCCGTAAGGACGTCCCCCGCGTCGGCGGCCCCCGCGACAGGCAGCCGCCCGGCCGCAACCTACTCGAGGATCTCCACCACCGCCACGACGACGTCCTGCGGTTCTGCTACGACACCACCATTCCGCCGACGAACAACCTCGCCGAGCGTGACCTACGGCCGAACAAGACCCAGCAGAAGATCTCCGGCCGGCTCACCAGCGAGAAAGCCACCCGCGACCGGCTGACCATCCGCAGCTACCTATCCACTGCGGTCAAACACGGCGTCAACGCCATGACCGCACTCCGCGACGCCGTCACAGGGAACCCCTGGATGCCGCAGACCGCCCACATCCTCCAGGGCTGACCCCGCGCCCTCACAAGAGGTGAATGTTTACTCCCGCCCGCCGCCGAGCTGGACCGGGCCGCCGCCCCGACCGCCAGCGATGCAGGGCTTCAAGCTTCTAAGGGCGTCACGAACCATGGGTGGTCTACTCGGCCTGATCCGAACCGCACGTGACCGGTCCTCACACCTTCGACGCGGTCCGCTCCCGGTCGTCCATCTCGGTCCGGTACGACCCGCAACGTTCAGGTTTGCCATCGAAGGGCACGCTTCCTCGGATCATCCGAGGTACTACACCACCTGATGCCGCTTGGATGTGGTACCCGAGTATATTGGCGCGGTGGATATCGACACGATCGTACAGGCAGTGACGGCGATTGCTACCCCATTGAGCTGATCTCAGCAACGCAAAAGGTTTGATTGGTGCGACACGGGCGAATCCGGTGAAGCCGGACAGTGCTGGAGGAGGGCGTGGGGCCCTCGGTAGGTAGTTCTCACCACAAGATCACCCACCGGTGAGGACCCCACGTGATCGCATATCGTGCCATGGTCGACGTCCCCAGGGAACTCGTGCAGTACGTCAGTCGGCTGCTCGCCGCGGAACGCCGGACGCGGGGAACTCGTACCGGCACCCGTGCCCTGACCTGCTTCCGCCAGGCGCTGATGGTGCTCGTCTGGTTCCGCAAGGGCGAGGACGTCGCGCTGCTCGGCGCCGGCTTCGGCGTCTCCCGGGCGACCGCCTACCGGTACCTCGCCGAGGGCATCACGGTCCTCGCCGCACAGGCCGAGGATCTCCACGCCGCCCTGCGCCGGGTCGCCGCCGACGGTTGGTCCCACGTCATCCTCGACGGCAAACTGTTCGACTGCGACCGGCTCACCGAGACCACCCTGTCCGTCAAAGGCGAAACGATCGACGCCTGGTACTCCGGAAAGCACCGCGACTTCGGAGCGAACATCCAGGCGGTCGCCCGCCCGGACGGACTGCCGATCTGGACCTCACCGGCGATGCCCGGACACCTGCACGACCTGACCTGCGCCCAGACCCTCGGTGTCACCGCCGCCCTGAACTGGGCCGCCACCGAACTGGACCTGCCCACCCTGGCCGACTCCGGCTACGAAGGCGCAGGTCAGGGCATCAAGACCCCGGTCAAGCAGCCCACCGACGGCAGCCGACTCGCCCCCGACAACCGCTTCTACAACCGGCTGCTACGCAGCCTGCGCTGGCAGGGCGAACGCGGCTTCGCCATCCTGATCGGACGCTGGAAGACACTCCGTCACACCACCGCCAGCCCACGCAGAATCGGCGACATCGTCACCGCAGCACTACACCTGACCCACTTCGAATACAAGTACCTACCGCTAAGTCGTTGAGATCAGCTCATTGGCCGCCATAGCAACAGTTCTTAGTCGACGCCAGCGACTCCGAAAAGATATACGCGAAAATCTCGCGCTTGTTGAGGAGATCGAGAAGAACGATACTCTGCGAGAACATACGCCAACCGCGCTATGGATCCACGGAAGAATCACAATCGACGTTGCTCGACTTACAGGACAAAAGCTTGGTACCCCAAAGAAGCCAATACCTGTCGGCTCACTCATCTTCACCATCATACTCTGCGTCGGCTTTGGTCTCTGGACTTACTACATTGCGCATGATGGATTCGAATGGTACTCCGTATTCCCGGGCGTGGCCTCCGCTCTGATGATTATCGCCGCCCTGGGGATGTTCACCAATCGCGAACTTCCACCCGACCAGGATCCCACACTACCCCCTGGGGCAACTCCAGTTGCAGCACTAGACGAAGGGGAAAAACTGGCCAACAGAATTTCGCTATCCAAGGAAGGGATAAGTGAAAGATACGCCGAGAACGGCCCGGTCGGAGTTGTATATAGATTTCTTGCCGCAGCCCAGGAGGGCCGCCAGGAAGATTGGCTCCTTGCCGTAGATCAGAACTGGATTCACTGTCGCGTGCAGACTTGGTTGTGGGAAATCTCCAAGGATTCCGACGAGAATCTCATGCACCAAGATGATCTCGCCAATTCTCTTGCAACAAATGGACAGCCAAACGACGTCTGGGAAAGGTTCTTAACCGATGAGCGCAAGCATTTACAGAACCTGTGGCGGGATGTAGATCTTACCAAACTGGGTGCGGGTAGTGCGCAGAGAAGAATCGGGCCAGATTACGAAATGGTGATTTTGGCTCCAACTGGAGACACGGATGGATACGTTGTGCAGTCGGCCACGATTGTACGAGGAGCTCATACTTTCGTTGTTCACAAAGTCAAGAACTCGTGGAAGGTGGCGAACCATGTTGGTACAGCATCTCCCAGCCCCGGGTGGCCGCCGGCATGGTGGACCACGAGCGAGGAAATCTAGTTCCACAACTTGAATGACAATTCCGGACCGCGATCTATCGCAAACATTCAGGTGGTGCGCGCTGGGATTCCGCGTGGTGGCATAGCGTGATGGCCGGTTGGTTGGTGGCCGCCGGCTGATGTTGACCTGGGTGGGGTGGGGGTCAGGTGGGTGCGGGTAGGTTCGGCATCCAGGGTCGTCCGAGGATGGCGTCGCGCAGGACGGCCATTTTGTCGAGGCCGTTCTTCGCCGCGCTGGAGACGTAGCCGAGGATCTTGTACCGATCCTTGGTGCGTTGCTCGCTGGTGAGCCGCCCGGAGATCTTCTGCTGGATCTTCGCCGGTCGCAGGTCCCGTTCGGCCTGGTTCGACGTCGGCGGCACCAACAGGTCGTCAACGAAGCGCAGCACGTCGGCACGTCGGTCCCGGAAGACTTCCAACAGCAGGCGGGCTTTACGCTCACCCGGCCGGTTGCCGATGGTGCTGGTGTCGGACAGTCCGACCAGCACGCCGTGGTGCAGCCGGTACAGCAACTCGGCCTTCACTGTGGGGTCGATGCCCGGCCGGTTCTGCTCACGGGCCGTGTTCGTCTCGTGGATCAGCGCGCGCAGCGCGTCGGAGATCTGCTTCGGCCAGACCGCGTCGGGGTACACCTCGGCCGCACCGTCAAGATCACGTAACAGGTGAGCGCAACACAGTTGGTGGACCAGCGTGCCCAACTCGGCCGAGTCGTAGTTCCGGTACCGGTCGTGCACGACCACCGAGCCGGTCAGGTCCTTGACCACGAACGCCGTGAACGTGGCCAGGTCCCGGTCACCGACCTGGTAGTGAGTCCACAACTCGGTACACGCCACGAGCAGGTACTTCTCGGCCTTCTTACGGCCCGGCCTCGGCTTCTTTGGCCCGACCCGCAGCGGCGTCTCGTCACAGCACACCGCGTACGCCAGGGTGATCAACATGCGGATCCGTTTGTCGACCTCGCTGGTCAGCGCCGCGACCCGGGTCAGCACGCCGTGCACAAACCCCGGCGACGGTGTCGCACCGGTCAGCGACCGAAGCATCTGTACACACCGCTGCACCGGGATGAAATGCACGACCATCAGATAGACCGCCCACGCCTGCAGGTTCGGGCCGTACCCCACCGGACCGGCCCCCGCGCCTTCCGGCCGGGCCGCGGTGTGCAGCTTCCCGCACCCACACCGCACCGCATGCTGGTCGTACTGGGTCAGCGTCGCGGTCATCAACGGAACCTCGACCTGCTGATACCGGTCCACCACACCCAGATCCCGCGCGTCCACCAACTCCGCGCCGCACCCGCAACTACCCTCGGGGAACCGGTCCCGCCGCTGATCAGGAGCATCCGACCAGGCCAGGCTCGACCCCGGCGCACCCCGCTGCCTACCCCGCGTACCCGCCGGGGTGTCCCGCTTCTTCCTCGCCGCAGGTGGCGTACGCCCCGGATCATCATCCTTCGACGGCGGAGACGACGAGTTCGACGAGTTCCGCGACAACAGATGCTCGACCCGCGCCAGCCGCACCGCGAGCGCCTCGTACGCCGCCGTCAACTCCGCGATCTGCGCGTCCTGCTCAGCAATCCGAGCGTCCTGCGTCCGTGCCAGCGAGATCAACTCTTCACGAGACAGATCCTCCGACACCGACACGCCAAGATCAAACCACAACGGACAGAACGGCGTCGAGCCGGTCGAACCCCGTCACTCAACCCGCGCTGACCGTCACTCTTCGCGCACCACCTGAATGTTTACGATCTATCGTGTCAGCCCGAGCGCCGTTGCTAGACGGCTCACGCCAGAGGACTGTGATCCGGAGCGGGCCACGTCGGCAACTAATGCGCGGGCGGATGGCGCGTACAGGATCTCGGCGGGCGCGGCCCGGTGCGCCTCTTTCAGGATGTGTCCGGCCGCGAGCATGTTGCCGGCCTGCAGGTAGGTCCGTGCGATGCCTAGTAGGAATGCGGCCCTGTGCTCGGCGGCCAATCGCTGCCATCCATCCCGTCGTATGACAGCCTCGTGCAGCCTGATTGCGCCAGGGACGTCCCCGAGGTCTGCGGTCGCTAGAACCTGCGCGAGTTCGACGGCCGTAGGGCCAAAGCAGGTCTGTCGATGGTCCGCCCCGTCGCTGAACCGAGTGGCGATCTCGCGTGCTTGCTGGATCAATTCGCTAACGCTGCCCGTGTCACCGCATCGGGAAGCGGCCAGGGCGGCTTGGATAAGCAGCGCACCGTACACCGATAGCCGTTCCGGTGGAGCTTCATCGGATGCGGTGAGCGTGGTGCGGTGTGCGGCCGCGATGCTCGTTGCCATTGCGAGTCGGTACCGGCCCAGTGCTCGTAGGGTCTGAGCTAGCGAGATCGCTGCGGTTGCCGCTGACAGCGGATTGCCGCCGGCCGCTGTGACCGCTCGGTCGGCTGCCAGCAGGGCCAGGTTCGGTTCGTCGACCTTTAGCAGGACCGATGCAGCGATTCGGTACACCTGCACTATGAGGTTTGCATCGCTTGCTTGATGCCTGGCACTTGATGGTCGTGCCAGGTCGAGCAAGTTTGGTAGCGTCCGCAGTAGCTGCGGATAGTTCGCGTGCTGGAACGTCAGCCACGCGTGTGATACCTGCCGCGCGAACTCTCCCGGTCCTAAAGTCCTTTCGACACCCGTCCAGGCATCGAACACGTCGTAGCGGGTTAGGGCTGCGCGGACCCCCTCAATCCTGCCTACCTCGTCGGCAACCGCCGGTAGGCTGTCGGCTCCGAATAGTTCTGCCGGGTTGATGCGTAGTACGTCGGCGATGTGCTGGATGACTGAGAACCTGTCCAGTTTCCGTACGCCTCGCTCTACCTTTTCGACCCAGCTTTTTGACTTGCCGATGCGGTCGGCGAAGACTTGGAGGTCTATTCACAGGCGATCCTGTAGAAGTGCAGCCCGATGACACAGGAGATCGTTTCCGTGAAGGTCGCGAGCGGTCTGCGGTAGTCGGTGTGCAGGATTCTCCAGGTCTTCAGGTTTGCGATGACCTGTTCGACGACCCAGCGGATCTTGTTGACCTGCCTGTTGTATTCCTTCTGCCACTCTGTGAGCTCGCCGCCCTTGGGCTTCTTGTACGGAGTGATCATGCCGTTGCCGACGTAGCCCTTGTCGCCGATCCAGTCTCCGGGATTCAGGCTGACGAGAACACCGGTGTCGTTGATCGCGTACGAGTCGTGGTGGTTGCCGGTGACGGGATCGGAGACCCAGGCGAGCGCGCCGTCGAGGGTACAGGCGACCTGGACGCTCATGCCCGTGGTCTTGTGCTTGCCGGAGTACAGACAGCGGTCCGTGCGCCATGACCAGCAGGGGAACAGAGTGCCGTCGACGATGTACTGGGCGGTCGGGTCGAGCTCGTCGGCGGTCGGCACGAACCCCGCCAGCACGCGGTCGAGGACCGGGGTGATGGCGGTGACCGCCCGTGAGATCGTCGACTGGGAGACGCCGTGCGCCTCGGCGATCTCCGCTTGGACACGGTTACGACGCATGTAGGTCAACGCGACCACGAGGGCACGGTAGAGGCCGAGGACCGGGGGCCACGGTTCCATGCCCAGGTTCCGGCATTCGGCGCGGACCAGCACGCAGAGGTCGCGAATCTGATCGGTCGTGAAGCCGGTGGTATGATACATGCTCGGCGGTCCGCTTTTCTTTGGTTGTTGTGTGGAAACTCCATCCTATGGGAGGGCGGGCCGTCTCATTCATCGGGGGGTCCACTGTGGGTTACTGGACCCTGCTGAATAAGCCTCTTGTTGTGTCATTCGGCGTCGCATTCGCCATTGGGCTACTCGGCGGCCGATCGGTATCTGCGTCTCATCCTGGCCTTGCTTGGTCGTTGTCACGGCAGCGGTTGGCGGTCCGTGTTGCCGCCTCGCTGTTCGGTCTGCTCGTTCCAGTTGGCTGCTTGTGGGTTGGCCGGTGGGCTTTCGGTGTTGGGGTGGTCGCGTTTCTGTGCGGGGTGCACGACGTCGATTGCCAGGTGTGGACGTTGGAACAATTTCCCGAGCACGATGCCCTCCGTGGAATTGACCGGTTTTTGTCGCCCTTGCTTGGGGCCGTGACGTGGTTCGGTGAACCGTCGAAGCTGGTCCCGGTTGACCGGTCCGTCTCGGAACGTTCGGATGCTGCTGGCTTTAGGGGTGGGTCCAGCGGACGAAGCGTTGGTTGAGGTCTTCGGGGTCGGTGATGGCGTTGGGGTTGAGTTTGGTGATGTCTCGGGTGGCGAGGTGGAGCATGACGCCCATGTAGGTGGGTAGTGCTGCTGGGTTGTTGCTGAATTGGTTGATGAGGTCGATTCGGGCTTGTCCGCATGGCCAGGGGTGGGCGCAGGTGCGGCAGAGCCAAAGGGGTGAGGGGCCTCGCGTTTTCCGGACAGTGGTTCGGCCGGTTCTTTCACGCCGCGATTTGAAGGTTCTCGAACTCTGCGTGGACTTCCCGGGGAGGTCGGTAGCCCACCGCTGAATGCAGACGCTGACGATTGTACCAGAATTCGATGTAGGCAGTAACGTCCCGGCGTGCCGCCTCACGAGTGGGATACTTCACACGCGACACGCGTTCGTTCTTCAGCGCACCGAAAAACGATTCCGCCATCGCATTGTCGAAACAAATTCCGGTCCGGCCAGCAGATCGCCGCAACCTCAGATCCCGAAGCGTTCTGCCGTAGTCGTCCGACATGTAGTTGCTGCCCCGGTCCGAATGAAAGATGGCGTTCTTCCTGAGTTCGCGATTCCGGGCGGCGTTACGGATGGCGCGGGATATCAACGACGTCTGGTAGTGGTCGTCCATCGCGTATCCGATGACTTCCTTCGTGCAGCAGTCGATGACGGTCGCCAGATACAGCCACCCCTCGCCGGTCGGGATGTACGTGATGTCGCCGACGAGCTTCTCGCCAGGCGCGTCGGCGGTGAACTCCCGGCCGACGAGGTCAGGCACCGTGCCGGACGACGACTGGGTGAGACCCCACCGCCTCGGGCGGGGCTGGCACGGCACGAGCCCGAGCTCGCGCATCAGCTGGCGGACGAGTTCCGGCCCGGCGGACACGCCCTGGCGCCGCAGTTGCGCGTGGACACGTCGATGCCCGTAGGTGCCGTCGGACGCGGCGAACACCTCCTCGATGGCCGATCGAAGGTGGGCGCGGCGGGTGGCGGTCGCGGAGTCGGGGCGGGTTCGCCATTCGTAGTATCCGGACCTGGACACGCCGAGTTGTTCGCACATGAAGTCGACGGGGTAGGCGTACTTCGCGGTGTCGAGTCGCATCGTCTCGATGAACTCGTACAAGCTCGTTACCGAGGGTCCTTCGCGAAGTACGCCGCGGCTTTTTTCAGGAAGCTGTTCTCCATTTCGAGTTCCCGGTTGCGACGTTCGAGTTCCTTCAGTCGAGCGCGCTCGTCGACGCCGATCGGTGGGCTGTCCTGGGCGCCGCTGTTTTCCCGCCGGTACTGGCGGACCCAGGAACGGAGCGTCTCCGGGTGAACGTCGATCTCCCGGGCAACCTGCGACACTGGCTTGTTCGACTGTAGAACGAGTTGCACTGCTTCTTCACGGAACTCTGGGGTGTATGAGCTTATGCGTGCCATCGCGCTTCTTCCCTCGACTTTCCTTACAGGGTAACCTTATTGGCTCCCTGTCCGGAATCCTCGGGGCACCTCAGTGGCCTGATGACGACTCCCGCGAGCATGTACCCCCGCCCGGTGCGGGAGCTGTTGCCGGCCGCCCGTGCGATCGCCGTCCGCCTGGGCGAGGTTCCGTCGCGGAACCTGCTGATGCGGGAACTGCGGGTGGGTTCGCCGAAGGCGACCGCCCTGCGGGAAGCCCTGAACCAGGAACAGCAGGACCAGGACGGGGGTCAGGTCGAGTCCGCCGGTGGGCACCGGGGGTTGCACCTGGTCCGCGACACCACCACCGAGCGGCCCGCCGAGGCCGACGCACCGGCCCCGGTCGACCCGTCGCCGGTGTCGGCGGATGTGTCGGCGGACCCGGTGCCGACCGCCCCGTCTGACGAGTCGTCGGCCGGGTCCGGGGCGGACCTGCCGTCGCCGGTCGCCGAGGACACCGCACGACCGTTGTCGCCGGTGGGGGTGGACGGACACCCGGACACGAAGATCACTCCCGCTGGCCGTCGGGCGGGTCGGTCGCCGGTGCGGTCGTGGGTGCTGCTGTTGCTGGCCGCTCCCGCGTTCGTGGCGATCTGGTCCGGCTGGGTTGGGTTGGGTGAGCTGACCGGGTTCGGTGTGGTGCACCCGCTACCGGGCATCTGGGACACCTTGGCGGTGAACACGGCGATCACGTTGCCGATCGGCGTCGAAGCGTATGCCGCCTACGCGCTGCGGGCGTGGCTCGCACCCGACGGGGTCCCGCCACGGGCACGCAGGTTCGCGGCCTGGTCGGCGATCGGGTCGCTGGTTCTGGGCGCGGCCGGGCAGGTGGCGTATCACCTGATGGAGTCCGCCGGGATCACCGCCGCCCCGTGGTGGATCACGACCGTTGTCGCCTGTCTGCCGGTGGCTGTGCTCGGTATGGGCGCCGCTCTGGCTCACCTGCTGCACACCGACCGCCAGCAGCGGGAGCCCTGATTCTGCCCGGCGGCACAGCCCTACGGCCTGGAAACCAGTGCTGTGCCGCCGGCCCCTCGACCCTCAGCAAATCGCTTCGGGAAGGACTCTCATCGTGGCATCCACGTCGTCACCGGACGAGTTGCCGTCCACGGAAATCGTGTCGCGTATCCAGCACACCCCGGCCGGCGCGAAGGCGTGGGTGGAGCGTGACGGGCGCGGCCGGCTGTTCGTCCGCTGCCAGGGCTGCACCCTCTACCGGCAGGTCGACGGTATGGCTCCCGCCCTGGCCGCGCTGGTCAACCACCTACCGACCTGCCCCGCCGACGCGACCGGCATCGACCCCGGTCCGGCCTGACCGCCTCGTGTGCCGGTGGCGTGGCCGGACGGCACACCGCCCGCCGGCCGCGCCACCGACCCCTCAACCTCGCACGTTCCCCCTGGTTCTTCTGTTGGAGGCAACCCCCATGCCCACCCCTGACGACGGTTACGACTGGCAGGCAGCGGAAGCCGACCTCACCACCGACGGCAGTGCGGATGTGGTCGACCTGACCGCCCGCCGCCGCAAGACCAACCCGGCCGGGTCGTTCGCGGTCGACATCGACGACGAGAGCGACGACCGCGACGACGACGCCCCGGTCCCGGTCAACCCACCCGCTACCCCGCACGGTGGCCGGTCCCGGCTGGCCGCTGTGGTGGGTGCGGAGCGTCGGCCGATCATCCCCGGCTGGCTGCGCTCCCGGACCGAGTTGGCCAACGCCGTCCGGTGGACGGCAGGGCACTACACGCACGTCAGCATGTATCACCTGTCCCGGTCGCCGAAGTACGCCGCACGGTTGGCGTGGCGGGCACCGTTCGGTGTGGCCCGACTCGTGGGTCACACGGTCCGGTGGGTGACCGACGCCGAGGGTATCCCCGTGCGCCTGGCCGTGGTCCGGCAGGAAAACGCCGAACTGTACTTGAAGCTGTCGCGGCAGCGTGACGTACGGGTCCGATGGCGCGGCCTGGTCCTGACCGCGATCCTGCTGCTCGGCGTGCCGACCGTGCTCACGTTGATGGCGCTTGCTGGGTCGTGGCAGCGGTGGGCGATCCTCGCCGGTGTCGTGGCCCTGTTCGGTGTGGCGGGTACGCCGAAGGACAAGCCGTTGTTGGACGTGGCCGCTGTCAGTCCGCGTGTGCGGAAGCTGTCCGCCGACGTGGTCACCCGCGCGTTCCTCGCGGCCGGGTTGTGCAAGCCGGACGACCTGATCACCTTCCCCGCCCCGATCATGCGCGACGGACCCGGTTGGCGGGCCGTGATCGACCTGCCGTACTGGACGAACGCCGACAAGGCGATCAAGAAGCGGGACCAGTTGGCCGCCGGCCTCGACCTGGATGAGGTGCAGGTGTGGCCGGAGCGGGTACGCGGCACCGCCGGTTCCGCCCGCCGGCTGGCGTTGTGGGTCGCCGATGAGGACCCGTACGCGAAGGGGTCCGGCGCGTGGCCGCTCATCGCGAAGGGTGGTGTGGACATCTTCGCGCCGTTCCCGTTCGGGCAGGACCAGCGGGGACGCCCGGTGCCGCTGCTGCTCATGTTCACGTCCCTGCTGGTCGGTGCGATCCCGCGTATGGGCAAGACGTTCGCCGCACGCCTGCCCGTCCTGGCCGCTGCTCTGGATCCGATCGTTGAGCTGCACATCTACGACGGCAAGGGCGGGCAGGACTGGCGACCGTTCGAACGGATCGCCCACCGCACCGGTTACGGCGTCCGCGACGAGACGGTTCAAGCGCTGGTCGACGACCTACGCGGCCTGGTCGCCGACATGAACCGCCGCTACGACACCATCGCCACCCTGCCCGCCGACCTGTGCCCCGAATCCAAGGTCAGCCGACAGATTGCCGAGAAGCGGTCACTGAAGTTGTGGCCGGTGCTGGTGGCGGTGGACGAGTTTCAGCGCTACTCCGCCCACCCCGTGCACGGCGATGAGATCGTGTCGCTGCTGACCGAGCTGTGCAAGGTCGGCCCGTCGGTCGGCATCATGATTCTGCTCGCCACGCAGAAGCCGGACGGCAAAGCGGTCCCGACTGACCTGCGCGACAACATCGGTACCCGCTTCGCTCTGAAGACGATGACGTGGCAGTCCTCGGAAGCGGTGTTGGGTGCCGGGTCGTACACGGCCGGGTATGACTCGTCGCGGTTCCAGCGTGGTCACAAGGGCGTGGGCATTCTGCTCGGTGCGGACGACTCCGGATCGGTCGACGAGGCCGTGACCGTGCGGACGAACCTCGCCGAGATGGCCGACGTCGAGAAGGTCATCGACCGGGCACGCGGGTTGCGGGAGCGGGCCGGTACGTTGACCGGCCACGCCATCGGCGACGCACCCGAAGCCGTCGCCCGGACGGGAGACACCCTGTTGGACGACATCCTCACCGTCGTCCCCAAGGGTGAGGCGAAGGTGTGGTCAGAGACCGTCGTCGCCCGACTCGCCGAACTCCGCCCCGACGTCTACGGCGGATGGGAGACCGGGAACCTCGCCCCGGCGCTCAAGCCGTACGGGGTCACGGTCGGCCGGCAGGTGTGGGGCACCGATCCGGTCACCGGGGAACGCGCCAACCGTAAGGGCATCCTCCGCGACGACATCACCACCGCCGTAACCAAGCGTGACCAACGCCGTAAGGCGGGATAGCCGCTCACGGGCCGCTAGGTCTATCGGCACCACCCGCTAGACCTAGCGGCACCGCTAGCCCTCGAAACAAACCCCTGCCAGGACGCTAGCCGCCTAGCGCCCCTACCCCCGCACGCCCGAAAACCGCCCGTGGAGGCACCCCGTGGAGTCCCTGACCGCCCTCGCTAGCCTGCTCAGCCCCCTCGCCACCATTGTCACGTTCGGTTACCTGGTCACCTGCGCTATCTGGCCGTTCGGCCCCTGCCGACGCTGCCACGGCACCGGGAAACGCCGCGCCCCGTACGGCAAGGCGTTCCGCCTCTGCTACCGCTGCGACGGCACAGGACGCCGTATCCGCATCGGCCGGCACGTGTGGAACGAGATCCGCCGCGAACACCGCAACGGCACCCACCGATGAACCGCCGCCGGCACCCGCACGGGGAACACACCGACTGGTGCGCCCGTGACCACCGCTGCGGACACGACGGACACCGCTCCCCGTCCATGGTCGTCGACCTGCCCGGCCACGCCCGCGCGGTCCTCACCCGCATCCGCACCGGCGACGGACACGACCAGGCCGAGATACGCGTACGGGTCGCCCTGGCCGACGCCGACCCCGCCGCCCGCCGACAGCTGGCGGTCCTGCTCGCCGACCTGGACGACCTGATCACCCGCGCTGGCCGCGCCCGGTATCCCCGGCCGCGCCACCACCGTCCCGCTGCCTAACCACCGATCGACGACGAAGGAGGAACGCCGTATGAGTCGACAGTCCACCCACGACCACAACGCGGAACGGGCCGTGATCGGCGCGGCGCTGGTCGCCCCGCCGGTCATGGCCGACCTGATCGCCCTGCTCGGCCCGGACGATTTCCACCGACCGGCCCACGGGATCATCTGGCAGGCGTTGACCGCCGTGCACGCCACGGGTCAAGCCACCGACCCCATCACCCTCACGGCCTACCTTGCCGAGTCGGGCGAGTTGGGCAAGGTCGGTGGTGCCCCCTACCTGCACACGCTCATGCAGGGCGTTCCCGCCGCCGCGAACGCGGGACACTACGCGCGGATCGTGGCCGACCATGCCGCCCGCCGCCGGGTCGTCGACCTCGGAGAGCGGCTGACCAGCCTCGCCGCGTCCGGTGCCGATGTCGCCGACGTGGTGGGGACCGGTCGTGCGCTGCTCGACCAGGCCGACACAGGCGGGTGGGCACCGCTGATTCCGCTCGGCGACCGCCGCCACCTGCCCGCGTTCCCCGCCGAGATGCTGCCCGCCTGGGTCGCCGACATGGTCTACGGGGTCGCCGAGTTCACACAGACCCCGGTCGACCTGCCCGGCTGCATCGCCCTGGCCGCACTGTCGACAGCTGCCGGTGGCCGCGCCGAGGTGGAGGTACGCGGGTCGTGGCGGGAACCGGTCAACCTGTTCACCGTCGTCGTGTTGCCGCCGGGTTCCCGCAAGTCGGCGGTGTTCTCGGCGATCACCGGCCCTCTGTTGGCCGCTGAGAAGGCGTTGGTGGAGCGGACCCGACCGGCCATCGTCGAAGCAGAGTTGGCCGCACGGGTGGCCGGGAAGACGGCTGAGCGGACCGCGATCGCCGCCGCGAACGCGGACGCGTCCGGGCGTGACACCCTGCTCGCTGAGGCGACCGCCGCCGCGATGAACGCCGACACCATCACCATCCCCGCCCTACCGCAACTCGTCGCGGACGACGTCACCAGCGAGGAAGCCGCATCCCTGCTCGCCGAACAGGGCGGACGCCTGGCCGTGCTGTCCCCGGAAGGCGGCATCTTCGCCACCATCGCCGGCCGCTACTCCGGAACCCCCAACCTGGAAGTCTTCCTCAAAGGCCACGCCGGGGACATGCTGCGCGTCAACCGCCGGTCCCGTGCCCCGGAACACGTCGAACATCCCGCGCTGACACTCGGTCTGGCCGTGCAACCCGACGTCCTACGCGACATCGCAGACATGCCCGGATTCCGCGGCAAGGGGCTGCTGGCGCGCATCCTGTTCAGCCTGCCGGAGAACACCGTCGGACGACGCCGGATCGGAGCCGACCCCGTACCCGAACCGGTCGCCACCACCTACGCAGCCAACCTCGCCACGCTCGTGATGTCCCTCGCTGAGTGGACCGACCCGGCCGTGTTGCCACTCACCCCCGACGCCAACGCGCGGGTACTCGACATCGAACGGGCCGTGGAACCCCGGCTGGCTCCCGGTGGCGCATGGTCACACCTGATCGACTGGGGCAGCAAGTACACGGGTGCGGTCGTGCGGATCGCTGGACTGATCCACCTCGCCGAACACCTACGCGACGGATGGGGAAAACCCGTCCAGGCCGACACCATCGACCGGGCCGCCCTGCTCGGCGACTACTACGCCGCGCACGCCCTGGCCGCGTTCGACGACATGGGAGCCGACCGGACCAGCCGCCACGCCCGCCACGTCCTCACCTGGATCGAACGCACCACCACGACCGCCTTCACGAAACGGGAGCTGTTCCGCGCGGTCCGCAGCAGCCAACTGCCCACCGTCGCCGACCTCGACCCCGCCCTGTCCCTGCTCGAAACCCACGGCTACATCCGCCGCGTCGACGCACCGCGCACGCGGGCCGGTGGTGGCCGACCGCCGTCGCCGTCCTTCCTGGTCCACCCCGACGTGCACGGGCAACCCGCCGCCACCGTCCACGCCCTGCCGGACGCCGTCCGGCGGACCGCCTGATGCCCCGGACAGAACTGACACAACCCCCCGCTGACCGAGGTTCTGTCAGTTCTGTCAGTTCTGTCCACGGCCACACACTCCCGCCGGACCGGCCAGCAGCCCTGCCGCACCGGCACAGCCGAGACACCACCGCCACCGGCCCGCACCGGGCCGAACCCTCGACACGAACCGCCACCAAGCATCACCGGGGAGAAGCGTGAACAGCGCAGATCGCATGGTCCTCACCATCGAAGAAGCCGCCCAACGACTCGGCGTCGGCCGAACCACCATGTACGCCCTCGTGATGAACGGCGAGATCCGGTCCGTCACCATCGGCCGACTTCGCCGCGTCCCCGTCCGCTGCCTCGACGACTACGTGACCGCCCTGCTCGGCGACCAGCCGACCGACCAGGCCGCCTGAGAGGGGACACCATGGGACGTAAGCCCAACGGCGCATCCAGCATCTACAAGGGCACCGACGGCTACTGGCACG
Organism: Solwaraspora sp. WMMA2080; assembly: GCF_027497395.1. Taxonomy (GTDB): domain Bacteria; phylum Actinomycetota; class Actinomycetes; order Mycobacteriales; family Micromonosporaceae; genus Micromonospora_E. Next base: position 6,410,939 of record NZ_CP114910.1, on the reverse strand, counting down.
GCCGGGTCACCGTCGGCGTCAAGGACAACGGTCGCCCCGACCGCCGCCACGTCTCCGCGAAGACCGAAGCCGAGGTCACCCGCAAGGTTCGGGCGCTGGAACGGGAACGCGACAACGGCACCGTCCGCAAGACCGGCCAACGCTGGACGGTAGAGAAGTGGCTGACCCACTGGGTGGAGACGATCGCCGCGCCGTCCGTGCGGGAAACGACGATGGTCGGTTACCGAGCCGCTGTGTACAAGCATCTGATCCCTGGCATCGGCGCGCACCGCCTTAACCGCCTGGAGCCGGAGCACCTGGAGAAGCTGTACGCGAAGATGATCCGCACCGGCAGCGCACCGGGCACGGCACACCAGGCGCACCGGACGGTCAAGACCGCGCTGAACGTCGCCCTACGGCGCGGTCACGTCGCGCGCAACGTCGCCCAGCTCGCCAAGGCACCCCGCCTGGATGAGCAGGAAATCGAGCCGTTCACCGTCAAGGAAGCGCAGCGAATCCTGACCGCCGCCGCGAACCGGCGCAACGGGGTCCGCTTCGCCCTGGCCCTGGCGCTCGGACTCCGTAAAGGGGAAGCGCTCGGCTTGAAGTGGCGACGGATCGACCTTGACCGGGGACTGCTTCGTACCCCGCGTCAGCTTCAGCGGCACAAGTGGCAGCACGGATGCGACGACCCGCACGCCTGTGGGCAACTACGACACAAGGTCGACCCGTGCCCGCCGGACTGCCGACGACACAAGCAGCCCTGCCCGCCGCCCTGCCCGGCCGGTTGCACGCGCCACGCCAGCAGTTGCCCGAAACGCCACGGTGGCGGGTTGAAGGAGGTCGACGTCAAGTCGCGTGCCGGACGCCGGGCGGTCGGCATTCCCCGGCCGTTGTTGGATGCGCTCAGGCAGCACAAGGCGATGCAGGAGAAGGAACGTGAGGTGGCCGCGCAGCTCTGGCAGGAAGGCGGCTGGGTATTCGCCCAGCCGAACGGCAGGCCGATCGACCCGCGAGCGGATCACGAATCGTGGAAGGCGCTGCTGAGGGAGGCGAACGTACGGGACGCCCGGTTACACGACGCACGGCACACCGCCGCAACGATCCTGTTGGTCCTCGGCGTACCGACCCGCGCGGTCATGGAGGTGATGGGCTGGTCTCAGATGGCGATGACGACCCGCTATCAACATCTGGCACCGGGCGTGGTGTCCGGCATCGCCGACCAGGTGGCCGGGCTGCTCTGGGAGCCGACTGAGACGACGGACGACTAACTGAGACTGAAACTGAGACGAGACAGGGCACCGGACATCCGGTGCCCTGTCTCGCGTGCTGGTCAGAGTGTGGGCGCGGCAGGTTTCGAACCTGCGACCCCTCGCTTGTAAGGCGAGTGCTCTCCCACTGAGCTACGCGCCCGGGCATCACAAGAATCGCCGGCCCGGCGGCGGCCAGTTTACCCTGCCTTCTCCAGCGCGGCGCGACCGAGTTCCCGGCGGCCGGCGACCCGTACGGCCGGCGAGCGGATCACCCGGCCCGCAGGGCCCGCTGGACGGTAGCGGGCCCCGCAGGGTCGGACGCTGGTCAAACGGCCCGGAGGCTGGTCAGTTGTCCGTGACGCGGGTCAGTCGGCCAGGTCGGCCAGCGCCTTGCGCCACACGGCCTGGTCGCGGGCCTGGCCGGGCCCGTTCATTTCGGCGAAGCGGACCACACCGGTCTTGTCGATCACGAACGTGCCCCGGTTGGCGATCCCGGCGGAGTCGTTGAACACCCCGTACGCCTGGGCGACCGCGCCGTGCGGCCAGAAGTCGGCGAGCAGCGGGAACTGGAAGCCTTCCTGCTCCGCCCAGATCTTGTGGGTGTAGACGGAGTCCACGCTGACGGTGAGCGTCTGCACGTCGTCGTTGACGTAGGCGTCGATGTTGTCCCGCACCTCCTGCAGCTCGCCCTGGCAGGTGCCGGTGAACGCGAGCGGGTAGAAGATCAGCAGGACCGCCTGCCGACCCCGGAAGTCGGTCAGCCGCACCTCCTGGTTGTTCTGGTCCTTGAGGGTGAACTCCGGTGCCGGCGTGCCGACCTCGACGGGCATGTGCGCTCCTTCACTCACTTCTTGGCCTTGGCCCCACGGCGCAGCACCAGCCGGGCGGCACTCCAGTCCTTGCCGGCGTTGACCATGGAAGTCTGTTGCAGTCCGGCGCTGGGCGCGGACTCGCTGATGTCACTCGGCTCGACGTGGCCGTCACGCCCGGCCTTGGGCGTCAGCAGCCACACCACCCCGTTGTCGGCCAGCGGGCCGAGCGAGTCGACGAGCAGCTCGAACAGGTCTCCGTCACCGTCGCGGTACCACAGCAGCACCGCGTCGACGACCTCGTCGGTGTCCTCGTCGACCAACTCGCCGCAGCGGTCGGTCAGGGCGTCGCGGAGATCCTGGTCGACGTCGTCGTCGTAACCCATCTCCATGACCACCATGCCCGGCTCGATGCCGAACCGGTCCGCCAGGCTCCGTACGCCGTCGGCGGCCTGACCAGCGGTCGCGCTCACTGTTACTTGCCTCCTCGTCTTGAGCTGCCGGTATCCGTCGGACACCGATAGCGGGTAGTTCACACAGTTGTGCCGCCCGGCGCAAGTGGCGCACCGAGTTCACCGGAATTTACCGTGCCAGCAGCGCTCGGGCACCCTGGGTGATGGCATCTTCGCCGACCAGCACCTGGTTGGCGGCCGGGCCGAGTGGGACGTAGGTGTCCAATGCCGCTATCCGGGCAGCGGCTCCGACGTATCCGGCTTCGACCAGCGCTGCCAGCACTCCCTCACCGACCCCGCCGGAGCGGCGGGTCTCGTCGACCACCAGCACCCGACCGGTGGCCGTCGCCTCGCGGATGATGTCGGCCACCGGCAGCGGCGCGAGCCAGCGCAGGTCGACGACCCGGCAGCCGGCTCCTTCGGCAGCCAGCCGGGCCGCGACCCGCAACGACATCCGTACGCCGTTGCCGAACGTGATCACCGTCAGGTCCTCGCCGCTGCCGACGGAGTAGCTGCGGGCCCGGCCGACCGGGATGTGCCGGGCGCCCCACTCCCCTGGCGGGGTGTACGGCGCCAGCCACAGTCCGTCGTCCGGCACGTGCAGGTCACTGGTGTCGTAGAGGGCGACGGGCTCCACGAAGACGCACACACTGCCGTCGACCGCCGCGCTGGCCAGGCAGGATCTCAGCAGCCCGGCGGCATCGTCGGCCCTGGCCGGCACGGCCAGCACCAGGCCGGGTACGTCCCGCAGCACCGCCAACGAGTTGTCGTTGTAGAGGTGCCCGCTGAGGCTCTCCTGATAGGCGAGACCGGGCACGCGCAGCACCATCGGGTTACGGTAGCCGCCCCGGGAGAGGAACTGCAGCACGGCGGCCTCGCCGCGCAGCTGGTCCTCGGCGCTGTGCAGGTGGCTCAGATACTGGATCTCCGGCACCGGCAGCTGACCGGCGAGGCCGGCACCGAGTCCGATGCCGAGGACTGTGGTGCCGTCGCCGGTGGTGTCAAAGACGCGATGGTCGCCGAACCGGTCCTGCAGCCCGGCGGTGACGCCGTGCACGCCGCCCTTGGCGGCGACGTCGGCACCGAACACGGCCATCGCCGGGTACGACAGCAGACCGTCGGCGAGCGCCGCGGTGATCGTCTGGGCCAGGGTCATCGGCCCGCGTTCCTCCGGCAGCCGGGTGCCGAGGGTGGTGGCGCGGGTGGTGGCCGCGGCTCCGGCCGCGCGGGCACCGGTGTCGGCGACCACCCGGGCGACCCGGATCGGCCGGCGCGGTGCGAGAGTGGCCACGACCTGTCCGGCGGTGTCGAGCTTGGCCTCCCCGATGACCTCCTCGGCGACCTTGCGCACCTGCCAGCCGACTTCGTCGTACCGGGAAATGATCTCGTCGGGGCTGGCCAGGCCGGCGGCGACCAGCAGCCGCGCGGTGCCTACCAGTGGGTCGCGGGCGACGTCGCGGTCGATCTCCTCGGCCGACCGGTACGCCGATTCGACGTCGGCGCCGCTGTGCCCCATCAGCCGGACGGTGGACAGGTGCAGCACCGCCGGCCGGCGGTGCTCGCGGACCCAGGCGGCAGCCTCGGCAGCGACGTCGTAGGTGGCCGCTAGGTCGCACCCGTCGGCGGCGAAGTACCGCAGCCCTGGTCGGGAGCGCAGCGTCTCGGCGACCCAGCCGTCCGGCGACCGTACGCTGCCGCCCAGTCCGTTGTCCTCGCAGACGAACAGCACCGGCGTGGACAGCCCCGCGTGGTCGGCCCAGCCGGCGGTGTTGAATGCCGACGCAGCAGCGGCGTGGTTGACTGCCGCGTCGCCGAAGCTGCAGACCACGATGGCGTCGTCCGGCCAGGGCAGCCGGGGTTCCAGGTACGGCCGGCCGACTGCGGCGGACCGGGCCAGCCCTGGTTGACGTTGCCGGACGGTCGGCACCATCCGGCGCATCCGGTCGATGCCGAGCGCGGTCCCGACCGCCCGGGGCAGGTGCCCGCCGACGGTGCCGGAGGTGGGCACGATGTTGATCGCGGTGTTGCCGAACACCTTGCCCCGGCCACCGGTGGTCGGGTCGGCGGCGGAGGCAACGGCACCGCGCAGCACGTCCCGAGCGGCGTCGGTGACCGGGTCGGTGCCGGGGTCGCCGGCGTCGGAGTCGGCCACGCCGGAGCGAAGGCCCGGCTCGACGCCGGGCTCGTGGCCGGCGGCGAGGCCGGCCTGGGCGAGCCGGGCGCAGTAGAAGCCACCGGACCGGTAATGCAGTAGCGCCGGGTCGGTCACCCGGACGGCGGCGGCGAGCGCCGCGTTGCCCTCATGGCCGGACGAGCCGAGTGTGTAGAAACCTTCTCCGAAGCTGCGCAGCCAGCGTTTGGCCAGGTCGAGATGGCGGCTGGTGAGTTGGGCGTCGAACAGCGCCAGCGCGGACTGCCCGGTGAGCAGAGTGCCGTCGCGTACCGGTTGTTCGGGGGCCCGTCGGTCCGGTGCGGTGTCCATCGCGGCGACCGCGGTGCGGAACCGTTCGTCGAGGTCCTGCGGGGTGGTCACGTCGGACAGCATTACCGACGCCCGCCAGGCGCGGCCACCGGGCGGCGAGCGGGCCGCCGCTGGGCCGGGTCGGGGCAGACTGCAGCGCCGCTGGTGGCCGGGGAGGTCATGGTCGCGATGCTACGCGGCAGCCCGGGAAACGGCAGCGCAGCCGCGCCGCCAGGCGCGGCCTGGACGGCAGCGCAGCCGCGCCGCCAGCGGGGTCACTTGCGGGCGGCCGATAGCATAAGGTTCAGTACGTTCTGAACGTTCGCAACACACGTTGATCGTCACAGACGTGGATCGCCACAGACGTTGATCGTCGAACGCTTCGAGGTGGAGCGTCGTCAAACTCAAACCGAGGAGGCGAGGTCCGATGGCTGACCCGGCCATCCGTACCGAGCAGTTGATCAAGACGTACGGCCGCAACCGCGGCCTCACCGGCCTTGACCTTCAGGTCGAGACCGCCGAGGTGTACGGGTTCCTCGGCCCCAACGGGGCCGGCAAGTCCACCACCATCCGGCTGCTGCTGGATCTGATCCGGCCGACCAGCGGCACCGTCCGGGTGCTGGGGCTCGACCCGCGCGCCGACGGCATTCCGCTCCGCCGACGGATCGGTTACCTGGCCGGCGACTTCATCGTGGACGGCCGGCAGACCGGCCACGAACTCCTCACCTACCTGGGCAACTTACGCGGCGGTGTGCCGAAGGCGCGGATCACCGAGCTGGCCGACCGGCTCGACCTCGACCTCGGCCGGCGGATCAAAGGGCTGTCCAAGGGCAACCGGCAGAAGGTCGGGGTCGTGCAGGCCTTCATGCACTCCCCCGAGCTGCTCATCCTCGACGAACCGACCAGCGGCCTGGACCCCTTCCTGCAGCAGGAGTTCGTCGCGATGGTCCGCGAGGCGAAGGCCGCCGGGCAGACCGTCTTCATGTCCTCGCACGTGATGAGCGAGGTGCAGCAGACCGCCGACCGGGTCGGCATCATCCGCGACGGCCGGTTGGTCACCGTCGAACGGGTAGAGGAGCTGCGGGAACGGGCGGTACGCCGGATCGAGATCGTCTTCGACGCTGCGGTGCCGGCCGACGAGTTCACGACCGTTCCCGGGCTCAGCGACGTCACCGTGAACGGCGCCCGGCTCAGTTGCCGGCTCGACGGGCGGGCCGATCCGCTGATCAAGGCGGCGAGCCGGCACACCGTCGTCAGCTTCCTGGCCGAGGAGCCCGACCTGGAGGACCTCTTCTTCACCTACTACGAGCGGACGGAGACCGACGGTGTTGCTGCGTAACCCGTTCACCAAGGCGCTGCGCGACAACCGCCGGTCCATGCTGGGCTGGGCGGTGTCGATCGCAGCGGTCGGCACCATGTACGCCGCGCTCTGGCCGACCATGCAGACACCGGAGATGGCGGATGCGCTGGCCGCGTATCCGGAAGGGATGCTGGAGGCACTCAACTTCGACGACGTCACCAGCCCTGCCGGCTATCTCGGCAGCGCCGTCTACGGGCTGCTCATCCCCCTGCTCGTTGCGGTGTTCGGGATCGCCGCCGGGGCCCGGACGATCGCCGGTGACGAGGAGGCCGGCTCGCTGGACCTGCTGCTCGCCCACCCGGTCAGCCGGGCGCGGGCCGCGCTGCAGCGGTTCGCCGCGCTGGTGGTCGGACTGGTCCTCACCGGGGCGCTGCTGTGGCTGGCTCTGGTGGCGATCCGTGGTCCGGCCGAGTTCACCGCCGTCGGGGTCGGTGCGCTGGCCGCGATGACCCTGCATCTGGTGCTGTTCGGCACCGCGTTCGCCGCCCTGGCGTACGGCGTGGGGGCCGCTACCGGCAGCCGGGCGACGGCGCTCGGCGTCGGCGCGGCGGTCGCCGTGCTCGGCTACCTCGCCAACGCCGTCCTGCCCCAGGTCGAGGCGCTGGCGTGGGCCCGCGACATTTCTCCGTTCCACTGGTACCTCGCCGGCGACCCGCTGGTGAACGGGGTGCAGGTCGGCGGCGTACTGCTGCTCGCCGGCTTCGCTGTGGTCTGCGTCGCCGCCGGCACCTGGCGCTTCACCCGCCGCGACATCGCCGTGTGAGGGATCGCCGCGCGGCCGGGCGGGTGGGTGCGGCGCCTGCCGTGCCCACCGGCCGGACCGGCCCGGCTGCCACACTGGCAGGCATGGACTCCGACGTGATCTCCATCCGGACCGGCTCCCGGCCCGTGGTGCGCGACATCACCGCCGAGGCGGGGCGGTTCGTGGCCGGACGCGGCGACGGGCTGCTGCACGTGTTCGTACCGCACGCCACCGCCGGCATCGCGATCATCGAGACCGGTGCCGGCTCCGACGACGATCTGCTCACCGCTCTGGACCAGCTGCTGCCCACCGACGACCGTTGGCAGCACCGGCACGGCTCGCCCGGGCACGGCCGGGACCATGTGCTACCGGCGTTCGTCGCCCCGTACGCGACGTTGCCGGTGCTCGACGGCCGGCTCGCGCTCGGCACCTGGCAGTCGGTCTGCCTGGTCGACCCGAACGGGGACAACGCCGACCGCAAGGTCAGGTTCTCCTTCCTCGCCGGCTGACCCGCGCCGCCCGGAGCCGGTGGGAAGTTACCGTCTGGTACGTGTGTCCCAGATCGCCTCTATGGCGGCCGCGCGTGACGCAACCGGCCTCCAGGGGGCAGGATGGTCAGTAGAGACCTATCCCACACACAACTGAGGGAACGCCTGTGGCCACGGAACGCAAGCGCCCGGTGATCAGCGACGGCCTGCCGAGCCAGCTTCCGGACATCGACCCTGAAGAAACCAGCGAATGGGTCGAGTCACTCGACGGAGTGATCGACGAACGCGGCGCCAAACGCGCCCGCTACGTCATGCTGCGCCTGCTCGAACGGGCTCGGGAGCGTCAGGTCGGGGTGCCGCCACTGACCACCACCGACTACATCAACACGATTCCGCCGGAACGCGAACCCTGGTTCCCCGGCGACGAGATGATCGAGCGGCGGATTCGCGCGTACATCCGGTGGAACGCCGCCGTGCTGGTGCACCGCGCGCAGCGGCCGGAGATCGGCGTCGGCGGCCACATCTCCACGTACGCCAGCGCGGCGTCCCTCTACGAAGTGGGTATGAACCACTTCTTCCGTGGCAAGCAGCATCCCGGCGGCGGGGACCACATCTTCTTCCAGGGGCACGCCTCCCCGGGCATGTACGCCCGCGCCTTCGTCGAGGGCCGGCTGTCGGAGCAGCGCCTCGACGGCTTCCGGCAGGAGCTGTCGCACGCCGGGCTCGGCGGCGGGTTGCCGTCGTACCCGCACCCGCGGCTGATGCCGGACTTCTGGGAGTTTCCCACCGTCTCGATGGGCCTCGGCGCGATCAACGCGATCTACCAGGCGCGGTTCAACCGGTACCTGCAGCACCGGGGCATCAAGGACACCTCTGATCAGCACGTGTGGGCGTTCCTCGGCGACGGTGAGATGGACGAGCCGGAGTCGCTCGGCGCGATCGGGGTGGCCGCCCGCGAGGAGCTGGACAACCTCACCTTCGTCATCAACTGCAACCTGCAGCGGCTGGACGGCCCGGTACGCGGCAACGGCAAGGTCATGCAGGAGCTGGAGGCGTTCTTCCGGGGCGCCGGCTGGAACGTGATCAAAGTCGTCTGGGGTCGGGAGTGGGACCCGCTGCTCGCCGCGGACACCGACGGCGCGCTGGTCAACCTGATGAACACCACGCCGGACGGCGACTACCAGACCTACAAGGCCGAGTCCGGCGCGTACGTGCGGGAGCACTTCTTCGGCCGCGACCCGCGTACCCGCAAGATGGTCGAAGGGCTGTCCGACGACGAGATCTGGAACCTCAAGCGCGGCGGGCACGACTACCGGAAGCTGTACGCGGCGTACAAGGCGGCCACCGAGCACACCGGCCAGCCGACGGTGATCCTGGCCAAGACGATCAAGGGCTGGACGCTCGGGGAGCACTTCGAGGGCCGCAACGCCACCCACCAGATGAAGAAGCTGACCCTGGACGACCTGAAAACCTTCCGGGACCGGCTCTACCTGGACGTGCCGGACGAGCAACTGGAGGCGAACCCCTACCTCCCGCCGTACCTGCGCCCGGCCGACGATTCCCCGGAGATGACCTACCTGCAGGAGCGCCGCAAGGCCCTCGGCGGGTACGTGCCGACCCGGCGGACCGCCGCCCGCCCGCTGGCGGTGCCGGGCAGTGAGCGGTTCGGTGATGTCAAACGCGGCTCCGGCAAGCAGAAGGTCGCCACCACGATGGCCTTCGTCCGACTGCTCAAGGACATCATGAAGGACCGCGAGTTCGGCAAGCGGTGGGTGCCGATCATCCCGGACGAGGCGCGGACCTTCGGCATGGACTCACTGTTCCCGACGCAGAAGATCTACTCACCGCACGGGCAGAAGTACACCGCGGTGGACCGGGAGCTGTTCCTGTCGTACAAGGAGTCCACCGCCGGGCAGATCCTGCACGAGGGGATCAACGAGGCCGGGTCGGTGGCGTCGTTCACCGCCGCCGGCACGTCGTACGCCACCCACGACGAGCCGATGATCCCGCTGTACATCTTCTACTCGATGTTCGGCTTCCAGCGCACCGGCGACGCGTTCTGGGCGGCGGCCGACCAGATGGCCCGCGGCTTCGTCCTCGGGGCCACCGCCGGGCGGACCACGCTCAACGGCGAGGGTCTGCAGCACGAGGACGGGCATTCGCAACTGCTCGCCGCGAGCAACCCGGCGGTGGTCGCCTACGACCCGGCGTTCGCGTTCGAGATCGCGCACATCGTGGAGAACGGCCTGCACCGGATGTACGGCGAGTCACCGGAGAACATCTTCTACTACCTCACGGTGTACAACGAGCCGATCGTGCAGCCGGCGCAGCCGGACGGGCTCGACGTCGAAGGGCTGCTCAAGGGCCTCTACCGGTACGCGGCGGCACCGCAGGTGAGTCGGGCCGACGGCGGCGAGGCACCGCGGGCGACGATCCTCGCCTCCGGCACCGGGATGCAGTGGGCACTCAAGGCGCAGCAGCTGCTCGCCGAGGACTGGGGGGTGGCCGCCGACGTGTGGTCGGTGACCTCCTGGACGGAGCTGCGTCGGGACGCGGTGGCCTGCGAGGAACACAACCTGATCAACCTGGGCGGTGAGGCGCGGGTGCCGTACGTGCGAACGGCGCTGGCCGACGCGCCGCAGTCGGTGGTCGCGGTCAGCGACTGGATGCGGGCGGTGCCGGACCTGATCGCCCGGTGGATTCCGGGCGACTACACCTCGCTGGGCACCGACGGGTTCGGGCTGTCGGACACCCGGCACGCGTTGCGGCGGCACTTCCATGTCGACGCCGAGTCGGTGGCCGTCGCGACGCTGCGGCAGTTGGCGTTGCGCGGCGAGGTGCCGGCCGAGGTGCCGGCGGGGGCCGCCAAGAAGTACGCGATCGACGACGTCAACGCCGCTCCGGTCGGGGAGACCGGCGGCGACTCCTGATCCGCAGCGGCCGCAGTCGGCAGGCCCCGGCGGTCACCCGCCGGGGCCTGCCGCGTCCGGGGCCACGCCGGCCGCGGACCTCGCCGTAGCTGCGGTCCGGCTGCCGTCAGCAGACGTTGGTCCGGTTGCCGGCGTTGGCGGCGTGCCGGGCGGCGGCCAGGTCGGACAGGCGGCCCAGGGAGGTCTCCAGGTCGGCGCCGACCCGGTGCTTGCCGAGTCGCAGCAGGGTCGCGCTGACCTGGCCGGCCGGCCACCGCACGATGGTCAGCCGTACCGCGGTGCCGTCCCCCTCCGGGGTGAGTTCGACCTGCACCTCGGTGCGGGCCTCGGCCCGCAGGCCAGGGCCGGCGGCCCGCTCCCGCCAGGCGATCAGCTTGGGCGGCTGGAGCTCGATGACCTCGGCGTCGGCGGCCGCGCCGTCCGCCGTGTGCACCCGCATCCGGCGGATGTCGCCGCCGATCACCTCGGCCTGGCGGACACCGGCGAGCCAGTCGGGCAGCAACGCGGCCTGCCCGACCACCTCCCAGACGGTGTCGATCGGGGCCTCCGCCCGCCCGCTGCGTTCGATGAGGATCATCTGCCTGCCTGTCTCTGCCTGCTCGTCCTGACAGGCGCAGCCTAAAGCACATTCTCGGCAAAAGGTGCAGACTTCGCTGTTCACCCCGGGCGCCACCGGACCTGACCGTCGGGCGGGGATCGGCCGCCCGTAGGCTGGGGCCGTGACGGTACGCGTACGCTTCGCCCCATCCCCCACCGGCATGTTCCACGTCGGCGGTGCCCGTTCAGCACTGCAGAACTGGATCTACGCCAAGCAGCACGGGGGCGTGTTCGTACTACGGGTGGAGGACACCGACGCGGCCCGCAACCGCCCCGAGTGGATCGAGGGGATCCTCAGCGCGCTGGACTGGATCGGCATCCGTCGTGGTTCGTACGAGGGGCCGTACTTCCAGTCGGCCAACGCCGGCGAGCACCGCGCGGCGGCCGACCGGCTCCACCAGTCCGGGCATGCCTACTACTGCGACTGCGCCCGCGCCGATGTGCAGGCCCGCACCGGCAGCGAGTACCGCGGGTACGACGGGTTCTGCCGCGACCGGGGTCTCGACGCCGGCGCCGGACGGGCCCTGCGCTTCCGCACTCCGGACACCGGCAGCACCACGGTCGCCGACCTGATCCGCGGCGAGCCGACGTTCGAGAACCAGTTGATCGAGGACTTCGTCATCGCCCGGGGCGACGGCTCGCCGGTTTTCCTGCTGGCCAACGTGGTCGACGACATCTCCCAGGGGATCACCCACGTGATCCGCGCCGAGGAGCACCTGCCGAACACCCCGAAACAGCAGCTGCTCTGGGCAGCGCTCGGGGTCAAGCCACCGGTCTGGGCACACGTACCGGTGGTCGTCAACGAGAAACGTCAGAAACTGTCCAAGCGCCGTGACAAGGTGGCGCTGGAGGCGTACCGCGACGAGGGGTACCTCGCCGACGCGATGCGCAACTATCTGATGCTGCTCGGCTGGGCGCCGAGTAACGACCGGGAGATCGTGCCCTGGTCGGTGATCGAGGAGGAGTTCCGACTGGAGGCGGTGAACCCGTCCCCGGCCTTCTTCGACGAGCGCAAACTACGCGCCTTCAACGGTGAGTACATCCGGGCGCTACCGGTCGAGGACTTCATCGCCGCCTGTCAGCCCTGGCTGACCGGGACGCCGTCGACGCCGACGCCGACCGGCAGTGGTATCGCGCCGCCGCCGTGGCGGGCGGCCGACTACGACCCGACGACGTTCGCGGCGGTCGCCCCGCTCGCCCAGACCAGGATCGCGGTACTCAGCGAAATCGTCGCCAACGTCGATTTCCTCTTCCTCGACGTCCCGGTAATCGACGACGCCGCGTGGGCGAAGGCGATGAAGGCTGGCGCAGCCGACTTGCTGGACGCGACGATCGCCGCGTTCGCGGCGCTGCCGGACTGGTCCGCCGAGCCACTGAAAGCAGCGCTGGAGCAGGTCGGCGCCGAGCGTGGCCTCAAGCTCGGCAAGGCCCAGGCACCGGTACGGGTCGCGGTGACCGGCCGGTCCGTCGGGCTGCCGCTGTTCGAGTCGTTGGAGGTCCTCGGGTCGGAGCGCACGTTGCGTCGGCTGCGCAACGCCCGCGCCCGGCTCGGCTGACGTCGCGACGGTCCGGTCAGGTGGTACGGCGGCGGACGAAGAACGCTCCGGCCGCCACCGCGACCAGCAGGACGACGGCACCGACCAGCCACGGCCACCATGGGGTCGACTCGGTGGAACTGGTGGCCTGCGGCGTCGGTGCCGGGGTCGCCTCCGGTGTCGGTTCGGCGGCGGTGGGGCTGGGTGCCCCGGTCGGTGACGGCTGAGCGGTCGGTGACGGATCAGCGGTCGGCTCGACACCGACCGTCAACGTGAAGGCGAACGCACCCTTTACCCAGTGTCCGTCGGCGGACAACACGTTGTAGTCCACTGTGTATTCTCCGGCGGGTCCGGGACGGAACGGCACGCTCACCGCCTTGCCGTCCACCACGGGCGCCCCGGTGGACGCCGCAGCGCCATCCGGACCGGTCACGCTCAGTTCGGTCTGCTCCTGGCTGAGGTTGGCCAGAAAGGTGAGTCGGACCGTCTCGGGGGCCTGCGCGAGCTCCGCACCGTCGGCCGGATCGCTCCCGGTCAGCACGTTGTGCGCCTGGGCCGGCGATGTCCCGAACAGCACCGCGAGCAGCCCGACGAACACCGCGAGCAACACCCCTGGTACGCGTACCACCCTGTCCCCCACCTGTTGCGATCGCCGGATACGATCGGTCGCCAGACGACGCGCCGGGCCGTCATCGGCCGACCTCCCTGGTTGGTCGGTCACCGGTCGTCGATGGTTCCCGAAAAATCCGTCCAGCGGGTGCAACCGTCCAGAGTCGTGCGGAGTCTCTCACAGTGAGGGTCCGCGACCACGCCCGCCGCTGATTACGTCGGGCCGCCATCGGGTAGTACGCACATCGACTAGGACCTGACCTCCGCGGGGCGAGGGAGTTGACCATGGGACAGCGGGCAGCCAGCCGTCTCCTAGCGGCCGGTGCGCTGCTCCTGGCATTCGGCACGTCCATCCTGGCGGCGAACCGGGTGTACGCGGCACCACCTGCACCAACGACCGTCACCATCGAAGGTGACGACCTGCCGGAGCCGCTCGCCGTGCACGCCGACGCCGACGCCGAGTTGTTCGCGGCGGTGCTCAGCCAGGTCAGTTGGCTCACCGGACCGGGCCAGACCAGTTCCCCGGAGCCGGGTGACCTCGGCCCGAAGTACCTGGTCGTGGTCATGGTGGCGGACGAGCCACATCGCACCTACGAGCTGTATCCGCTGGCCAAGGGAGGCCCGCGCGCGTTTCGACCGGCGGAGCAGCCTGGTGACGGCAAGACCGCAGCCGGCTGGTTCTTCGGCCGGCTGACGATGTCCGAGACGCTGCGAGCGGCCGGCGCACCGCTGCCGGCCCGCCCGGACAGCATCAGCGGTGGCATCGGCGGCGGTGAACGGGTGATTCCGGAGGACGCGCTCAACCCGGGCGAGGACATCGACCAGATGCTCACCGACCTGCGTCAGGTCATGGTGCTCAACGCCGCCGTGGTGGTCGGCATCACCCTGGGGATCGCGGGGATCGCCCTGCTGGTACGCCGCCGGACCAGGTGACCGGCCCGGCCGCACGGGTGACCGGAGCGGTCGGGCGGTGTCAGCACCAGCGGTGCGGCGGGCGTTCCCGACGTACCACCCGGGAACTCGGCCGGACCCCGAGATGGCGATGCGCGCCAGCCCATCCCCGTTGCCCCGCGCAGCAGGTCGACACCGGCTGCGGGTCGGCCGAACCGCCCCGGTCGGTTCCCTGCCCGGTCAACGTCCGGCCGAGTGACAGCTGGTCCCGCTCCCCCGGATGGTCCCGCCCGACGCCATGGTCCCGCCCGACGCCGCCGCTGTGGCCAGCCCCCAGGTACGCCATCACGAACTCCTCACCTCACACGAGCCGTCCCGAGACGACACCTTGCCAGGTACCGGGCCGGCCGCCGCCGGCCCCCCCGCCCGCGGTGACCACAGGCGGGCGGCCAGCGCCACCACCGTCACCGCCACCAGGGCGCCGCCGATCACGTCGACCGGCCAGTGCGCGAGCAGCACCAGCCGGGTCGCCGCGATGAACAGCGCGCCGGCTCCGGCGAGCACCACCACCAGCAACCGCCCGGTACGCCGTACCCCGGGCCAGACCAGCAGGACGACCGCGAACGCCGCAGCGGCGGCGTTGGTGGTGTGCCCGCTGGGGAACCCGTTGGCGGCGATGGTCACGAAGCCGTCCACCGGGCGGGGTCGGTGCAGCAGCCACTGTCCCAGCATCCAGCTGACCGGGGCCGCGACGGTCACCGTCGCGCAGAACCAGGCCCGGGGCCGGTCCCGGCGCACGGCGAACAGGGTGGTCGCGGCGGCACCGGCGGCCAGGAACGGCATCGTCGCCGCCAGGTCGGTGGCGATCCGCAGGACCGCCACCAGCGTCGGCCGGTCGGCGGCGTAGGCCCGCAGCCCGTCGGTCACCGGGGCGTCCAGCCGGGCGACCAACGCGGGATCCACCACCAGACCGATGGTCAGCGCCGCGAGGGCGGGCAGGGCCAGCAGCGGTACGACCAGCGGCGGGCGGGCGATCATCCGCACATGTTGGCACGGTCGGCGCGGTCCTGCCCGCTGGCCGTGACACCCTGACGGGGTGGCGACCAAGCGCAACGACGCCGGGCTCACCGCGACCCTGCGTCGTATCGAGCGGTCGGCCGGGGCGCTGGCGACCGCGAGCGTGGCCCGGATGGACGAGACCCTGCCCTGGTTCCGTGAGCTGCCCGCCGACCAGCGTTCCTGGGTGATGCTGATCGCTCAGGCCGGCGTACGGTCCCTGGTGGAGTGGCTGCGCGACGGTGGCGGCGCGAGCGGCAGCCCGCAGGAGGTCTCCGACGAGGTCTTCGCCGCCGCGCCGCGGGCGCTGGCCCGGTCGATCAGCCTGCAGCACACGGTCGCCCTGATCAAGGTCACCATCGACGTGGTCGAGGCGCAGGTGCCGCACCTGGCGGCGACCGGCGAGGAGTCGCTGCTACGCGAGGCGGTGCTGCGGTTCTCCCGGGAGATCGCCTTCGCCGCCGCCCGGGTGTACGCGCGGGCGGCGGAGTCGCGCGGCGCGTGGGATGCCCGGCTGCAGGCGCTGCTGGTCGACGCCCTGCTGCGCGGCGACTCGTCGGACGTGCTGGCCAGCAGGGCCGCCGCGCTGGGCTGGACCGATGCCTCGCCGGTGTCGGTGGTGGTCGGGCGGTCCCCGGGCGGCGAGGTCACCGCGGTCCTGCAGATCGTCTACCGGGCAGCCAGGCGGATCGGGGTGGAGACGATCGGCGGGGTGCACAACGACCGGCTGGTGGTGGTACTGGGCGGCGCGGCCGATCCGGCGGCGGCGACCGGCAAACTGCTGGACGCGTTCGGCGCCGGCCCGGTGGTGGTCGGGCCGATGGTGGCCAGCCTGGACGAGGCGACCGAGTCGGCCCGGGCAGCGCTGGCCGGGTACCGGGCGGCACCGGCCTGGCCGGCGGCGCCCCGCCCGGTCGCGGCGACCGATCTGCTGCCGGAGCGGGCCCTCGCCGGTGATCCCGAGGCCCGCCGTCGGCTGCGCCGCGACGTGTACGGGACCCTGGTCCGTGCCGGCGGGGAGCTGCTGGAGACCCTGGACGCGTTCTTCGCCGCCGGGGCCGTGCTGGAGGCGACCGCGCGGGCACTGTTCGTCCACCCGAACACGGTGCGTTACCGACTGCGGCGCATCGGTGAAGTGACCGGACTGTCGCCGTTCGCCGCCCGCGACGCGTACGCGCTGCAGATGGCCCTGGCGATCGGCCGGTTGGATCCCCCGCCGCTGTTGCGGGCCTCGCCCGACTGAACGCACTTCCAAAGCAACATGTGCGGGCAAAAGACGTGCACATCCGACGATCTTTGTAGGAATCCTCCAACGACGGTAGTGCGGATTGGTATCTCAGCGCACCCAAGTGACCCGTGGGTATCAGGAAGAGTCATAGCCGTGCTCGCTGTTCTCTCCCCCGGCCAGGGGTCCCAGAAGCCCGGCTTCCTCACCCCGTGGCTCGACCTGCCCGGCGCCGAGGCCCGTCTGCGGTGGTGGTCCGCGCTCGCCGGGGTCGACCTGGTGCACCTCGGCACCACCGCCGACGCCGACGAGATCAAGGACACCGCTCGCACCCAGCCGCTGCTGGTCGCCGCGGCCCTGCTCGCCGCCGAGCACCTGCCTGGCGGATCACCGGCCGGGCACCGCCGGGGCGGGCTCTACGACGTCGCCGTCGTCGCCGGTCACAGCGTCGGCGAACTCGCCGCTGCATCGCTGGCCGGGGTGCTGCCCGCCGAGTCGGCCATCACGCTGGCCGCGGTCCGGGGCCGGGAAATGGCCGCCGCGTGCGCGCTGGAACCCTCCGGGATGGCCGCCGTACTCGGCGGCGACCGGGACGAGGTGCTGGCCGCGATCGACCGCCACGGACTACACCCGGCGAACCACAACGGAGCCGGTCAGATCGTGGTGGCCGGAGCCACCGGCCAGCTGGAGAAGTTCGTCGCCGAGCCGCCGGCCCGGGCCCGGGTGGCGACGCTGCAGGTAGCCGGGGCGTTCCACACCCCGTACATGGCCCCGGCCGAGCAGGCGCTCGCGAGCGTCGCCGCCGGGATCATCCCGGCCGACCCCAACCGGATCCTGCTGTCCAACCTGGATGGCGATGCCGTCAACCACGGCCGGGAGCTGCTGCAACGCCTCGTCCGGCAGGTGACCGCACCGGTGCGCTGGGACCTGTGCATGCACACCCTGGCGAATCTCGGTGTCACCGGAGTACTGGAGCTGCCACCGGCCGGCACCCTCGCCGGTCTGGTCAAGCGGGAGTTCAAGGACCGTGGCGTGCCGGAGATCGTCACCGTGAAGACCCCGGACGACCTGCCTGCGGCGCGGGCGTTGATCGCCCGACACGGGATGGCCCCCAGTTCCGAGCCCACCAGGCAGTTCCGGGTCGTCGTGTCGGCCAGCGCCGGCACCTTCGAACCGGCTGCCGGACTCGCCGAGGGCGATCCGCTCACCGGCGGTCAGATCATCGGACACGTCACCACCCGGCAGGGTCCGGTCGAGGTCGCCGCGCACGACGCCGGCGTGCTCACCGAATGGCTCGCCCACCACGACGACCCGGTCGCACCGGGCCAGCCGCTGGCCCGGATCAGCGGTTCCGCACTGTGAGCGCGCACCCCCGACAGCGCGCCGGGAAAGGCAGCAACATGACCGGATCACAGATCGTGGCACTCGGGCACTACCAGCCCTCCCGGGTGGTCACCAACGACGAACTCGCCCAACTGGTGAATACCAACGACGCCTGGATCCGGGACCGTGTCGGTGTCGTCACCCGCCGAATCGCCGACTCGGAGACCGTCGCCGACATGGCCTCGGCGGCGGCCGAGAAGGCGCTGGCCAACGCCGGCCTGACCGCGGCCGACATCGACCTGGTGGTGGTGGCGACCTGCACCGCCATCGACCGCAGCCCGAACGTCGCCTGCCGGGTCGCGGCCCGGCTCGGCATCGCCGCCCCGGGTGCGTACGACATCAACACCGCCTGTTCGGGCTTCAGCTACGCGCTCGGCACCGTCGACCACGCCGTACGGGCCGGTGCCGCACGCAACGCCCTGGTCATCGGCGCGGAGAAGCTCTCCGACTTCACCAACTGGACCGACCGCTCCACCTGCATCATCTTCGGTGACGGCGCCGGCGCCGCGGTGGTCACCGCCACCGGCGGCAACGAGCCGGCCGGGATCGGACCGGTGGTCTGGGGCTCGGTCCCGGACAAGAGCGACGCGGTACGCATCGAGGGCTGGCGGCCGTACATCGAGCAGGAGGGTCAGTCGGTGTTCCGGTGGGCGACCACCGCGCTTGCCCCGTTGGCCCTGCAGGCCTGCGAGCGCGCCGGGGTCGACCCGACGGAGATCGCCGCCTTCGTTCCCCACCAGGCGAACGCCCGGATCATCGACGGCATCGCCAAGCGGCTCGGGATGCCCGACGCGATCGTCGCAAAGGACATCGTCGAGTCCGGCAACACCTCGGCGGCCAGCGTGCCGTTGGCGCTGTCGAAGCTGGTCGAGCGGCGGGAGATCCCGTCCGGCGCCCCGGTGCTGCTGTTCGGCTTCGGCGGTGGACTCACCTACGCCGGGCAGGTCGTCCGCTGCCCGTAAGCTCCTACCGCCCGCTCCGAGGTGGAGCGGGGCCGCCCGCCGACCCGGCAGGCATCATTGGTTCAACCGAGAGGAAAGTAGAAACCCATGACCCGTGACGAGATCACCGCTGGCCTCGCCGAGATCCTCGAAGAGGTCGCCGGGGTCAACCCGGACGACGTGGCCGGCGACAAGTCGTTCACCGATGACCTGGACGTCGACTCGCTCTCCATGGTCGAGGTCGTGGTGGCCGCCGAGGAGAAGTTCGGCGTGAAGATCCCGGACAACGAGGTGCAGAACCTCAAGACCGTCGGCGACGCGGTCGCCTACATCGAGACGCAGGCGTGACGATGGTCGACGTCGTCGTCACCGGGCTCGGCGCGACGACCCCGCTCGGCGGGGACGTCGCGGCGACCTGGGATGCCATGCTCAACGGCAAGTCCGGAGTCGACAAGCTCACCCACGACTGGGCCGCGCAGCTGCCGGTCCGGATCGCCGCCGAGTTGGCGTCCGAACCCGCCGAACGGTTGGACCGGGTCAAGCTGCGCCGGCTGGACCGATCCGAGGCGATCGCGCTGATCGCCGCAGGTGAGGCGTGGACGGACGCTGGGCTGGGCGACGCCGGCGTCGACCGGGAACGGCTCGGCGTCAGCATCGGTTCCGGCATCGGCGGCGCACTCACCCTGCTCGCCCAGGACGACATCCTGGAAGCCTCCGGGCCGCGCCGGGTGTCGCCGCACACCGTACCGATGCTGATGCCCAACGGCCCGGCCGCCTGGGTCGGGTTGGAGTTCGGCGCGCAGGCCGGCGTCCACTCGGTCGCCAGCGCCTGCGCGACCGGCGCGGAGGCGATCGCGCTCGGCCTGGACATGATCCGGGCCGGCCGGGCCGACGTGGTGATGGCCGGTGGCACCGAGGCCGTGGTACACGGCCTGCCGATCGCCGGTTTCGCCGCGATGCGGGCCATGTCCACCCGCAACGACGACCCGGAACGGGCGTCGCGACCGTGGGACAAGGGCCGCGACGGGTTCGTCCTCGGTGAGGGTGCCGGCGTCGTGGTGCTGGAACGGGCTGAGCACGCGGCGGCCCGCGGCGCCCGGGTGTACGCCCGGCTCGCCGGCGCCGGGCTCACCTCCGACGGCTACGACATGGTGCAGCCGCATCCCGAAGGGCTCGGCGCGGCCCGGGCGATCCGGCTGGCCCTCGCCGACTCCGGGGTGTCCGGCGGCGACATCGTGCACGTCAACGCGCACGCCACCTCGACCCCGGCCGGCGACCTCGCCGAGCTGGTGGCGCTGCGCGAGGCGATCGGCGACCACCCGGTGCTGACCGCGACCAAGTCGATGTCCGGCCATCTGCTGGGCGCGGCCGGCGCGCTGGAGTCGATCGCCACCATCCTGGCGATCCGCGACAGCGTCGTCCCGCCGACGATCAACCTGGACGACCCGGACGACCAGCTCGACCTCGACGTGGCAGCGCAGAAGGCCCGACCGATGGACGTACCCGCCGCGTTGAACAACTCGTTCGGCTTCGGCGGACACAACGTCGCGCTCGTCTTCACCCGGGTCTGAGAGCCGACCGGGTCACGACGACAACAGACAGGGCTCCGGCCCTGCCGACGGCGCTCCGGCCCGACCGGGCCGGAGCGCCGTCGGCGTCTGGTCGACGCGCGTGGTCACCCGGTGCAACTGGTGGCAGGCAGGCCGGACACCGGCACCGGCAACCGGCCGGGTGCCGGTACGGCACCCCGCAGCACGTCGGCCAGCGCGGACATCGCCGCCGGGCTCGACGAGTAGGTGGCCAGCAGCGTCGCGGACCGGGCCTCGGCGAGCAGGTACGGGGTGTCCATGGCAACGGTCACCGCTGCGTTGACGTTCAGGTCGGACGGGCCGTCGCCGTAGCCGACCAGGTGCACGACCGTACCGCCCTGGCCGACCACCTCGGCCCCGGCGGCGCGCAGCTCCTCGATCAACAGCGCCCGGGTACGCTCCCGGCCACCCGAGGCGGTGACGGTCACCGGCCCGTCGACCCCGGCGCAGTCCCCACGCACCTGGGTGACGGCGGCAGCGGCCAACCGCCGCGCGGCGGCGTAGTGGTCTTCGGCGCCGAGCACCGTCATCGGCGGGGTGGTCTCCTCGGCGAGCCGCTGTTTGAGGGTCAGCACCCGGGTGACCGCCTGCACGAGTCGCGCCCGGGGCAGTGACCCGTCGAGCAGCGCGGCGAGCAGACCCTCGTACGCGGCCGTCACGTCCGGCGGCATGAGGATCAGGTCGTTACCGGCGTTGATCGCCGCGACGGCCGCGTCGCCGGGCGACAACGCGCGGGCCGGAGCCATGTTCATCCCGTCGGTGACCACCACCCCGTCGAAGCCGAGTTCGCCGCGGAGCAGGTCGGTGAGGACCTTGCGGGAGAACGTCGCCGCCACCCCTGGGTCGACCGCGGCGACGTCCAGGTGTCCGGACATCACCAGGCCGGCGCCGGCGTCGATGCCGGCCACGAACGGCGGCAGGTCGGCGGCGGCGAGAGCGTTCCGGTCCTGGTCGAGCACGGGCAGGTCGCCGTGGGAGTCGACAGCGGTGTGGCCATGCCCCGGAAAGTGCTTGAGGGTGGCCGCGACGCCGGCCGTCTGCAGGCCACGGACGGCGGCGGCGACCTGTCCGGCCGCCGCGTCCGGGTCGGCGCCGTACGACCGGGAGCCGATCACCGTGCTGTTCACCCCGAGGACGTCGGCGACCGGTGCGAAGTCGACGTTGACGCCGAGCGCCGCGAGTTCGGTACCGGCCGCCCGCCAGGCCGCCTCGGTCAGCTCCGGCTGCCCGGCCGCACCGGCCGCCATCGCGCTGGGCAGCAACGTCACCCCCTGGTTGATCCGGGTGACGATGCCGAACTCCTGGTCGGTGCCGATCAGCAGTGGCAGCTCGCCGACGCCGTCGGGCAGCGCGGCGGCGGGCAACCGCCCGGCGGCGTCCTGCAGCCCGGTGGTCAGCTCCCGCACCTGGGTGGTGCTGTCGACGTTGGTGGTGGGTTGGTTGCTGCCGGTCGGGTCGTCGGCCGAGAAGCCGACCAGGATCAGGCCGCCGACCCGGTAACGGTCGATCATCTCGGCCGGCGTGTCGACTCCGGCGAGCTGCTGGTTACCGGCCGCCGACGCCGGTGAGACCTCGGTCGCGGACGCTCCGTACGCGTACGGCATCAGCACCTGACCGACCAGGTCCTCGTCACTGAGAGTCGCGACCAACCGGGCGGCCGGCGATGCGGCAGGGCTGGCTTTCGGCTCGCTGGAAGGGCCTTCCGGGCTGCTGGGAGTGCTGGCTTCAGGACGGTCGCCGGGTCCGGCGCAGCCGCTCGTGACGCCGAGGACGGCCAGCAGAACGGAGGCGATTGTTACGCGGGGTGAGGGGAGCACACCGGCCATCCCATCAGGCTACGGTCGCGGCGGCAACCCGTGCCCGGCTGGCGCAGCTTCCGCGCCCGGCTCACCCGGCCGGATCAGCCCACCCGGGTGACCCGGATCAGCCCACCCGGGTGAGCAGGGTCACCGGCGCTCCTTCACCGGCGTGCCGGTACGGCTCGAGTTCGGTGTCCCAGGCGGTGCCCATCGCCTTGTCGAGGGCGTGCGCAATCGCTTCGGGAGCCGGCGACGCCGCAATGATCGCCCGGATCCGGTCCTCACCGAGCTGGATGTCACCGGCTGCCCCGATAGTGGCCCGGAACAGGCCGCGACCGGGTACGTGCATGAACCGCTCGCCGTCGGCGCCCGGGCTGGGTTCCTCGGTGACTTCGAAACGGGTCATCGGCCACTGCCGTAGGGCAGCGGCCAGCTCAGCCCCGGTCCCCGCCCGACCGGTCCAGCTGCACTCGGCACGCCGGCCGTTCGGATCGAGCGGCTGAGCGGTCCAGTGCAGGTTGACCGGCGCGACGAGGACGCGCGATATCGCCCATTCGACGTGAGGGCACACGGCGAGCGGGGTCGAGTGGACGTATACGACGCCACGCGTTGGCACGGTGACCTCCCGGAGAGCGAGGTGCGTCTTCCCCTACGACCTCGACCACCGGGCGGTGTGACCAATGATGACTGTTGTGACGGGTGGTGCGCCAGTGAATCGGCAAACTGGTCGAAAAATTGTCGCCGCCCGGCTCCCGGGTCCGCTCCGCCGCTGGGAATGACAGCCACGGGTGCGTCGTTGTCCCTGCTGGTCGGCCGGAAGCCAGGGCCGAGATCGAGGTGGCCAGCCGGTCTGCGGCCGGCCGTCCGGTAAGATGAGGGCGGCGTATGCCCGACACCCGGCGAACCCGTTCGTGTGATCCGTCGTACCGCCAGTTCCGTCCGTATCACCAGTGTTGCCAGTACCACCAGCTTTGCCAGTACCGCCAGTCCTGTCCGTACCGTCAGTCCTGCAAGGGAGTCCCCCCGTGGCGAGCAACACCTCCAAGACCGCGCGCGCGTCAGTCCGCGCCGGCCAGGCCGGTCAGGGTGGTGCCCTGAGCGTCCTCGGCGAGTTCAAGTACCTGATCCCGCTCAACGGCGGCAAGCACGCCTATGTCCGCAACCTCACCAACGGGAAGACCGCTCACCTGCGGACCGACTCGGACGCGTTCGTGGAGGAGATCCGGTCGCTGGCCGGTGCCGGCCACGCCGCGAAGATCCGGTTGGAGATCAACGCGCTGGCGGCCGCCCACCCGGGTCACGGCTGGGAGCTGACCGAGAAGCGGCTCGTCGAGGCCGGGGTCTTCGAGGCCTGAGCATGATCTGACGGATCGACGACGACCCGGACCTGGACCGGCCCCGCCGGGCGGCACGCCCGACGGGGCCGTTTCCGTCGCTGGTGTTGGCGGCCGCGCTGCTCAGTTGAGCAGTTCCACCTGGCCGTTTCCGAGGTCGTAGACCCCGCCGGTGACGTCGATCCGCCCGTCCGCGAGCGCCGCGGCGAGCAACTCCACCTGCCGGAGCCGCTGCACGGTCCGCCGCACGTGGGCCCGTACCGCGAGGGGCTGCACGTCCGGGTGCCCGACACCGACCTCGGTCACCGCCGGAGCGATCTGCTCGACCAGGTACCCGATGCTGCCGGTCGGGCGGCTACCCGTGCGTTGCGCGCTGATGGTCGATGCCACCGCCCCGCACCGCTCGTGTCCGAGCACGATGACCAACGGCACACCCAACGCGCCGACGGCGAACTCGATCGACCCGATGATCGCCTGGTCCAGCACCTGGGCGCCGGACCGCCCGACGCAGATCGAGCCGAAGTTCTGGTCGAAGATTGCTTCCAGTGGCACCCGCGAGTCGATGCAACCGAGCACGAACGCGATCGGATACTGCTCGCCGAGCGCCGCGCTGGCGGCAGCTGCCGACACGTCGTGACCGTGCCGTGGTCGTCCGGTGACGAAGCGCTGGTTGCCGGCCAGCAGCTCGGCCAGCGCCTCGGCCGGGCCGGGGTGATCGGGTGGTGGCGGGCCGGACGGACGCGGTGCCCGGGAATCCGGCATCGGGAACGACGGTGACGACATGGTTGCAGCGTGGCGTGCTACTGGCCGGTCGGGAAGGCAGTTGCGAGTCTTCTCACCGTGCTGGTTCCAGATCCGACCTACCGGGGTACGTCCCAGTCGGGACCGCCAGCGACACGGGCGGAGGTGACTCGGTGGGCAGGCCTCAGGAGTTCAGCGTCCGGCTGCCGGACGGAGCGGTGCTGCGCGGGCGGTCGAGCGGCAACGACCGGACCGGGTGCCGGCCGCCCTCGTCGAGGTGCTCGGCAGGGCGGCCGTACCTGGTGACCACCTTCGCCGGGCGGCCCCCTGCTGAGGCGGATCGAGGTTCGCCGGCGCCCTGGGAGCCGGCGCCGGGTTGGCGCGCGGACGGTAACGTCGTAAGGCTGCCGGGTCGGACCATCTGACGGGGGCACCACGCTCCGTCGTCGCCGCCCGGCGCCGTGACCGTCCGCCGGCGGACCGGCCGCCCTGCCCCGGCTGGCCCGCCCTCGCCCAGGAGCCGCAGCGTTGACCGACGCCACCACGCTGGACCAGGAGATCGCCGCCGAGCAGCGGCACGTCGACCGGGTGTACGCCCGGTTGGCGCAGCTACGCCAGGACGCGGTACGCGCCGAGCGGGACGGCTACCGCCTTGCCCGGGTGGGCAACGTCGGCGCCCTGGTGGAGCGCGACGCGATGGTCTTCCACGCGGCCCGGCGGCGGCATCTGCTCGACGCCGAGCACGAAGGGCTGGTGTTCGGCCGGCTCGATCTACGCGACGGCGCGGTGCTGTACGTGGGTCGGCTCGGGGTGCGCGGCGAGCGGGCCGAGCCGCTGCTGGTCGACTGGCGTGCCCCGGCCGCCGCCGCGTTCTACCAGGCGACGCCGGCCCGACCGCAGGGCGTGGTGCGGCGGCGCACCATCCAGTCCCGGGGCGAGCGGGTCACCGGCGTCTCCGACGACCTGCTGGATCCGGCGGCCGCGCCGGCCGGGATGCGGGTGGTCGGCGACGGTGCGCTGCTGGCCACCCTGGCCCGGGCCAAGGGACGTGGGATGCGCGACATCGTGGCCACCATCCAGCAGGAGCAGGACCAGGCGATCCGGTCGCCCGCCACCGGGGTGACGATCGTCTCGGGCGGCCCCGGCACCGGCAAGACCGCGGTCGCGCTGCACCGGGCGGCGTACCTGCTCTATTCGGACCGGAGCCGGTTCGCCGGCGGCGGCATCCTGGTCGTCGGCCCGACCGGGGTCTTCGTCGAGTACATCGCCGCGGTGCTGCCGGCCCTGGGTGAGGACAGCGCCACCCTGAGGTCGCTGGGGTCGCTGCTGCCGGGGGTGTCGGCGACCCGGACGGATCCGGCGGCGGTCGCCGTGCTGAAGGGGTCGCTACGGATGCGGCGGGTGCTGGAACGGGCGGTACGTGACGCGGTACCGGACGGGCCGACCGAGCTACGTCTGCTCTACCGGGGGCAGTTGCTGCGGCTACGCGGCCCGGAGCTGGACGGCATCCGGGCCCGGGCGCTGCCCCGGGGTGCCCGGCGCAACGAGGTCCGGCGGGCCGGTATCGACGGGTTGTTCGAGGCGCTGTGGGCGCAGGCCCGGCAGTTGGTGGCCCCGGCCCGGCTGCCCGGCCAGGCCGAGTTCGAGGACGAGTTGTCGGACCGGGACGATTTCCGGGACTTCCTGCGGGCCTGGTGGCCCCGGCTGCTGCCGCGACATGTGCTGGGCTGGCTGGCCCGGCCGGGCCGGCTGCATCGGTACGCGCGAGGCGTGCTCGACCCGGCCGAGATCACGGTGCTGTCCGACGCCTTCGGTGACCTGGTGGACCACGGACCGACGATCGCGGACGTGGCGCTGCTGGACGAGTTGGACGAACTGCTCGGCCGGCCGCCGCAGCCCCGCCGCAAGCACCGGGATCCGTTCCGGGTGGCCGGCGGGGTACGTGAGGTGACGACCTTCGCCGACCGGGAGCGGGCAGCCCGCGTCACCGCCCGGGAGCGGCCGGCCGACTACCGGGAGTACGCCCACGTGGTGGTCGACGAGGCGCAGGACGTGTCGCCGATGCAGTGGCGGATGGTCGGGCGCCGGGGCCGGCTGGCCTCCTGGACGGTGGTCGGGGATCCGGCACAGACCGCGTGGACCGGGGATCCGGCCGAGCTCGCCCAGGCCCGGGACCGCGCGTTGGGGCGGCGACCGCAGCGGGAGTTCCAGCTGACCACGAACTACCGCAACCCAGCGGAGATCTTCGAACTGGCCGCCGGGGTGATCCGCGAGGTCGCCCCGGACGCCCCGTTGCCGACGGCGGTCCGGGCGACCGGGGTGGCACCGCGCCGGGACCGGGTCTCCGCGGCGGCGCTGCCGGCCGCCGTCCGCGCCGCGACCGCCGAGATGCTGGCGGCGGTGGAGGGGACGGTCGGCGTCATCGCCCCGGTGACCCGGCGCGACGAGGTCGCCGGCTGGCTCGGCGGGTTGGCGACCTCGCGGCTGCAGGTGGTGTCGAGCCTGCAGGCGAAGGGCATGGAGTACGACGCGGTGGTGCTGGTGGCCGGCGAGGAGATCCGCGCCGAGTCCGCGGCCGGGGTGCGCACGCTCTACGTCGCGCTCTCCCGGGCGACCCAGCGGCTGGTCACCATCGACCTCGACCAGGAGTCGATTGCACATATTGCCATGTGAGCATTAGTCTGCCGACGAGACGCCGGGCAACGGAGGGTGGCAGGCGTGGGAGTCGGACACGATCACTGTGCCGGGAGCACCGGCCAGCGACACTACGGGTGCCTCTGGGCCGCCTTCGCCCTGCTGGCGGTCTTCATGGTCGTCGAGGCCGTCACCGCGCTGGCGACCGGCTCCCTGGCACTGCTGTCCGACGCCGGGCACATGTTCACCGACGTACTCGGCATCGGTATGGCGCTCGCGGCGATCGCCGCGACCCGACGACCGACCGGGGAGCCGCAGCGCACCTTCGGCCTCTACCGCCTCGAGGTGCTCGCCGCGCTGGCGAACGCCGTACTGCTCGCCGGGGTCGCACTCTACGTTCTGGTGGAGGCGGCTCGCCGGTTCGCCGATCCGGAGCCGGTGACGGTCGGCCCGATGCTGGTGGTGGCGATCGCCGGACTGCTCGCCAACATCGTCGCCTTCGCCCTGCTGCGCCAGGGGGCCAGGGAGAGCCTCAACGTACGGGGCGCCTACCTGGAGGTGCTCGGTGACCTGCTCGGCTCGGTGGGGGTGCTGGTGGCCGCCACGGTGATCGCCACCACCGGCTGGTGGTACGCGGACCCGCTGGTCGCCGTCGGTGTCGGGGCGTTCATCCTGCCGCGTACCTGGCGGTTGGCGCGGGCCGCGCTGCGCATCCTGGTGCAGGCGGCGCCGGAGCATGTCGAGGTCGACCGGGTTCGCAGCCGGCTGGCCGCTGTGCCGGGCGTCTGCGACGTGCACGACCTGCATGTCTGGACGCTCACCCCGGGCATGGAGGTGGCCTCGGCACACCTGGCCGTGACCCCGTCAGCCGAGATCGGCACGGTACTGCGGGACGCCCGGGCGGCCCTGCACGACGAGTTCGGTATCGAGCACGCGACGCTGCAGATCGAGCCGCTGGCCCCCGCCGACTCCTGCGGACCGGCTGACTGGTGATTAGCAGATGCTTAAGTTTCGTGACCTTACCGCGACGTTGACAACTACGATCTACGTATATTTCTGATTTTTCTGGATATAACAGACCTATCGATGCCGGGACGGCAGCCCGAGGAACCGGTAGTCTCGGCCCCGGTCTCCGCTCGGGCGGCGCCCCTCCGGCGCCCGCGGAGGCCGTCGCCTAATCGCCGTACGGCGAGCCGGGGAACCACGTACCTGGGGTGCATCCGCGTCACGCGGTAGGGATCTTCCGTCCCGAACCCGTCAGCTAACCCGGTCGGCGGCTGACGGAAGGAATGCACAGTGTCGCGCACAGTCCACAGAAAAACCCGATTCGCGTTATTGGCGGCGTTGACCGCCGCCCTGATGGCCGTCACCGGCACCCCGATCGGCTCGCCGGCCGGAGCCGCCCTGCCCGCCAACCGGCCCGACCGGGTCGACAACGAGGGAGGCACCGACAGCCTGCGCAAGGAGCTCGATGCGGCCTCCAAGGGCTGGATCGACGCCAAGGCGGCGCTCAACCACTCGAAGGGCCGGCAGAAGAAGCTGTCCGAGCAGCTCACCACGGTCGGTGCTGAGCTGGAGCAACGGAACAGGAACGTCGGACACATCGTCGACCGCGCGTACCGCAACGGCAGGCTCGGCCCGGTCTCCGCGTTGCTCAACAGCACCTCACCGGAAGGGTTCGTCGACCGGGCGGCGGCGCTGAGCGCGGTGACCGCCAACGAGGAGAAGCAGCTCCGCGAGCTGTACCGCACCCGTGACCAGGTAACCAGGTCCAAGGCTGCGATCGAGCATGAGATTCGGGAGCAGCAGAAGCAGGTCACCATCATGGACCAGCGCCGGAACCAGGCGGAGCGGGCCCTGGCCGTCGCGGTCGCCGCCGAGAAGCAGGCGGAGGAACAGGCGGAGGAACAGGCGAGGCAGCAGGCGGCGGAGGAGGCCGAGCAGGCCGCCGCCAGCGGATCCTCCGGCTCCGGGTCGTCGGGGTCCGGATCCTCCGGCACCGGATCCTCCGGCACCGGGTCGTCGGGATCCGGGTCATCCAGCGCGTCGGCGACTCCGGCACCACGCAACGCGAACGGCTCCTGGCCGGCCGAGTCATGCAACGTCGACGACCCCACCACCTCCGGCTGCATCACACCCCGTACGCTGCACGCCCTGAACCAGGCGAAGGCTGCCGGCTTCACCCGCTACGTGTCCTGCTTCCGCAACGGCAGCTCCGGCGAGCACCCCAAGGGCCGGGCGTGTGACTTCGCCGCCCAGCCCAACGGCTTCGGTGGAGTGGCAACCGGCGGTGACAAGAGCTACGGCGACAACCTGGCGAACTACTACATCAACAACGCCGACCGGCTCGGTGTGCTCTACGTGATCTGGTACAAGCGGATCTGGCTGCCCAGCAGCGGCTGGAAGACGTACAGCGGTGCGGGTGGCGACCCGTCCAGCGACCACACCAACCACGTACACCTGTCGGTGTACTGACGTCCGCGATCGGGGGCGGACGGCCACGTCGGTGGCCGTCCGCCCCCGTTTTCTTTTCGCGGCGGAATCAGCGTACGGAGTCATTTGCGCAACAGCGGCAGACCGATCGGCATATTTGCCGACGGTCACCGGCGACCACGCGAGAGCGCTCTACCGCCATGCAGTCGCACTCGGCTCACGCAGAGCACATGCAGCCCATGAGGAGAGAGAGCGCTCTCACCGAGAGGTTTACAGCAGCACCGGCGCGGCTGTCAACAGACCACCACGACCCCGTACCGAATACACGAAACTTCATGTCGGGATATTGACAGAAGCCCGCATCTCTGATGACCTCCTGGCAATAACTCGTTGACGGGCGCGAATTTTCGCGATCGTGGACCGCGCCCGACCCGACCCGGAGGCACCATGAACCTGTCGATCCGTGGCGCGCGAACAGGTCGTACGCCGCGCCGGATCCTGGCAGCCACCACCGTGACAGCGCTGGCCGCGACCGGACTGATCTTCGGCGTACTGCGCACCGCCGACGCCGCCACCGTCGGCGCCGGCAGCTACACCACCACCCGCCCGGCGGGCGCCGCCGCCCCGACCGCCTGCGGAAACATCTCCGCCAACCCCCGGCAGTACGTCACGGGCACCGCCCCGGCCGGGGCGGTGCCGACCAACGACTGGTGGTCGTCGCTGCTGTTCAAGCGGTACAACTGCGCCTACTCCGACCCGCTGCACGCCCACCCGATGTCGTTCCAGCCGATTGCTGGCGGGCTCGGCGTCTCCTACACCACCGAGGCGGCGATCTCCGGTACGTCGACCGGCGTCGGTGAGTACCACTACCCGTACACGCGAGAGTTCACCCTCGGCGTCGCCGGGCTCAACGCCCCGGACGTCAAGGTCGACGGCTGGACCGACTGGACGGTCAGCCCGTACTGGTCCGACGGCGCCCGCACGCTACGCGCCACCGTCGGCCACGGTCTGCCGTTCGTGTACGCCCAGGTCACCGGCGGCAACGCCGAGCTGTCGTTCCCCGGCACCCCGACAGTCTGGCACCACAGCGGCACCCGGGTCGGCTTCTCGATGCGCGGCCACGACTACGTCGCCTACGGCCCCAGCGGAGCGACCTGGTCCGTCAACGGGACCACGATCAGCTCCACCCTCGCCGGCCGCGGCTACTTCTCCGTCGCACTGCTGCCGACCGGCGCCGGCACCAGCGCCGCCCGGCGCACCGCGCTGATGGACAGCTACGGCCGGTACGCCCACGCCCACGTCACCGGCACCCGGGTCAGCTGGAGCTACGACCAGGCCAGCAGCACGGTCGACGCCACCTACAGCTTCACCACCACGGCCCGGGAGGGCTCCGCCACCGGCACGGTCGTCTCCCTCTACCCGCACCAGTGGAAGCACCTCGACGGCGCCAGCCCGATCGCCGAGACCTACGTGTCGGCCCGCGGTCCGATGCGCAACCTGGTCGGCGCGACGTCGTTCCGGACCGCGATGCGCTTCCACGGCGTACTGCCGGAGGTCCCAGCGGTGGCCACCAGCGTCGGTGCCGACCTCGCCACGCTCACCGCGCACCTGGACCAGGCCGCGTCCGGCGACCCGCTCGCCGGCTTCGACAACGACACCTACTGGACCGGCAAGGCGCTCGGCCGGGCCGCCCGGCTGGCCGAGATCGCCGACCAGCTCGGCCGCACCGCCCAACGCGACCATTTGCTCACCGCCATCCGGAACCGGCTGACCGACTGGTTCACCGCCAGCCCAGGCAAGACGCAACGGGTGTTCTTCTACGACCAGGCGTGGGGCACTCTGGTCGGCTACCCCGCCTCGTACGGATCCGACACCGATCTCAACGACCATCACTTCCACTACGGCTACTACATCGCCGCCGCCGCGACGCTGGCCAAGTTCGACCCCACCTGGGCGGCGACCAGCCAGTACGGCGGCATGGTCAACCTGCTGATCCGCGACGCCAACAGCTGGGACCGCAACGACCCGATGTTCCCGTTCCTGCGCGACTTCGACATCTACGCCGGCCATGACTGGGCCGCCGGGCACGGAGCGTTCTTCGCCGGCAACAACCAGGAGTCATCCTCGGAGGGGATGAACTTCGCCAACGCCCTGATCCAGTGGGGCCTGGCCACCGGCAACACCGCGATCCGCGACGCCGGACTGTACATCTACACCACTCAATCGGCGGCCATCCAGGAATACTGGTTCGACTCCTCGGACACCAACTTCCCGGCCTCCTTCGGGCACCGGTCGGTGGGCATGGTCTGGGGCGACGGCGGGGCCTACGCCACCTGGTTCAGCGCCGAGCCGGAGATGATCCAGGGCATCAACATGCTGCCGGTCACCGGTGGCTCGCTCTACCTCGGCTACCGGCCGGACTACATCGCCACCAACTGGAACGCGCTGGTCACCAACAACGGCGGCCCGCCGACGGTCTGGCAGGACATTCTCTGGTCGTTCCAGGCGCTCGGCGACGCCAACGCCGCCCTGACCAATCTGCGGGCGAACCCCAACTACCCGGTCGAGGAGGGCGAGAGCCGGGCGCACACGTTCCACTGGGTACGCAACCTGGCAGCGTTGGGTCGGGTCGACACCGGCGTCACGGCGAACACTCCACTTTACGCGGTGTTCGACCGCAACGGTGCCCGCACCTACGTGGCGAGCAACTTCACCTCGTCGCCGGTCACGGTCACCTTCTCCGACGGTACCCGGATGACCGTGCCGGCCGGCCAGACCGCCACCACCGGGGCGCACACCTGGAGCGGCGGCACCGCCACCGGCACCCCGACCAGCCCGAACCCGTCACCGAGCCTGCCCCCCACGCCGCCGGCCTCGCCCACGCCGGACCCGACCACCCCGCCGGTCACTTCGGACCTGTTCCACCTGCGGTCCGCCGGGGTGCTGAGCAACACCGCCGGGACGAACGCGACGACGGTCACGGTGCCGTCGGCTGGCGGGGCGAACTACGACGGTACGCCGCACAACCCGGTCACCTTCCGGGCCTGCGGGTTGACCGGTGCGTACCGGTCGGCAGCCACCACGTTCGACCTCCAGGTGGACGCGGGCACCTCGGTCGGTGCGGGTATCCAGGCCCGGGTGTCGTACGACTTCACCGGCTCCGGCAGCTACGGCCGCACCGAGACGTACCACTACTTCGCCACCGATCCGGTGCCCGGCACCGAGACCTACCGGCAGAGCGCCGGGCTGCGATCCGCCTCAGGAGAGTTCCGGGCGATGAGCAACGGGTGCGTCCGGCTGGAACTGTGGAACGCCATCGGTAATGCAGCGACCACGGTTCGGGTCGACGCGACGAGCGCCGACACCGGCCGGTCGACCCTGCGGGTGCCGTTCCGGATCGGCTGATCTGACCGCTGAAGGAGGAGGAACCCTTTCCCGACGCTCGGCGCCGGGAAAGGGTCCTCGCCGTCGACGATGCCGGACGTGCCGCGACGGCGGAGCCACTTCCCGGACATCGGCCATACTTTGCACGATTCCCCAGATTGACCGACAACTAACATAACTGGGACAAAACGCCGCCACTCGCCCTGTCGCAGCCGCTATTGCCGAGGCTGCCGCCGAGCAGGTCCCAGAGCGCGAACGCCGCCTCGACACTGGTCGGTCGGTTCTCCGGACGCTTGCTCATGCAGGCCCGACAGAGATCGGCCACGGGACGCGGCAACCCGGCGACGGCCAGCACCGGAGTGGGAGCCAGGGCCCCTGTCCGCACGCCGGTCGCCGGCGACCCCGGGCCGACCCCCAGGTACGGCAACCGGCCGGTCAGCATGTGGTAGAGCAAGACGCCGAGGGAGTAGACGTCGTCGCCCGGTCGGCCGGAGCCAGCCACCGTCCCCGACGCACGGCCGGCCGGCGGCGGATCCGCGAACCGGGCCAGGCCGAAATCAATGATCTTGGCACCGGACCGGGTCAACATCACGTTGCCGGCGGTGAGATCCCGATGCACAACGCCCCGCCGGTGAGCCACCGCCAGCACGTCTGCGGCGGTCCCCGCGGTGCGGACCGCGGTGGGCCAGGGCAATGGACCGCCAGTCAGCCGGTCTGCCAGCGACTCGCCGCAGATCAGCTCCATGACGACATACGACGACGTGCCGCCCCCGGGTAGCGGCAGTTCACCGACGTCGTAGACGCGGGGCACACTGGGATGCCGCAGCCGCTGGGTGAACGACGCTTCCCGGCGAATGTCGTCCCTGGCCCGTCGGTCGCCGGCGGCGGCCGGTGCCAGCAACTTGACCGCGAACGGCCGGGCCGAGTCGACGTCGATCGCCTGGTAGACAACCGACACCCCACCGCGACCGATCGGACGAAGAAGGACATAGCGCCGGAGAATGGTGGTACCCACCAGCAACCATGTCACGATAGATCATTTTCCGGCAGGACAGCGCTACCGACAAGATCTACCGCCGGGTGTTAACACGACCCTAATCAGCCGTTCGAACTGCGACCTGCCGCCACCGAGCACCACGAGCTCAGGAGAGCGGCACCTCACGCTCGGCGCCGTCACCGACGTACGGCTCGGGAGCACCGAACAGGCCGAGCAGCCCGGTCACCCACAACTGACGGTGCACGAACCGGCTCGGCTCGGTCACCACCAGCTTGATGCCGCTCACCTCGGCCGCCTGGAAACCGGCGACCATTGCGCTGATGCCAACCGAGTCGATGAACGTCACCAGCCGCATGTTCAGCTGGATTCGGGTCGGACGGCCGTTGGTCAGTACCGCCTGCACCGCTTCGCGCACCTCGTGCGCGGTATCCACGTCGATCTCACCCTGTGGTGAAATCTCAACCACTGCACCAGGCAGCGTCGATGTGACAACCGACAGGCTCACGCGAGCACCTCCACTCGCCCATCCGGGCGTCTCGTCAGTACGCGGGCCGCGACCGAGAGTATTCCGGTGCGGGCATCACCGCCAGCTTTCGCCGGGCCGGATCCGCATCCGACGGGCACAAATATCGCTAACAATCAGACAACCCGCATCATAGCCCCCTGCGCGCTGAGCTACGGCACGGACACCCGGGGCACGATTCGTTGCGGCACGGGCGCCTGAGGTGCCGACCACGAACCTCGGGTACCCACCGGCCTCCGGCTCGGCGCCGGCTGTCATCCCAACAGTAGCGGTCCGGTACGACAGAAGACAGCCGTAACAGCACGACGACAAGGGGGTTTGCCGCCGACCGGGGCTGGGCACGTGGAGGCAACCGCAGCGCGCCACGGCTCGCCGGGCGCTTCCGGCAGCCGTGGCGCTGGAGGAGGTAGCAGCATGTTCGCGACCAACCTGATGGAGCACCGCCGCAAGCCGCAACGCATCACCGACCAGGCCTGGGCGCATCTGGTCTCGGCGGTCGACTCCGCCGGTGACGCCGCTCGACTGGCCCACCGGCACACCTCGAACCTCGCCACCGAGACCGGAGCGCGGATGGGCCCGGCCAGCGCGGAGGCGCGGCACCGGGCGCGGGCGGCCGTCGACGCGCTCGCTGGTCGTCGCCGGGCCGTGCCGTGGGCGTGGCTCGCCGGTGCGGCGGCCGCCGGAGTGGCCCTCGGCTGGCTGGCCGGGGCGATGACCCGGTCGGTGCTCCGGCCCGGCGAGCGGTCCGACGAGGCCCGCATCGAGTTCGTCGACGTGGACGAGCCGGCCGGCAGTACCCCGCGGCGGTGACCCGGCACCGCCGCGGCACGACCGCCGGGGCGGCGTCGACCGACATCGACGCCGCCCTGGTCATGGACCCGCCACCCGGCTCAGTGCGTGGCGCAGCTCACCCCTGCCGGAACTGCGTTGCCCGCTGTCCAGTCGGCCAGGAAACCCGGCGTGGTGCTGCCCCCGGGACCGACCTTGAACGGCAACTCGGTCGCCTGCCAGGTGTCACCTCTGTCGGTGGAGCGCAGGATCGCGCCGTTGTTCGGGTCCCAGTCGTTGGTGTACATGCCGACTGCCGCGTACAGCCGGTTGGTCTGCACCGGGTCGGTGGCCAGGCTGAGAACACCGTTCCAGCCCCAGCGGTCCCAGCCCACCCAGTCCAGTAGTGGGATCCGCGACTGGACGGCCTGGTTCCAGCGGTAGGCACCGCCGATGTCGGTCCGGGCGTAGACGAGATCGGGTTCGGTCTCGTTGAAGACGATGCCCGGCACGAAGCCACCGCCGGGGGTGGCCCAGGCCCCCTCTCCTGGCTTGCCGACTCCCGCAACCGGCCGATCTCCAGACGTTCACACACTCCTCGACAGGGTGTCAATAGTTTGGTCGGCAAACAAAAAAACCCCCACCACCGGCCCATCCGGCGATGATCGGCGACGGTACGTACGCACCGGGCGGCGGCGTCGACAGTAGGCTGGCCCGGTGGGGCAACGGGACCAGCAGGACTGGGCGCGGCAGCGCCGGCAGGCGATCGCCGCCCACGCGGCCGACCAGCAGCGCCGCCGGGCCAGCGAGGCCCAGCAGGCCGCGGATCTGCTCGCTGACTTCGTCGCGACCGCCCGGCACCACGGAATCGCCGTGCAGAACCTGTCCGCCCGACCACACCACGGCCGGGGCCGGTACCGGACCGGGCTGCACGGCTGGTATCTGAAATCGGACCGCACCCTGGCCGTCGGTACGGACGGGAAGCTCTACCTGTTGACCGTCCCGGCCAGCCTGCGGTCCAGGCTGACCGGCGCACGCGTCTCCCCGATGGAGCCACGACTGGTGATCGGTGCCGGTGGTCGCGACGGCGAGTCCATCCCGCTCGCCACCCTGCTCGACCGGCGGCTCGCCGCGGGCCCCGGGCAGTCCCGCTGACCGGAGACGCACCCTGTCCTCGATTGGACATGACCAGACGCTGGTTACTCTCCGCTGTCAAGCATAAGCTTCAAGTCACTTGCCGTTCTGCTCGGGCCCGGCGGACGGCACCGGTTCCATCCCTTTCGGCAGCCCGCGTCCACGCCGCGGAATGCCAATCTGCGAGGAGTCCCACCATGTCCGAGTCATTCAGCGCAGAACGCGACGCCGGCATCACCGAACAGCCGCCGGTGTCCAAAACCGAACGGGAGCAGGCCAGCATCGCGCTGGTCCCCGCCACCACGTCCGGAATGCCGCCGACCGCCCAGAGCTTCTTCGCAGTCGTCAACGCGAACGGCAGCCTGGCCCGTGGCTTCGGCGCGGTCTCCGCGACCCGTCTCGCCACCGGCACGTACCAGGTAGTCTTCAGCCACAACCTGACCGGGTCGGCCTACGTCGGCAGCATCGGTCTGTCCGGCAGCCTCGGCGCGTCAGCACCGGGTGAGATCACCGTCGTGGGCCGGGCCGGCGTCCCCAACGGGGTGTTCATTCAGACCTTCACCAGCGCCGGAGTACTGGCCGACCGTGGCTTCCACCTGGCGATCCTCTCCTGACCGGCCGGTTTTGTTGATCAGCCCAGAACCGTCGTACGACCGGAACGGCTGCGGGCCCGGACTCGTTCGGAGTCCGGGCCCGCAGATCGTTGAGCTACCAGGTTGGTCAGTTCACTTCGATCCGGACCGAGTCGAAGGCTGGCGTCTGATTGGCCCGCTCCGACATCGGCAGCCGGTGCGAACCGTCACCGGCCCAGACGGAGCACTGCGCGGTACCGGACTGCGGCATTCCCGAGACCTGGATGGTGATCTGGTCCGGCTCGCGACCGCCGCCGCCGTCCTCGGTCGCCACGAAGAACTCCGGCGCCGGAGCCGGGTCGGGCG
This sequence comes from Solwaraspora sp. WMMA2080, assembly GCF_027497395.1. GTDB lineage: Bacteria > Actinomycetota > Actinomycetes > Mycobacteriales > Micromonosporaceae > Micromonospora_E. The sequence continues at coordinate 6,373,954 of NZ_CP114910.1, read as the reverse complement.
CGACCTCGGTCGACTGCAGCATCCGGCACGCGGTGTGGAAGTGACCACGGGTCAGGCCCTGCTCGTCGAGCAGCGAGCTCTCGACGTAGTAGCCACCCTGAGCCGCCGGGAGGAAACGGTCCCGGACCAAGTTACGAGTGCTGACCCGGATGGTGAACGGCTCATCCACGCCGACCTCGTCCGGGAACTCGGTGATCAGCAGCGACGGGTTGTTGGCCGCCGCGCCGACCTCACCGAACTGCGTGTCGATACAGCGGTTGCCGACCTGGAAGCCGTCGTGGTCGTCCAGGTTGCTGTCGTCACAGCTGTTGGCCAGAATCTCCAGCCCGTTGTCGCCGTCGTTGTTGCCGTCGTTGTCGTTACCGTCGTTGTTGTTGCCCTCGTCTCCGCCACCGTCGTTGTCGTTACCGTCGTTGTCGTTACCGTCGTTGTCGTTACCGTCGTTGTCGTTACCGTCGTTGTTGTCCGGGCGGTTGACGAGTTCGCAGGTGGCCAGCTCGTCGAGCCCGCGCGGACGCGGCGCGACCCGGCCGATGGCGATCTCGATCCGGTCCAGGGTGGCGGCCCGCTTACTGGCCAGCGGGCCGAGGATGGCGTTGTTGATGAAGTTCGGCCCACCCTCGCCTACGCTACTTGCGAGCCGGTTGTTAGCCTCCTCGATCTGGTTCTCCAGCAGGCCGAGGTTGCGCTCCACCTCGGTACGCGCCGCAGCGGGGACCTCCGGCAGACTGTCCACTACGGATGGGCACTCGATGGTCGGAGCCGCGACGAGGGTCGTACCGCTTTCACACTCCTCGAGCGTGATCTGTCCGTCACCCCAGTGGTGCCGCACCTCGCGGCCGTTCTCCTGGGTCACCGTGGTGGTCACGCCGCCTTCAGCAGTGGAGCCAGGGCTCGGGGCCACACACTCCGAGGCGGTACGCAGCTGGTCGTTGGCAGATGAGACCTGAGTGACCGCGACGATGCCCGCGAACACCGTGACCGTACCGAGGACAGCGATGATGCGTTTGTTGCGGCCACTGACAGTGCGCTGGTTTCGGCCACGCGGGGTCGAACTGCGCCGTTGTGCCGACCTGTACATGGGGGTTACCTACTCCTTCTCGTCGAGGGCGGCGCGGTTGACAGGCGTCGTCCGGTGGGGCAGCCGTGTTCTGCTGGCTGGTCAAACGGGTGCCTTCAAACGCCCACTTCCATTGCCGGAACGAGTTCGCACCACGTTTACGGGAAGCCACGCTAAAAGTGAGTTCTCTGGGCTGTCAAGCAGCCCGATCCCGTATCCGGGGTGTCTCACGGTTAGTGGAAAATTGGCGGGCATCCCTCAACCCGCCGACATCATACTTTCGGTCAATGGGCCGGGTTCAACATCGGCTCAAAAATCTTGTTTCGGCAGCTCAGGGTCGTCCGGCGGGCACGGGCCGTATTCACCTCGTTCGACCGACAAGACGGATCACGTACCGCAAGCGACCACCTGGGAACTCAGTGGGATCGCGCCGGGTCGAGCCGATCCCGCAGTGAGAAAATCCACCCGCCGGGCGATCGCAGGGGTGCGCCGCACCGGCGGACCGGTGCGGCGCACGAAAGGGTAGGGGATCAGGCTGGTACGGGTCAGGCAGGCAGTCCGCCCACCTGGGTGTCGATCCAGGAGCGGATCGACGGCAGGTCGCCGTAGATTGACGGGCCGGTGGCACAGGTGGAGTTGTTGTTGCCGGCGCGGCTGGTGGCCCCGATCAGGTACCACCGGCCGGAGACCATCCGGACCTGCGGACCGCCAGAGTCGCCGTAGCAGGCACCGGCGTTTCCGTTGGTGTTGTTGGTGCAGATCTCATAGCCGGCGTCGATGCCGAGACACCGGCTGTCCGCCACGATCGAAGTGTCCAACTCGTGGGCGACGGTCGGGGCCGAGCCGCAGCCACGGGGAGCGCAGGTCTGGCCCCAGCCGATGATCCGGGTGGCGGTGCCGACCGCCCCGGAGGCGGTCGGGATCGGTGCCGGAGCATAGCTGACCGAGCTGGCCAGCTGCATCAGCTTGACGTCGATCCGCGGGTGGTTGACCGCGCGGATCACCCGGACCACCGTGCCGCCGCTGGTCCGGTTGACGCTGCCCACCCGTACGGAGCTCGGGGTCGGGCAGTGCCTGGCGGTGACCACCCAGTTCGACTTGATCAGGGAGCCGGTGCAGCCAGAGGTGTAGACCATGAACGGGTAGTTCTCGGTAGCCGGACGGCCGTTCACCACCAGGATGCCGATCTCGTCGGCGGTGCTGGACGGCGGCGCGGCCTGCGCCGTGGTGGCCGGCAGCACAAGGCTGGCGGCGACGAACCCGGTGGCCAGCAGCATCCGGGACAGGAGCGGGAGTGCCTTCATCGTGCGGTGTCCTCATCGTCAGGGGGGTACGCGCCGACCCGATGGGCGGCGCGGCGACAGAACAGGTTGTTCGGCCTTGTCGGACAGGCGCTGCTGGGTACCCGATGCGAACACTATCGACAAACGACGATACTTCAATGCTTCTGGGGATACCGGTCCTGCCCTATTACCGGGTGATGGCACGCCCGGACGCCAGCTGTCACAGGGTGAGGTCGTCTGGGATCGCCCCGGCGCGTCGGCGACCCGTGCGACCATGCGGATGCCTCCCGGTGCTGCCGCGCGGAGGTGACCATGCCGGAGGATCGACGTCCCACACCGGAGGAGAACGCCCTACCCAACCGCCGTGAGCTGCGGATCGCCCTCGCCATGCGCGGCGGCGTCAGCCTGGCGGTCTGGATCGGTGGGGCCGTCGCGGAGCTGGACGTGCTGCGTCGGACCACACCCGACCCGCGGGGCACCGCGACCCTGCAGCGGGGGAAGTCCCCGGAACGTCCCGCCCAGCAGCAGCGGGCCGAGATCTATGCCAGCATGCTCCGGCTCGCCCGCTACGACGAGGTCAAGATCGACGTACTCGCCGGCGCCAGTGCCGGCGGTCTCAACGCCGTCGTGTACGGCGTGGCTCAGTGCGTCGGCTCGACCGTCGACGCGGTCCGCAACCTCTGGCTCGACGACGCCGATCTGTGGCGGATGATGCGGCAGCCTCGCCCGGTCGGTCGGGTGCCGTCGCTGCTGGCCGGCGACAGGTATCTCTACCACCGCATCTGCCGGGCGCTCTACCGGCTGCGCGACCAGGGCCACTGCGGGCTCGCCACCGACGACATGACCGTCGACCTGTCCGCCACCCTGCTGGCCCAGGATCAGAACCAGGAACGCAGCCTGGCCGAGGGGCAGGCCCAGTTCCACTTCACCCGCCGCGACGCTCCGCTCGACACCGGGATCACCGACTTTCCCGGACCCGCCGACCGACCGGACGCCACCGATCATCCGTGCGACGATCCGCCGCACCCGGTCAAGTACCGGCTGGACCGGCTCGCCCTTGCCGCCCGCGCCACCTCGTCGTTTCCCGGGGCGTTCGAACCCGCGTCGATCCATGCCGTCGCCGGTCACCACAACAAGCTGGAGTACGGCAGCGGCACGGACCGGACCTCGGTGCCGGAGATGTCGATGGTCTTCTCCGGACTACGGCCGCGGGGAACCAGCCTGCACATCGGGTCCGAACCGTACTACGTGGTCGATGGGGGAATCTTCGACAACATCCCGATCCGACGGGCGCTGCTGGCGATCTGCCGGACCGCAGCCGTCTCCCCCACCGATCGACGGTTGATATACCTGGATCCGGATCCGTCGCCGTCGGCTCGTAGCTCCCCGACTCAGCCGGACAGCAAGGGCGCCCTGCACTGGCTCCGGGTGCTGCTGCGGGCGATCGCGTTGAAGCAACGCACCGAGACCGAGGAGGGCGAACTCGGGCACGTCCGAAGCACCAACGACATCGGCCTCGCCGCCCAGATCCGGCAGCACCTCATCACCCAGCAGATCACGCTCACCAGAGCGCGTCGCCGGCCGCTGGGCAGCTGGCGACCGCCGGCCTGTGAGTGCCGGACCTGCCGCCGGACCATGATCAGCGACCGCGTCGTCAAACGTGACGGCGATCCACCGCCACCGCTGCCGGATCATTACCGCGACTATCGACACTCCGTCGACGCTCAAAAGATCGCCGAGATTCTCACGAAGCCGGCGGAGTACTCCATCGGCCGACCCGCACTGTCCGGACCGTATCAGGTTCTCGGCGAGTACGAGGCGCTGAACATCCAGGCACAACTCGACGACATCTACCACCAGGGGACAGTAGACGAGGAGGAATTTCAGGACATTGAGGCGGCCTACAGCGCGACTACCATGCTGATCTCCTGGATCCGTGCACTCGAGGAGAAGAATCGCAATTCCGATTACCGCGACGACCGGGCAGCGGGCGACGAGGCCGTCAAATGCCTACGCGAGGTCAAGCACAAAGTCTACCGGCTGCTGGAGCTGGCCGACCACATCCGTGACCTGGCCGGCGCGGAACTGCTCCGGGACTTCCAGGGACCGGGCGGCGCGCTGGAGAACCCGGATCTGCTGGCCGCCACCCGGCGGGCGCGCGCCCTGCAAAAAAGCCTGCCGGGTCTCCCCGACAAACTCCGCCGGGCGATAGTTGACGGGCAATGCGACAGCCAACAGTTCAACCGCATGCTGTTCGAACAGTACCCGGCGAAGTACATGGCCCGGGAAGTCGACATGTCAAGCCCCGGGACGACCGCGCTGGACGAAATCTGGACGCTGGCCGAGGACCTGAAAGGAGAGTTGCTGGAGATCGGCCAACCGATCGCCAGGCGGAAACTGCGCAGCGACGACGAACTGTGCCCGAAGGACCGGCGGGCCTGGTGCGACTCGGCATTCAAGGACGTCCACGATTCATCGCTACGCAAATTGAGCATCAAGAAGCTGCACACCATCTTCGCGGTTGCCGGCGGCGTGCCGGGAGTGCAACCCGTCGTCCACTACCACAAGATCACCGGTAACCAGGAGAGCCCACTGCAGCAGAAGTTCCGCAACATCGACTGCAGCGAACGCCGCAAGCGCCTGACCGAGCGGCTGCGCACCGGCCGACTCGACCCAGCCGATCCGGTGATCAACTCCCGTGCCAAGCTGGCCGGTACCACACTGCACAACTTCGGAGCCTTCCTCCGCCGGTCGTGGCGGGCCAACGACTGGGCCTGGGGCCGGCTGGACGCCGCCGCCGGCATCACCGACATGATCATCGACAAGCTCTGCGGCTGCTGCGACGACAACGAGCTCAACCGCGTCTGGCAGCGATGGGTCCAGGAGCCCGTCCCCGGCGTGTCGGGGCGGGAGTGGCGGCGGATTCTCACCGGCAGCAACGGTGACCTGCCGCCCGCGCCCACCAGGATGAGCCGCCTGCAGCCCGACCAGCGGGAGTGTCTCAAGCGTGCGCTGAAGAGCTGGCTGCAGTACCAGATCCTGTTGGAGGAGGACCAGGAGGCCAGGGAGACGGGCCGGTCCGACGACCCCGACCAACCCCGGCAGCCAGCGGCGATGGACCACTGGGAGCAACTCACCAACCGGGTGTCCCGCGGCAACGAAGGCGTCCGCGACCTTCCGGTCGCCTACCGCTACGGTCTGTCCAGCCGGGCGGTCCACCTCACCTACCGGGCCCTCTGGCCGGCCGGTAAGGGCTGGCCGACGATGGTCGGGCGCGCCCTGCTGCTGCTGATCCGGCCGCTGGTCGTGCTGCTACCGCTGGCCGCTGACCCGGCCCGCGCCGCCGCCACCACCCTGCTGGTCCTGCTCGGCTACGCGTCGATCGCCGACGCGTCCCGCGCCGACGAGAACCGGCCCGGCTGGGCCGCTGGCGTCGCCGCGCTGCTCGCGGCTGCCGCCATCGTCGTCGGCTGGGTCCGGGGCACCCGAGACTGGGCGCGGCTCGACCGCGAGACCGAATCGTGGAGCGAGGAGTGGCACCGGATCGGCCATCAGATGTGGTGCACCGCCCGACGGTGGCGGGCCCTGGGCCTGGTGCTGGCGGCCGTCTTCACCGCAGGCGGGGTCGGGTTGCTCTGGTTGCTGCCGACCGGCAGCCTGCTCGGCAACCGCCCGGAAACGCTGACGATCGTCGGCACCGTCACCGCCGCCACCCTGTGGTGGCTCGCCCATCGGCACGACCCGGCCCGGATCCCGCTACCCCGCCTGCGACGGCACAAGCAGCCGTACGACGCGGCGTGGAGCGCGGCGAACCACCGTCGTCACGTCCCCGTCCAGCGGGCCGTCTTCGTCTGCGCCACGCTGCTCCTGCTCCTGCCGCTGGTCGTCTGGAAACAACCCCGCCGGCTGCTGGAAGGACTCACGCTCGAGCCGCTGCGGCTGGTGCCACCCCGCGCCGAGGTCACCGTGCAGGGCGTTCCCGAAGCGCACTTCCCCGCGATCGGGATCGGACTGCTCGCCGTAGCGCTGAGCGCGGTCCTGCTCTGGGGCTGGACGAGACCGTGGCCGGCTCTCACCGCGATCATCGGCACCGGCATAGTGGTCGAAACCACCGCGCACCTGCTGTATCCCGGCCGGATAGCCAGCGGTCAGCTGACCGTGCTGCTCGTCGTCTGGGCGTCCTGCATGGCGGTGGTCACCGTCTTCCTACCTGTTACCGAGCAGTCCCCCGACCGGGTCTGACGCCGCGCGACGCTCACCGGTCAGGGTCCGCCGGACGAACTCCAGCAGCAGTGCCCACTTGAACGCCTGCTGTGCGTTGTCCGCTGCTGCGGAATGCCCACCCTCGACGTTCTCGTGATAGGTGACGTCGTGGCCGTACTCGCGCAGCCGGGCGACCATCTTGCGGGCATGACCGGGATGCACCCGGTCGTCGCGGGTCGAGGTAAGAAAGAGCGACGGCGGGTACGCCGTACCCCGTCGGATGTTCTGGTACGGCGAGTACTCCCGCAGAAACGCCCAGTCCGCCGGATCGTCGGGGTCGCCATACTCGGCCATCCAGGAGGCTCCGGCGAGCAGCTTGTGGTAGCGGCGCATGTCCAGCAGCGGCACCTGCCCGACGACCGCGCCGAACAGTTCCGGGCAGCGGGTCAGCATCACGCCCATCAGCAGCCCGCCGTTGCTGCCGCCGTAGACGCCGAGCCGGTCCGGTCTGGTCAGGCCACGGGCGACCAGGTCGGTGGCGACGGCGGCGAAGTCCTCGTACGCGCGGAGCCGGTTCTCCCGTAGTGCGGCAGTGTGCCAGCGCGGTCCGTACTCGCCGCCGCCCCGGATGTTGGCGACCACGAAGCTGCCGCCCCGGGCCAGCCAGCCGGCGCCGACGACGCCGTTGTAGGTCGGGGTCCAGGCGATCTCGAACCCCCCGTACCCGGTCATCAGGGTGAGCCCGGCCGCCGGTCCGGGCGGGCTGGCATCACCCGGTGTGACCAGGAAGTACGGCACCTCGGTGCCGTCGGCGGAGCCGGCGAAGAACTGCCGGACGGTCATCTGGTCGGCGTCGAAGAAGGCCGGACCGGTCTTGACCGGTCGCGTCGGGCCGTCGACGGTGCCGTGCAGCAGCGTCGGTGGCCGGATGAACCCGGCGGTGTGCAGCAGAAACTCGTCGCCCCGGTCCGGCTCGGTGTCGGCCACGTCGGTGTGGTCGAATCCGCCGGCGTCGGGCAGCGTGCGCCGCCGCCAGCCGTCGTCGCCGGGAGTCAGGATAGTGATCTCGCTACGGACGTCGGTGAGGGTGACCAGCAGCAGATGGTTGCGGGTCCATGCGTGGTAGCTGTAGGCGGAGCGCTCGGTCGGCTCGAAGACCGTGGTCAGCTCCCGTTTGCCGGCCAGGAACTCGTCGACCGGGGTGACCAGCACCGCGCCGGCAGGGTAGGTGATGTCACCGGTCTGCCAGTCGCTGCGCAGCTCGATCAGCAGCCACTGCCGGTGCAGGTCGATCTCGGCGTCCGAGGGCACGTCGACCAGGCCCCAACCGCCGTCGGGCCGCAGCAGGTAGGTCCGGTTGCGGAAGAACTCGGTGCGCCGTACCGCCAGGTCGCGCTCATAGCCGGCGGTCGGGTCGTGCACCACGGAGACGGTGACGTCGTCGACCTCGCCGGCGAACGCCAGCGGGGCGTCGGCCAGCGCGGTGCCGCGCTGCCAGCGCCGGATGGTCCGCGGGTAGCCGGAGTTGGTGACGGTGCCGGGCCCGAAGTCGGTGCCCACGTAGATGTGGTCGCGGTCGATCCAGCAGACGGTGCTCTTCGCCTCCTCGACGATGAAACCATCGGTCACGAAGTCTCGGGTGGTCAGGTCGAACTCGCGGACCACCGCGGCGTCCGATCCGCCCCGGGACAGCACGACCAGGCACCGGTCGTACCCGGGCCGCAGCACGTGGGCACCCTTCCAGACCCAGTTCTCCCCTTCGACCCGGGCGAGTGCGTCGAGGTCGAGCAGGATCTCCCAGCTCGGCTGCGGCCGACGGAACTCGTCGAGGGTGGCCCGCCGCCACACCCCGCGGGGATGTCCGGCGTCCTGCCAGAAGTTGTAGAGGTGATCCCCGCGCCAGGTCGGGTCGGGAATCTTGTCGGCGGAATCGAGCACCTGCTTGATCCGGTCCCGCAGCTGGGTGAACCCCGGCTCGGCGGTCCAGCCGGCGGTGGTCTCCGCGTTGCGGTCGCGGACCCAGTCGAGGGCGGCGGCACCGAGCACCTCCTCCAACCAGAGGTACGGATCGCCGCCGTGCGACACCCGGCCGTCCTTCGCCATCCGTCAATCCCTCCCCGCCCCCCGCCCCCCGGCCCGCTCCGCGAGGGTACGCACCAGGATAGGCAGGCTCGTCGTACCGCACCGCCCAGCAGAGGGTGCCGCCCCAAGGCCGGCTGCGAACGTCGCCGCCGGAAGCTGGACACTGGACGCTACCGTGACGGTCGGACAAGATTGACGCACGTCCAACGTGCAGACGTGCGACCAATGATCCGTCCGGGCCGGGTGGCGCGGACGGTCGGGGCGGGAGTGGACCGGCGACGATCGGGGCTGACAGATGAGCAGCATGCAGGAGGCGCAGCGGGCACACGCCCAGCAGGTGCACGCCCAGCACCGGGCCCAAGCCTTCGCGCACCGTCAGCATCAGCAGATGGTCTGGGAGGCGGAGAACGCCCGGCAGGCCGCCGAGCAGGCGGCCGCCGAGGACGAACGCCAACGCAAGCGTCTCTACATCGAGGCCCGGGCGGCGAAGATCGCGGCCGCCAACGCGAACCTGCGCTCGCGGGTGGCCGAGCTGGAGGAGCTGCTCGCCGACACCCTGGCCGTCGACGACCACATCGACCTCGATCGGCTCAAGCGCAGCAGCACCCCGCCGCCGTTCGATCCGGGTAACCTCGCCGTACCGCTGGCCGCACCGCAGTGGTCCGACTTCGCCCCACCGGAGCCGGCCGGCCTGGGCCGGATGTTCGGCGGTGAGGTCCGCCATCAGCAGCAGGTCGCCGAGGCGCGAGAGATGTTCGAGCAGGCCACCGCGAAACACGAGGCGGCGGAGGCTCAGCGGCACCGCCGGCTGGCCGCAGCCGAGGAGAAGTACCGTCAGCAGTGCGAGAAGCTGGCCGCCAAGGTCGCCGCGCACAACGCCGCGATCGACCGGTTCTCCGCCGTCTTCGCCGCCGCCGATCCGAAAGCCGTCGTCGAGTACTTCGGGCTGGTGCTCGGAAACTCCGTCTATCCGGACGACTTTCCGCAGCGCTACCGGCTCGCCTACCTGCCCGAGTCCCGTCAGCTGGTGGTCGAGTACCACCTGCCGGCGGTGGAGGTCGTCCCCCGGATCCGGGAGTACCGGTACCAGCCGGCCAACGACGAGGTGACGGCGGTCGGCCGGCCAGCGACCGAGATCGCTGAACGGTACGCCGACCTCATCACTCAGATCACCCTGCGTACGGTGCACGAGCTGTACGAGGCTGACCGCACCCGACTGCTGGAGACCGTCTGCCTCAACGGCATCGTCGAACAGATCGACCCGGCCACCGGTCGACCGGCCCGGCCCTGCCTGGTCAGTCTGCGTACCAACCGGGACGAGTTCGTCGCGATCAACCTGGCCAACGTCGACCCGGCCGCCTGCCTGCGCCGACTCGAAGCGCGGATCTCCGCCCATCCGGTGGATCTGGCACCGGTGCCCGCCGTGGTCGATTTCGACAAGGTCGACAAGCGGTTCGCCGACGAGATCGACGTCCTCGCCGACCTGGACCAGCGACCGGACCTGCTGACCATGCCGGCCGACCAGTTCGAGCAGTTGATCGCCGACCTGTTCACCAAGCTCGGGCTGCAGATGCGCCAGGTGCGCACGACAGCCGACGGTACGGTGGAGTGCATGGCGCACGATCCCCGCCCGTTGTTCGGCGGCACGGTCGTCGTGCTGGCCCGGCGCGGCGGCGGCACCGTGGACGTGTCGGCGGTCCGTGATCTGTTCGGCGTCGTCCAGGCGGAGAACGCCTCGAACGGCATCCTGGTGACCACCGCCGGCTACACCTCGGCGGCCTTCGACTTCGCTTCCGGCAAGCCGCTGGAGCTGATCGACGGCTCGGCGCTGCTGCACATGCTCGCCGAGGACGGTGGGGTGAAGGCCCGCATCGACCGCCGGGCCTGAGCCGTCGCGGATCAGCGGGGCACCGTCCGGGGTCAGCGGGGAAAGTAGCGGTCCAGGAAGTCGTTGTGGAACACGCCGGCCGGGTCGTAGTGGACCAGCAGGTCGGCGAAGTCGTTCCACCGCGAGTACCTGCCGACGAGTTCGTCCCGGCCGATGCCGAACAGCTTGCCCCAGTGCGGTCGGGGGGCGTACGGCACCAGTGCCTGCTCGACCGCGGTGATCACCGGCATCACCGCCGTCGCATCCGCGACCCAGGTGAAGTGGATCGCGACGCTGTCCCGCGAATGGTTCATGCTCAGCCACAGTTCGTCGGCGGCGACGGTACGGATCTCGCAAACCTGCAGCACGGGCGCGACCCGGTCGCGGATCTGGGCCACCGCGTCGAGGGCGTCGACCACGTCGCCGGCCGCTATCAGGTATTCCGACTGTAGTTCGGCACCACTGCTCGGGGTAAAGTCGAGCCGGAAGTGCGGCAGCCTGGTGTGCCACGGACCGGCTACCCCCAGCTGGCTGGTGCAGTTCTCCACCGGCATCCCGGGTACCGGATGGCGAGGGCCGTCGGCGGCGGCGAGCCCCAACCTGGCGGCGTCGACCGGCGGATGGTCGTGGTTGGTGCGCCGTTTCACCCACACCTGGTCGATACCGGTCCCGGTCCAGTCGGTGAACATGCTGACGCTGTAGCCGCTGTCCTGGAGCTGCTCCCATCCGGCGGTGAGCGCGTCGCGGGACAGCCCGTGATAGACGTACTGGGCCACGTCGAAGGTCGACTCGATCGCCAGGGTGACGCTGGTGACCACACCCAGCCCGCCGAGCCCGACCACCGCGCCGGTGAAGTCGGGATGGGACTGGTCCAGCCGGACCAGGTCTCCGTTGGCGGTCACCAGCTCCATCGCGCGTACGGCGGTGGCGAGGTTGCCGTTGCCCTGCCCGGAGCCGTGGGTGGCGGTCGCGCAGGCACCGGCGACCGAGATGTGCGGCAGCGAGGCCAGGTTGTGCAGCGCGTACCCGTGGGCGTGCAGGTGTTCGGCCAGCTCGCCGTAGCGGACGCCGCCGCCGGCGGTGACCGTCGACGCCTCGGAGTCGACCGTCACCTCGGCGGGCAGGCCGGCGAGCGAGACGAGGTCTCCGTCGGTGTCGGCAATCCGGTTGAACGAATGCCCGGTGCCGAGCACCCGCAGCCGGGCCGATCTGCCCACGATCTGTCGCAGTTCGTCGACGGTGGTCGGGCGGTGCACGTGACGCGCGGCGAAGGTGACGTTACGCGCCCAGTTGGTGACCGCAGCGGTCATCAGCCCGATCTCCTCTCGCCGACCCGCCTCACCGTACCCTGGACCGGCTCAAGCTACGGCCACGCCGGAGGAGGTCCCCATGCGGGTAGCGGTGTTCAGCACCAAGCCGTACGACAAGCGGTTCCTGGCCGCCGCGAACGCCGAGGCCGGTCACGACCTGGTGTTTCTGGAGCCGAGGTTGTCGGCGGACACCGCGCCGTTGGCCGACGGTTGCGACGCGGTCTGCGCGTTCGTCAACGACGACCTCAGCGCACCGGTGCTGGAGATGCTGGCTAGCGGCGGGGTCCGGCTGGTCGCGCTGCGCTCGGCCGGGTTCAACCATGTCGATCTGGCCACCGCGCGCCGGCTCGGGCTGACCGTCACCCGGGTGCCGGGCTACTCGCCGTACGCGGTCGCGGAGCACTGTGCCGGGCTGATCCTGGCGCTCAACCGCAAGATCCATCGGGCCTACAACCGGGTCCGGGAGCACAACTTCGCCCTCAACGGGCTGCTCGGCTTCGACCTGCACGGTCGGACCGTCGGCGTCGTCGGCACCGGCAAGATCGGTGTCCGGTTCATTCGGATCATGGCCGGGTTCGGCTGCCGGGTGCTCGCCGCCGACCCGTACCCGTCGGACGAGGCCGTCGCCGCTGGCGCGAGTTACGTCGCGCTGCCGACGCTGCTCGCCGAGTCGGACATCGTCACCCTGCACTGTCCGCTCACCCCCGACACCCACCACCTGATCGACGAGGAACGGATCGCGCAGATGCGCGACGGTGTGATGCTGATCAACACCAGCCGGGGCGCGCTGGTCGACACCGCCGCCGTGATCCGTGGTCTGAAGAGCGGCAAGATCGGCCATCTGGGCCTCGACGTGTACGAGGAGGAGGCCAGTCTGTTCTTCGAGGACCTGTCCGACCAGATGCTGCGCGACGACCTGTTCTCCCGGCTGGTCACCTTCCCCAACGTGCTGATCACCGGCCATCAGGCGTTCTTCACCGAGGAGGCGTTGCACAACATCGCCACCACCACCGTCGGCAGCCTGACCGCGTACGAGCGGGAGGGCACGCCGACGGACATCCAGCCCGACGCCCTGGTGCGCTGACCGACGACCCACGTGCACGGCGTCCGACGCGACGGGGCCCGGTACGAGGCCCGTCAGCGCCGGAACACCCAGCCACGCAGGCACCGTCGCGACGCCGGCCGGTTCCCCGTTTTCGCCGGTTCACGCCGGTTATCTTTCCGCGTCTGCGGAGACTCTTCACCTTGACGGATGCTCAACGCCCGGGCCGGCCCGGCAGCGCAGCCCAGCCGACCAACGGCAGAAGCAGGAGCGCACCGAGAGTCAGGAGTGACGCCATGGGGTACCTCACCACGCAGGACGGCACCCAGCTCTACTACAAGGACTGGGGTTCCGGCCCCGCCGTCGTCTTCTCGCACGGCTGGCCGCTCAACGCCGACGCATGGGACGGCCAACTGCTCTTCCTCGCCCAGCAGGGCTTCCGGGTCATCGCGCACGACCGGCGTGGGCACGGTCGGTCCAGCCAGTCGCCCGAGGGCAACGACATGAACGGCTACGCCGATGACCTCGCCGCGGTGATCGAGGCGCTCGACCTGACCCACGCCACGCTGATCGGGCACTCCACTGGTGGCGGTGAGGTCGCCCGGTACATCGGCCGGTACGGCACCGGTCGGGTGGCGAAGGCGGTGCTCATCTCCGCCGTACCGCCGATCATGGTGCAGACGCCGGACAACCCGGACGGGCTGCCGCTGGCCGTGTTCGACGAGATGCGGGCCAGCCTTGCCCACGACCGGGCGCAGTTCTACCAGGACCTGGCGATCAAGTTCTACGGCGTGAACCGGCCAGGTGCAGAGGTGTCCGACGGCATCCTGCACCAGTTCTGGTCGTGGAGCATGCAGGCCGGGCTGTGGAACGCGTACCAGAGCGTGTCGGCGTTCTCGGAGACCGACTTCCGCGACGACCTCGCCGCCTTCGACGTCCCCACACTGGTGATGCAGGGCGACGACGACCAGATCGTGCCGATCAAGAACGCTTCGATGAAGACCGCACAACTGGTGTCCGGCGCACAAGAGGTCTACTATCCGGGCGCCCCGCACGGCATCACCGCGACCCACCAGGACCAGGTCAACCAGGATCTGCTCACGTTCTTGAAGAGCTGAGCCCGGGTACCGGCCACGTTCGTCGGCCTGCGGGTGAGGTCGTTGCATTGACATCCTCGCCGCCCTAAACCTCGATCCGTGGATTGGTCGGTCCGCTGCGACCGGTAACGGCGTGGAGATATGACGAGAGTGCCCTCTGAGCTGGGATGATCGGGTTTGTCGAAGACCTGATCAGACCGGCTTGGAAGGGCACTCTCGGTGTGAGGGGCCTCGCGTTTTCCGGACAGTGGTTCGGCCGGTTCTTTCACGCCGCGATTTGAAGGTTCTCGAACTCTGCGTGGACTTCCCGGGGAGGTTGGTAGCCCACCGCTGAATGCAGACGCTGACGATTGTAGCAGAATTCGATGTAGGCAGTAGCGTCCCGGCGTGCCGCCTCACGAGTGGGATACTTCACACGCGACACGCGTTCGTTCTCCAGTGCACCGAAAAACGATTCCGCCATCGCATTGTCGAAACAAATTCCGGTCCGGCCAGCAGATCGCCGCAACCTCAGATCCCGAAGCGTTCTGCCGTAGTCGTCCGACATGTAGTTGCTGCCCCGGTCCGAATGAAAGATGGCGTTCTTCCTGAGTTCGCGATTCCGGGCGGCGTTACGGATGGCGCGGGACATCAACGGCGTCTGATAGTGGTCGTCCATCGCGTATCCGATGACCTCCTTCGTGCAGCAGTCGATGACGGTCGCCAGATACAGCCTCCCCTCGCCGGTCGGGATGTACGTGATGTCGCCGACGAGCTTCTCGCCAGGCGCGTCGGCGGTGAACTCCCGGCCGACGAGGTCAGGCACCGTGCCGGACGACGACTGGGTGAGACCCCACCGCCTCGGGTGGGGCTGGCACGGCACGAGCCCGAGCTCGCGCATCAGCTGGCGGACGAGTTTTTCAGGAAGCTGTTCTCCATCTCGAGTTCCCGGTTGCGACGTTCGAGTTCCTTCAGTCGAGCGCGCTCGTCGACGCCGATCGGTGGGCTGTCCTGGGCGCCGCTGTTTTCCCGCCGGTACTGGCGGACCCAGGAACGCAGCGTCTCCGGGTGAACGTCGATCTCCCGGGCAACCTGCGACACTGGCTTGTTCGACTGTAGAACGAGTTGCACTGCTTCTTCACGGAACTCTGGGGTGTATGAGCTTATGCGTGCCATCGCGCTTCTTCCCTCGACTTTCCTTGCAGGGTAACCTTATTGGCTCCCTGTCCGGAATCCTCGGGGCACCTCAGATCTACAACCTGCTCAGACCCGTTCCAGCAGTATGAGCCCTTGACAAACATAGGGGCATCCAAGCGGTGTACGTCGAGGACCTGTGCGTTGTTGGTCTCGGCCGGACTCGGCTGGCGAAGTCCGTGCAGGATGCGGGCTGGGCCGCCTTCACCGGCATGCTGGAGACACGGCGGAGCGGGTGCGCCACGAGGCGCGCGTTCGCCCGGGTGGACCGGTGGCTCCCGTCCACCCGGATGTGCTGCGACTGCGGCCGGATCAACGAGAAGATCGCGTTGAACGTCCGGGAGTGGGACTGCCCGTGCGGCCGTCACCACGACCGGGACATCAACGCCGCCATCAACATCAAGGCCGCCGGACAGGCGGACTTCAACGACCGTCGAGCGCACGTAAGACCGGGACTCGTCCCGGCGGCGCGCAGTGAAGCGGTAACCCACCCGGGCGCCGCGTGTTCCACGCGCAGCGTGGAGGGAATATCCGTCCTTCAGCTTCAGGGCGGAGAGGATGTCAACGGTGAACTGGCTGTCCACCCCTGTGCTGCCGACGGTGGTGGGCGACCGCCTGCTGTCGACCAAACCGGTCAGCAGTACCCGGGCGGTCTCGACGAGAGCGAACACGGTTGCCGCCGGCGCGGTGAACCGGGCGACCTGCAACTGCCATGGCAGGTCGGCCCGGTCCGCGAGCTGGTCAGCGTCGAGGACGAAGAGCTGCAACGTGTAGTAGAGAACATCGACCGGCGCGGTCGTGCCGCCGGGCTCGCCCACGAGCAGCTCGGCGCAACCGACGAATCCCAGGATCGCCGACACCCCCGCCAGCAGCACGAAAGCAACGCGGAGCAGGGTGATCCTCGTTTTGTTCCGGTCCTGGTCCAGGGAACCTCCCCACCGTACGGCCTGACGGTCGATGCAACAAGCATCACCCATAGGCGCCAGTTGGCTACCCAGCGCTTGACCATCACATTTCATGGTGAAGTGGGAAAATTCGCCTTGTTGCCACTGGTCCGTCACCACGCACACCGACCGGATAAGATTCCATCGCCGGGGCGGTAGCTCAGCCGGTCAGAGCAGGGGACTCATAATCCCTCGGTCGCGGGTTCGAGCCCCGCCCGCCCCACCAGGTGCAGCGTTTCGCGAACCAGATCCAATTCTCGGTGTTGCCAGGGACGGGGACGCAGCAGGAGCACCACCGCGTCTGCGCGGGGCCGGACCGCGAGCGACCAGGCACGGTGACAGGAAGGTTGCCAGCGAATCAGCGGCAAGGACATCCAGGTAGCGGCCTTCGATGAAGGCAGGAAAGGCAACATCGGCAAGAACTGAGCCGTACGCGGTGGAACGATCTCCTTGCGCGGACGGCGCACCCGGCGGCGAGGCTTGCCGGCGGCCAGAGCAAGACCCCCACCGAACGTGACGCCTGGGATTTCGCGGCCGCCGAGGAAACACCGGCTTGGAACTGGTCACCCTGTGTCCGGTCGCCGTGCTCGGCCCAGTGATCGGCTAGGAGATCTCCGGCACCAACCACATCGTGCAGCGCAGCCTGGACGGCAGCTTGCCGGGTTAGCCGGAGCTGTACATCCATTCGTTGACGTGCGCAACGTCGCCGCCGCCCACGTGCTAGCCATGACCACGCCCGGTGCCAGCGGCCAGCGGTTCCTGCTCTCCGGCGGCCCGGGCGATCCCGCATACGGGTCACCGCCAGTTTTCCCGGCTCCGCTGCAGACCGTCGAGGATCAGGTCGAGTCCGACGTCGAACTCGGCCGCATAGGAATAGCCGGGAGCCAGCGCCCGGTGGACAATCATCTCGGCGAGATGCGGCAACTCGTCGCGGGGCAGTTGCTCCAGGATCGCGCCCGCCACCTGCGTGACTTCGGCGGACGAGGTGAACGGCAGGCTGAGTTCCTGCAGAGTGAACCCGTAGACGTAGCTGTCCAGCAAGGAGAGCGCGTGCGCCGCGCCAGCGACGGAGAATCCGCTGGCGCGCAGGCAGCCGAGCACTGCGTCGTGGTGACGAAGGGTAGCCGGGCCGGGGTTGGTCCGGGAGTCCATCAGACCGATCGCCCACTGGTGTCGGATCAGCGCCGCCCGCATCGATGCCGCTCGGTCCCGCATCGCGGTGCACCAGTCGTTTCCGTCCGCCGGTAGCTCGATCTCATCGAAGACGAGATCGACCATGCCGTCGAGGATCAGGTCCTTGTTGCGGAAGTGGTGATACAGCGACATCGCCTCGACGCCGAGCCGCTGCGCGAGCCGGCGCATGCTCGGCACGCCCGAACCGGCCTCGTCCGCCAGCGCGACCGCTTCGCGCAGCACCAACTCCTTGCTGAGCGCGGTACGCCGGTTCGCGGGCGGGTCGGCTGGCTCCGTGACCACGTGATCCTCCTGCTGTCACCTCTCGGACTACTTGACAACCTTACACCGCAAGGCTGTACCTTACAGCGTAAGCCGAACGCGATTCGGGGAGCGACAGACGGGAGCAGGACCATGGAACCAGTCGACACCGACGGGGTCGGCCAGCCAGGTGCCGGCCGGCGGATCTGCGTCGTCGGGGCGTCCGGGAAACTCGGGCGATACATGGTGCGGCACGCGTTGGAGCGTGGGTACGAGGTCGTCGCCGTGTGCCGGGAAAAGAGCATGCCCAAGCTGGCCGAGTTCGACGGACGGATCACCGTGGTCCCCGGGCCAACCAACTCCCATACGGTCATCGCCCAGGCGGTGCGCGGCTGCGACGCCGTGCTCACGGTGCTGGTGCCGTGGGGTGTGCAGAACTACGCCTCGGGCACCGCCCAGGCGGTGCTCGACCATGCCGAGCCCGGTGCCCGGCTGATCTTCTCCTGCGGTTGGCACATCAGCAACGACGGTCAGGACGTCTACCCCCGAGGGTTCAAGCTCTACACGGCGGTCTTCGGCTGGCTGGCGAAGCTGCTGCGGGTGGTGGATGTCAACGACCAGGTACGGGCCTGCCGACGGGTCTTCGCCAGCGGTGCCGACTGGACCGTCGTACGCGGCAGCGACCTCGAAGAAGGCGACAGCCAGGGCCTGCCGGTGTGGAGCCGGCACGTGGGCGACCCGGTGTTGGCCAGCAACCTGACCCGGCGAATCGACTTTGCCCGGTTCATGGTGGAGGCCGTGGACGACGACACCCTCGTCCGGGAGGCCCCGGCCATCGTCGGTCGGCTCACCCCGTCCGCCCTCGCCCACGCCGGTCGGCTGCAGTGACCGACGCGGTCGACGCGGCCCAGCCGGCACCGGCCACCGCGAACGACGCCCTGTGGCGCAACGGTGATCCGTCGTCGCGCGATTGCCGTATCGCCCGCCGCATCGCCTCCCCCACCGGCACCCGGTACGGAGTATCCCGGGCAGCGCGATCATGAGGTTGGCGGCACCGGTAGGCCGGTCAACTCGGCGACGAGCGTGACGGAGGGCATCACGGTGACCGGCCACCGGTCGACGAGGGACTCACCCGGACCGGACCGCAGGGCGGCGAACGGCACTCGGTGGAGCTCGCCGTCGGGCATCACCACCAGCAGTTCGGCTGCCTCATCGCGCGCGCAGGTATCCATCGTCACCGACGGTCGTCGCGACCGCCCCTTTGTCCGGCGACGCGAACCGGACGGCGCCCCGGTGACCGCGCGGTGACTCCCGTATCCCAGTGGGAGGACAGATGCATCCGTCGTTCTCTGAGTCCGAAGACCCGGCGCCCGCAGCCCGGCAATCCGCACATTCGCTCAGCCGTGATCGCGCGTATCCGCCCGCCCGGCGCTCCACACACCGGTCGGCTCGGCCGGACCGCAGCCGGCGTCGGGTTCGGGGCGTGCTCGCTGCGGCGACGGCCGCATTGCTGGCGGTCGCCGGGCTCACGTTGATCCCGAACGCGAGCGCCGCCAAGAACCCGTTCGAACGGGGTCCGGCACCGAAAGCGTCCAGTCTCGCCGCTGCCCGGGGCCCGTTCGAGACGTCCCAGGTGACGGTGTCGTCGCGCGATGCCAGCGGGTTCGGCGGCGGCACGATCTACTTCCCGACCAGTGGCGACGAAGGCACCTTCGGTGGAGTGGCGGCGCCCCCGGCTTCACCGCGTCTCGGTCGAGCATGGCCTGGTTGGGACCCCGGCTGGCATCACAAGGGTTCATTGTATTCAATATGGTGATCGGCACCGAACGAGACACGATCGCCTCGGTACGATTCCATTCCGAACCATTCTTCGAAAGCCTTCCATCCGATTTGGACAAGGCATATCTGGAGCTCAACAACGCTAGCCATTTCGCACCGAACATTCCGAACACTACCATCTCGTCGTTCAGCGTGGCCTGGCTGAAGCGC
Organism: Solwaraspora sp. WMMA2080; assembly: GCF_027497395.1. GTDB lineage: Bacteria > Actinomycetota > Actinomycetes > Mycobacteriales > Micromonosporaceae > Micromonospora_E. The sequence continues at coordinate 6,354,470 of NZ_CP114910.1, read as the reverse complement.
TTCGTCGACGACGACACCCGCTACGAGCAATTTCTCTGCCCGCCGCCCCGCCCCGCAGGTCGAGGTCCGGCTGCCGGCCGGTGAGCAACTCCGCGTAGATGGCGGGCTCGACGATCCGGATGTAGAGGTACGCCAGCGACTCCGGTGCGGCGTGGTTGGCCAGATCAGGGCCGAGCACGTCGACGAAGATGTCCACCTGGGCACGGATGAATCGCCGGTGCACCCTGCCCGGCTCGGCGAACAGCACCCGGGCCGCCGTCCCGGGTTCGTCGGCGAGGAACTGCCGGAACGGCGCGGACCGACGCACCGCGACGGCGTAGCGCGTGGTCACCTCGATCACGCCGTCCACGTCGGTGCGTTGACGCGCGCCACGTGCTTCGGCCAGTTGAGGAAGTACCGGCCGCCACCGCGAATGACCGTTTCCTCGCTCACCACCCGACGGGGTGCCGGATTCTGGGCGACCGGCGTCTGCGCAGTCCTGCCGTTGCCGTGTCGCATGCTGCTGGCCGGGCGGACCCGATAGGCCATTGACCCATACTCTGGGCACGTTCCGTGATCGCCAATGGTTCAAGACACCGCCAGAATCGGCCCGGCCAGCGAATATTTCGCCAACCATTGGTGACTCACCGCAATCTACCCGACTCGGCGACCGGAGGAACCATGCCGGTCAGGATGGCGGCCTCCAGGGATCCAGCAACCAGGAAGAAGCAGCCGACCGATCGGCAATGTAAAGATCCATGCACTTCATTCCAATCGGAAAGCAGGCTTACCATGAGCAACGATACGGTGGTTCTCCTATTTCCCATCGCCGTGGCGATCATCATGCTCGGACTTGGGCTCACCCTGACAATGGAGGACTTCCGCCGGGTTCTGCGATACCCGCGGGCCATGGTGGTCTGCCTGGTCAGCCAGATGCTGGTGCTGCCGGCGCTCTGCCTCGGTCTGGTCTTCGTCCTCGGCCTACGCCCCGAACTGGCGGTCGGCATGATGCTGCTCGCCGCCTCACCGGGCGGCAGTACGGCGAGCCTGTACAGCCACCTGTTCAAAGGTGACCTGGCGCTGAACATCTCGCTCACCGCAGTCAACTCGGTGCTGGCGCTGTTCACCCTGCCGGTGATCGTCAACCTGTCCGTCGCCGGGTTCATGGGGTCGGACAATTCGATCGGGCTCCAGTTCGACAAGGTGATTCAGGTGTTCGCCCTCGTGCTGATCCCGATCTCCATCGGCATGGCGGTCCGGCGGCGGTTCACCGGCCTCGCGATCCGGTTGGAGCGCGCGGTCAAGGTGCTGTCCGTCCTCGTGCTGCTGATGATGATCGCCAGCGTGATCGCCGGTCTCGGCGAAGAGGTGTTCGACGTCCTTGGCGAGATCATCCTCGCCGTCGTGCTGTTCAACCTGCTCAGCATGACGATCGGCTACTTCGGCCCCCGGCTGTTCCGGGTCGGCGAACGCGAGTCGATCGCCTCCGCCTTCGAGATCGGCCTGCACAACGCCAGCCTGTCGATCACCATCGCGATGACCCCCTCGCTCCTCGGCAACACGGAGATGGCGATGCCCTCGGTCACGTACGGCTTCGTCATGTTCTTCACCGCCGCTGTCTTCGGCTTCATCGTCGCCCGGCGGGTTCCAGCGGCCAGCGCGTCCGCCGAGCGGGCGACGCCGGCCAGCCGGGTCTGACCCGCTGACCCCGATGTGACCCCAGGGCCCGAAGGTCAGCGCCGGCACCGTAGCGAGAGCCCGGGTGCCGGCGCCGACCTCTGGTCCGAAACCAGGGCTGTCGTCTGGTCCGAAACCGGCCTCGACCTCTGGTCAGGACCGACGGCGATGCAACGCCGCGTCGCCAGCCGCAGCTGGGCGGGTGGCAAGAGGCCGGCGACGGCACGGGGCAGGTCGGCCGTTCCGGCGGCCGGCACCCCGATCTGACCCCGGGCGAAGGATCGCAGAATCATCGCGACGACATGATTCGACGTTTCCAGGTCGGGCGGAGAGTCCGGCTCGCCGCAACTCGTCCACAGCGCTGGTCTCCGCCGCAACGGGTGCGCCGGCCGTACCGTGTCATCGGCTCGCCGGACCAGCACAACAGGAGTGAAGAAGCGCAGGTCGAGGCGGTGATGTCGGTGGCTACCCGGCCACCGATCCGATCGGCCTGTTCGATGAGACGGCCATCCGTAGAAGCTCCCCCGTTTGGACTCGAACCAAAAACCTGCCGGTTAACAGCCGGCTGCTCTGCCAATTGAGCTACGGGGGACCGCTGTGTAGCCGGCAGCGGATCTCTCCGGACGCCTGGCGACGGGACAAGAGTACAGGACGCCACCGCCGGATGGGCGACCGGGTTCGCCGTCCCGGACCGACCGGGTCCACGGCCCCGGACCGGCCGGTCGACCTCCGATCAGGAGCGTACTGAAACGGACAAAAGACCGAGTTGCCTGTGCTGACGCGTGAGAAGGGAGCAGGATGGGTAGACAGCACCGGACAGATGACGAAGGCACGACCGGGTCGCTCATCGGCCAGCCGGCACCGAACCGGACTGACGGCCGACGGGTACACCGGGTCAGGTACGGAAGGAGCCGCCATGCGCGGAAAACTTTGGTTCATCGGCGGGGTCGCCGTGGGTTTCGTCCTGGGCGCCCGCGCCGGCCGGGAGAAGTACGACGAGTTGGTATTCAACGCACGCAAGGTGATGGACCACCCGACGGTGCAGGAGGCCGCCGGGGTGGCGCAGGCTCAGGCCAACCGGATCTACGCGGAGGGCCGGGAGCGGCTCAGCCACACCCGGCTGGGCGAACGCCTCAACGGCCACGATCACCTCACCACCCCCGACAGCAGTCTCGCCGACGCTGGAATGGGCACGGCCTCCTCGCCCGGATCCACTGGTGCGACGACGGCCGGGAACAAGCCCGGCAAGGGCACCGGATCCGGCGGCAGCGCCAACTGACGCCGGCACTCACCGTCGAGAACGCGGCGTACGCGTGGGCCGGTCACCCCGTCAACGGGGTGACCGGCCCACAGTCGTCCCGGTGTGTTCGCCGCCGCTGGTCCGGCGGCGGCCAGGTCAGTCCCGGCTGCTGGAGAACGCGGCGTCGAACGCCGCCGTCGGGGCGTCGAACGCCTGCTGACGGACGAACCGCAATGCCTCGGGGGCGCCGACCAACCGGTCCATCCCGGCGTCCTCCCACTCGACCGAGATCGGTCCGTCGTAGCCGATCGCGTTGAGTGCCCGGAAACAGTCCTCCCACGGCACGTCGCCGTGCCCGGTGGAGACGAAATCCCAGCCCCGCCGCAGATCCGCCCAGGGCAGGTGGGAGGCGAGCCGGCCGCGCCGACCGTCGCCGGTACGGACCTTCGCGTCCTTGCAGTCGACGTGGTAGATCCGGTCGGCGAACTCGAGGATGAAGTTGACCGGGTCCAGTTCCTGCCAGACGAAGTGCGACGGGTCCCAGTTGAGGCCAAACGCCGGGCGGTTGCCGATCGCCTCCAGGGTGCGGCGGGTCGTCCAGTAGTCGTAGGCGATCTCGCTTGGGTGCACCTCATGGGCGAACCTGACCCCGACCTCGTCGAACACGTCGAGGATCGGGTTGAACCGGTCCGCGAAGTCCTGGTAGCCGCGTTCGATCATCTCCGGCGGCACCGGTGGGAACATGGCCAGGGTGTGCCAGATCGACGAGCCGGTGAAGCCGATGACGGTGGAGACGCCGAGCTTCGCGGCGGCCCGGGCGGTGTCCTTGATCTCCTCGGCGGCGCGCTGACGGACGCCTTCGGGTTCCCCGTCGCCCCAGATCCGGGCGGGCAGGATCCCCTGGTGCCGCTCGTCGATCGGGTGGTCGCAGACCGCCTGGCCGACCAGGTGGTTGGAGATCGCGTACACCTTGAGGTTGTACTTGGCCAAGGTTTGCAGCTTGCGTTCGACGTAGTCGTCCTCGGCCAGCGCCCGGTCCACCTCGAAGTGGTCGCCCCAGCAGGCGATCTCCAGGCCGTCGTAGCCCCACTCCGAGGTCAGCCGACACACTTCCTCGAACGGCAGGTCGGCCCACTGGCCGGTGAAGAGCGTGATGGGTCGCGCCATGGTCCTTCTCCCGTTGTCGTCACTGGGATTCCATCCCGCGCCGCAGGTGCGGCGCCTGGTTGGACCGGTGCGAGGTGACGGCCCGATGAGCTATCGGCGTGGAACTACCTGGTCGTGGTACATCGACCGGTGGGGCGGGCAGCGGACACCGGCCGGCTGGTCACGACGGCATCCGGCACGCTCGCCGTGCCGGCGCGACGCTTCCCGACCGGGCGGGTTGCGCCTCCCGCCCGGACACCGGCCCGGGGGACGGGCCTGCCCGCACCACTCTAGGCCGGTTGCGGGCCGCCGCGATAGAGGCAGCCGAGGTACGGGCCGACAGGGTACGACGCCAGCGAGTCACGAGCCTGGCGGTCAGTAACCCCACTCGGCAAGCGGCTTCTCCAGCACCCGGTCCACCGCAGCCAACTGCTCCTGGCTGAGTTCCCGGTGGTACGCCGCCCCTCGACCGCTGTGGAACTCGTACCGGCGGAAGCCACGGTCGAACGAGGGCGACCAGTCGAGGCCGAGAAAGTCCAGCATCCGGGCTACTTCGTCGCTTGGTGCGACCAGCAGATCCTCGTACCGTACGTCCAGCCATTGGCCGGCCGGGTGGCTGGCCCGAGCCTCGGCGAACGCGGCCATCAGCATCTTCCAGCCGAGCGCGGCCAGCACCGGAAACGACCGGTCGGCTTCTTCCCACTCGGCCCGCAGATCGGCCGGCAGCGGGCCGAGGAACCAGTTGTCCGGCCCACGCCAGCCGTCCCACCAGCCCATCTGCAGCCACGAGTTGGCTACCGCACGTCCGTCGCGGACCACGTTGACCACCCGCAACTCCGGGTACGCGGCATGCAGCCAACCGGTGCGGGGCCAGCCCGTGACGTGTTGCAGCAGCACCTGGCAGCCCTGCCGCTTGACCCGGCGGTCGAAAAAGGCACGCAGCCGCTGGCCCACGTACGGGGTGAGGTCGTCAGCCCGCAGGTCCCGGCACGGCCTGGAGTAGCCGGCCATCACCTGCCGGTCAATCAGCCGATACGCCTCGGACGGCGCCACCCGCAGCCGGCCGCGTTCCAGCAGGCGACGGCTGTGCCCGAGCGAGGTCATGCCGGCCGGCCGGGGCGTCGAGCGGCGGTACAGCCGGCCGTTGCGACGACCGGCCAGGTTGAGCCGGGGCAGCTTGTCGTCCAGCCCGGACACGAAACCGACAGCCGGGTGCCGGGCCAGGATCTCCTGGACAAGGGTCGATCCGCACCGTCCGGTGCCCACGACGACGGACAGCATCGAGTCAGCCTTCCTTGCTCGGTGTCGTGGCCGGGACCGGCTCACCGACCGGCCCACCCTGGGCTCCGACCGGGGGCACCGCCCGGGCCGGGGGCGCTGCGGGTCGCCGTACCGGATAGCCGAAGCGGCGCAGCAGCGGCAGCGTCACTGCGGTGACCACCGCGAAGGACCGGCCGGGCAACGCCCGGACCCATTCGGCGTCGTCGCTGACCGGGACCGCCCCGGTACGGTGCCGCGCCGGGTTGCCCGCCACCGAGTGGGTGGCGGCCAGGGTGAGCCGGCCTTCGGCGTCGATCGGCAGCCCGGCCGGATCCAGTCCGGCGAACAGCGCGATCCGGCGCAGCTGACCGGCCGGGTCGACAACCACGTCCTCGTAGCGGACCCGCAGGTAGCGGTCGGGTCCGGCGGCTTCGAAGAACCGCGCGGTGGCGGCGTTCCACACCCGCCACAGCAGAGCCGCCTTCCACACCGGCGGGCGGCTCATCAGGTTGCGGTCCGCCGCGCCGTCCAGTCCGCGCCGACGGCGCCAGGAGAAGGCGGTGCCGCGCGGGTCCCGGACCAGGTGCAGCACCCGCAGGTCGATACCGGGCAGGTCACGCAGCAACGCACCGTACGGTGGCAGCTTCGACGAGTCGACCACCACCACAGGTCCGTCGCCGCCGCGGCTCACCTGGCGGGCGACCGCCGGATAGACCGCGGCGATCGCGGCGTCGTCGGCGTGGTGCGGCACGGCCCGCCGTCCGGCACCGGCTCGCCTCAGCATGGCTGGCAGGTCCCGCATCCGCAGCCTGGCCCGCAGTCGTCGGGCGATGCCGGCCGCGTCCGGGCCAGTGGCCGAGGCCGGACCAGCAACAGCTGCCAGTTCGGCGGTGACCGCCCGCCAGACCGGACAGGCGTCGAACGGCGCGCCGCAGCCGCAGGGACGGTTGTCGACCATCCCGCGCTGCCAGAGGTAGCGCAACTCGCCGGCGGCGAAACAGCCGTCCAGCTGCCCCAGGACGGTGGTGATCAGGGTGCTGCCGCTGCGACCGCTGCCGGCCAGGTAGAGCACCCGGACCGGAGGACTCGACGGGCCGGGTGTACCTGCGGCAGAGGATGTGCCTGCGGCGGAGGGCGTGCCGGTCATCGTCGGGTTCCCGCCGGGGCGGTCAACGCCGCAGCCAGGTAGGCGTCGCGGAGCCGGTTCAGGTGCAGGTCGGGCGCGAAGTCACGGTCGATCTTGTCCCGGGCGGCCCGGCCCATCGCGTACGCCCGGTCGGGGTCGGCGACCAGCCTGCTCAGCGCGTCGCCGAGCGCCACCGGGTCGTCGGCCGGGACGGTCTCCCCGTCGAGACCGGGACTGATCAGCTCCGGCAGCCCACCGAGGTCGGTGCCGACCACCGGCACGCCGCACGCGAACGCCTCGAGCACCGCCATTGGCTGGTTCTCATGCCACCGGGACGGCACCGCGACCGCCGCTGAGGACCTGATCAGGTCGTGCAGCCGGGACTTGTCCAGCCGGCCGTGGAACCGCACCCGACCGGGTGCCACCCGGTCGGCGAGGGCACGGACCGCAGGCAGGGCGGGGCCGTCGCCGGCCACGTGGACGGGCACCTGCCGGGGCAGTCGGGCGACCGCCTCGACCAGCGTGTCCACTCCCTTCTCGACGGAGATCCGGCCGGCGAAGACCACTCCCCCGCCCGGCGAGTCCTTGACCGCCACGGCGGCCGCGTCGACGAAGTGGTTGATCACCCGTAGCCGGTCCGGGTAGACGCCGGCCCGGCGCATCACGTCGGCGAGAAACCGGCTGGGACTGACGAACACCCCCACCGAACCATAGGCCCGTGACTGTCTGTGTATCCACGACTCCACAGCGAGTAGCGTACTGGCGGATGCCGATCCGTCCTTGCACCTGCGCCGCGCGGCGTGTAGCGGACCTCCATCGACGCACGCCGCACAGATCTTCCCCCGGTCCAGCATCTGGTAGCTGGGGCAGGCGAGCTTGTAGTCGTGCATGGTCAGCACGCACGGCACCCCGGCGTCGCGGGCGGCAGCGAGCACCGACGGAGACAGCTGGTGGTAGATGTTGTGCAGGTGGATCACGTCCGGCCCGAAGTCCTCGATCACCCGGGTCAGGCCGCGGCGGCTCGCCGGCGACCAGATCATCCGACCGGCGGCGGCCAGCCGGGGGCGCAGTCCGCGCGGCGCCGGCTCCAGCTCGACGTGCGGCGGGAAGTGCCGGGCGTACGGCAACGGCCCGTCGTTGTCCGGGTGGGTCATCCCGAAGTACGCCACCTCGTCCCCGGCCGCGCGCTGCAGATCGGCGAGGTCGATCAGATACCCCTCGGCGCCACCGCGACGGTACAGAAACTTGTTCACATGGAGGACACGCATCAGTCCGGCCCGCTCGCTCGATACCGGGGTGTGGCCACCCGGTTATGGTGGCGCAGGGCTCCCGCCCTGGCTGCTGCCTCACGCTATGCACCCACGCCGGGTTAGTCCAGTACCGAATCGCCAACTAGCTGATCGGGTGATCTTGTGTGGCTGACCAGCCTGCGTCCTGGCGTTTCGCCCCGATCCATGGGTAGCCTGACCGCGGCCCGACCTCGCCCCAGCCTGGCCATCGCGGCTGGTGACGTGCCCGAGGAGGACCGGTGAACGACGACGAGCCTTCCACCCTGGCCTGGACCGCGCGGCGGATCGCCCGGCACGCCCGGTGGATCCGCACCGAAGGGCTCCGCCGCCTCGTCGAAGAGGACCGACTCAACCCGGTCGACCGGGCCACCACCGCCTGGGCCAAACTGCGCTGGCGGCATCGGCACGGCGTACCCCGTGGTCAAGCCGTTCCCGTCTACCTGGTCGGCCTGCAGCGGTCCGGCACCAACATGCTGGTCCGCGGGCTGGAGAACGCCGGCGAGGTCGAGGTCCGCAACGAAAGCGACCGGCGGGTCTTCCATCGTTTTCAACTCCGCGACGACGCGGTGCTGACCGCCGTGGTCAACCGCAGCCGACACGCGTACGTGCTGGTCAAACCGCTGTGTGACAGCCACCGGGTGGACGAACTGCTCGCCCTGCCCGGGATGGCGCCGGGACGGGCGGTCTGGGCGTGGCGCGACGTCGACGACCGGGCCCGCTCCGAGGTGGCCAAGTTCGGCGACGCCAACCTGCGGGCGCTCGCCGCCATCGCCGACGGCACCATCGGCCGCCGCTGGCAGGGCCAGCGCCTCGACGCGGACACCTACGAGCTGATTCACGGCTTCGACTACCGGCGGATGGACCGGCACACCGCCGCCGCCCTTTTCTGGTACGTCCGGAACACCCTCTACTTCCGGCTCGGCCTGGACCGCCGCGACGACGTGCTGCTCAGCTCGTACGACGCGTTGATCACCGACCCGGCCGGGCAGATCAGCCGGCTGTGCGACTTCCTCGGGATCGCCTACCGCCCCGACCTGTCCGCGCACATCGCCCCCCGCACCCCCGCCCGCCAGCCGCTGCCGATCGACCCGGCGGTCCGTACGCTCTGCGACGAACTCACCGCCCGACTGACCGCCAGCGGCCGCCCACAGTCCCCCACCACCCCACCTCAACAAGCCGACACCGACCGGCGTGCTCCGGTGAGCGTGGAAAGGACCGACCATGGCTGAAGCCCCCGCGCCGGCCACCGCCGAAGTGGCGCAGTTGCCGACGGCGCCCATCTTCCTGGTGGGCTGCCAGCGCTCCGGCACCACCTTCCTGCGGCTGGTGCTCGACTCGCACTCCCGGATCTCCTGCGGACCGGAGACCCGGTTCCTGCCGGACCTGCGACGCATCGTCGGCTCCGACTGGGAGCGGCTGGCCCGCTTCGGCTTCACCCGGGAGGACTGGCTGCGCCGCATCGCCGACTTCTTCGGCGGCGTGCACGCCGACTACGCCGCCGGCCGGGGCAAGGCTCGGTGGGCCGACAAGACCCCGCTGTACGCGATCTCGCTCGACTTCGTCACCGAGGTCTTCCCGGACGCGCAGATCGTGCACGTCATCCGGGACGGCCGCGACGTGGTGGTCTCGCACCGCAAGCGGTTCGGGTACTGGTCGGCGGTGAAATGCGTGGTCAAGTGGCCGCGCTACATTCGTACCGCCCGCGCGATGGGCGCCACCCTGCCAGCTGACCGCTACCACGAACTGCGCTACGAGGACGCGGTACGGGAGCCGGAGAAGTCGATGCGCGCGCTGTTCGAGTTCCTCGGCGAACCGTGGGAGGAAGGCGTGCTCGACTACGTCGACAAACCGCATGACGTGGCCGGAAAGTACACCAGTGAGGCGGACCGACGCCGCGCCTCCGCCGGCACCGACTCGGCCATCTACCGGTCCCGCGTCGGCAGCTACCGCCGGGAGCTGGACCCGTTCCTGCGGCTGCTCGTCGCGGCCTTCTCCGGTCGGATGCTGCGCGAGCTGGGTTACCGATGAACACTGCGACCCGGCCCGCCACTGCGACCCGGCCGGCCACTGCGGCCCGCCGCTGCGTGGCGGCGGCGCTCGGCGGGCTGCTGCTGCTGGCCGGCTGCACCAGCGCCGACGAGGACACCACCCCGCCACCGGTGCCGCCGACCGGCGCGCCGCTGCCGAGCCTGCCGCCGTACCCCGAGGACACCCACCCGTTCGGCGCGCACTGGGACTGGAACCGGTACGACGAGTTCCTCCCGTACCTGCGCAAACTGTCCGGGTCTGCCACCTACCACGAGATCAGCTGGTGCAGCATCGAGCCGACCCAGGGTCAGCAGGACTGGTCGGCACTGGACCAGATCGCCCAGCGCAGCCGGGAACTCGGCATCGTGCTGAACATCAAGATCCGGACCGAGATGTGCTGGGCCACCGGTGGGACCCCGGAGCACGTCCGCGGCCAGGCCAACAAGACCGAGTCGACGATGCCGCTGGACATGGCCGCCTACCGGCAGTTCGTCGGTGACGTGGTCCGCCGTTACACGCCGTACGGCGTCCGTCAGTACGCGATCGAGAACGAGGTTAACGCTCCGCAGTACTGGCGCGGCACCCCCGAGGAGTACGTCGAGCTGGTCACCGTCGCCGCCGAGGCGGTGCACGCCGCGAACCCGGAGGCGGTGGTCGTCGACTCCGGCATCAGCAGTGTCGCGTACGGCTTCGGGGTGGTCGACCGGCTGGTCCAAGCCGGCCGCGACGACGAGGCGATCGCCGCCTACAACGCGTACTTCAAGCGGCGGATCGGCACCCGGGGCCGCAAGATCCCCGAGGTGGACACGATCGAGACGCTACGGACCGCGCTCGACAACGAGACCAACGTACGCAATGTCGCCTTCCTGGCCGCCACCGAGCAACTGATTGACGACGGCGTGGTGCAGCTGCGTCAGGTGCACTACTACGAACACTTCGACGGCGTACCGGCGCTGCTGGACTACCTGGCGGCGGAGAATCCGGCCGACGTGCCGATCGAAGCGTGGGAGGTCGGGCAGTTCTGGCGCGACGGTGACGGTGACGACGTCAGCCGGGCCGAGGAGGTCGTCAAGGTCTCCACCATGCTGCTGGCCGGCGGTATCCGGCAGGTGATGTGGCTGCCGCTGGGCTACAACCCGAACAACCGGGCCGGCAGCGAGGTCCGCTACGGCCTGCTCGACCCGGACGGTACGGAACGTGAGGCCGGCCGGATGTTCGAGAGCCTGGCGGTGGCGGCGCGTGGCGCCATGGTCACCCCGGTCCGCCGGGACGGCCTGATCGGGGTGGCGTTCCAGCAGGGCGAGGAGAGCACCCTGGTCGTCTGGTCCGGCGAGATCAACGACGCGGTACGGGTGTCCGCGGTGCCCAGCCTGCACGCCGGGCCGGCCGGTGCCTCGCCGACCAAGACGGCGGCCGAGGTGACCGTCACCGACCGGCCGGTGCTGTTGCGCGCCACCGGCACCCCGGAGTCGATCCTCGCCGACGTCGACTGATCGGCCGTACCTCCGGTGGTGGAGGATGGTCAGGATCTCGCGGCGGACCTGCTGCGGCTCAGTCACCAGCCGGCGGTGTGCGAACCGCACCACCTGGATGCCGACAGTGGCCAGCAACGCGTCACGCCGTAGATCGATCTCACGCTGGGCAGGGCTGCCGTGCGAGGCGGCTCCATCGAGCTCAAAGTCGATCCGTTCGGCCTGAAGGCCGGAGCACTGGCCCGCATTCCGGTAGCGTCCGCATCGCGGCCCGGTCGGTGAGCCGCGGCAGCTCATCGAGAGTTGCGGAGACCCGGTCCGCGTTCGTCCACCTGTCGTTGACAGCCCGGATCAGCGGAGCCGGCCGGTCGGCGGCCGACAGCAGCGGCCAGGACTCGACAAGACTCGGTTCCAGCCGCGTCACCGGCGCCTCGCCGCGTACCACCACCTGCGGCGGACCGACGGCGAACGCCGTTCGGTGGTGCACGGTCAGGCCGGCCTGGCTACGAAATCCCACGCCGATCGGCACCGTCAGGTGCAGTGCCTCGTCAGTGGGTTGCTGGCGCAGCCCCCAGAGATTGAGTGCGGTGGTGTGGCTGAACGCGACCCGACCGTCGGCGTGGGCCAGCACCGCACGCCGACGCAGCTGCGGTGCGAGCGACTGGATCGACGACATTCCGCTATGGTTGTCGTCGATCAACTCGGCGGTGACGTAGACGCCCGGCAGAACGCGCCGCAGTCGACCGGCGCGTACCGCGTCGTCCAGCACCCAGCGCGGCACCATCTGAAGGGCCTGGCGACGGGTCACCACACCGCCGCTGCGCCGGCACAGCTCCTCGATCACCTCGTTCATGCCCGGCTACGATGCCGCGACCTCAGCCATCAGACGACCCAGGTAGAGCCACGCTGTGGACAACTGCTCGACTGTGGATCGGGTGGCGGGTTCCTCGGCGACGCGCTACCGGACCATGATCACTTGATGCTCTGCTGGGCGCTCACCGGCGTGTCGGCCGAATTTCCGTCATCTGATCATGAGGGGCAGCTACTGATCATGAGGCAGCGGGCTGCTACTCGGGATCGGGCCGGCGGTCGTAGGCGGCCAGAGTCGCCTTGTTCGTGCTGGCATCCTGGAATACCAGCTCCCACGGGCCGGTGTTGACGTCCATCTCCTTACCGAACCCGATCCACTTTCCGGTCAGCCGACGCCCGGTAGGCTCGGCCAGCAGTTGGATCGCGCCATGGTACCGGGCGCCGCGGTAGTAGCCCTGCGGCGCGGTCTGCTCGATCCAGGTCCCGGTGACCACATTGCCGTCGACGGTCAGGTCCATGGTGAGGGGCGCATCGGAGGAACCAGGCAGACTTCGCACGGTGAGCCGGTCACCGTGCTGCAGCAGCACGACATAGTGCCGACCGGTGAACGTGGCACCACGACCCGAGCTGTGGTACTCGTACCGGGACAGCCACACCCCGGAGTAGTTGCCGGTCGGCGCGGTCCATGGGGCAGGGCCACCGCGCGGCACCGGGGTGGACGCCTGCCCGGTCGCCGACATCTGAGCACCCCGAGCTTCGTCACCGCCCTCGCCACCCCGGCCGCCGGCTCCATCCTCGCCGGCGTCGGCGCTGCGGGCATGCGGGACCGCCACAGTGAAGCCGAGCGAGCTGATCGGCAGGCCGGTGACCGATTCCAGGGCACGCGCGTACGCCGGACGGGGCGAGGTGATCGCCCCAGCCTCCCAGCGTTGCACGAGGCGCTTGTTCGCATCGTTGGGCATTCCGGCGCGATCCCCTGCCTGCCGCAGCGCGCGGGCGAAGTCGTCCTGACTCATCAGCAGGCCCATCCGCACAGCCCGCAACGTCGCGTTCGGAGTGGTCGTCATGCGAGTGATCGTAGCCCTTGTGTCGCCGGAATGTCGCCCTGCAGGTCGCCGGAACGTCGTCATGGAAGCCGTCGCGCGGGGCGACAATTCGGCGACATCCTTGTTTTCGTGGCAGCCGGCGCGACCGCCGGCGCGAGCAGGCAGGAGACATGCGATGGCAGAGGTTCAGATCCTGGTGATCGGGCCACGGCAGCTACCCGCCAGCGGTACGGTCGAGGTGTGGGCCGACGCAGGCAGCGGCGCAACTGGACAGCGAATCAAGGTACCGGTGACCGACCTGCAGACAGCCGAACTGGACAGTGGATCAGGCAGTTCGGCTGTCTACGTACTCCGCCACCGTGGCTGATGCGACAGGGCACGGGGGCTCGCCAGCGAGTGATCGGGTCAGCCGGGCGGCTGGAGAAGGAAGACCGGGTGGCGGTCCGCTTCGGTGCAAAACCCGGACGGACCGTCGCCGGGGGTGGCGTCGAATGCCTGCCGGACGAACGGGATGAACCCGAACGCGCGGCGGTAGCGATGCAGGACGTCCAGTTTGGTCTCGCCGTCGACCTCGACGAGGCCGACGGTGCGGAACCGCTGTCCGCGACCGAGTTCGGCGCGGCCGTTGGCGCGGATGTTGCGCACCCACTGTGTGACACCGAACGGTGAGACGAGCCAGTCGAGGTCGGCGTGCCGCAGCGTGACGACCGGCACGGTACGCGGCAGGCCGGTGCGCCGGCCCTGGGTACGCAGCAGGGTCAGCGGCCCCATCGGCACCCCCCAGCTGAGCAACCGGTACGGGATCCGGCTGACCCGCTCCACCCCGGCGGGCAGGGCAGCGGCGTTCACGACGGGGCCACCGTGGTGGTGGCTTCCCGGGCGGCGAGGCGGCGGGCGGCCTGGCCGAGCATCTGGCCGTTGAGGCGGATCGACCGGGTCCGGGGCAGCAGCCGGGTCATGATCCGCATCGACCGACCCGGGATGTGGGTGGGCCGGCCGCGCAGGAACGCGGCCACGCTTTCCCGTACGGCGGTCTGGACCGGCTGGGGCCGGATCGGCATCGCCGCACGGTCGATGCCGTAGGCGTCGATGGTCGGGGTGTCAACGTTGCCCGGTAGTAGCACGGTGACGTCGACGCCGCCGGCGGCGAGCTCGTGATGCAGGGCCTCGCCGAGGTTGAGCACGTAGGCCTTGGCCGCGCTCTCGTGGGCCATGTTCGGCAGCCCGTGCACCGCGCCCAGTGCCGACACGAGGATGATGCCGCCCCGGCCACGGGTGACGAACCGCCGCCCGAAGGCGTGGGCCAGATCCAGGTGCGTGGTGGCGTTGATGGTGAACCGCCGGTGCAGGTCGGCGAGGTCCTGGTCGAGGAGCGGGCCGGGGCGGCCGGTGCCGGCGTTGGAGATCAGCAGGCCGACGTCGAGATCCGCGGTCGCGTCAACGAGCTCGGCGGCGGCCTCGGTCCTGCCGAAGTCGACGGTGACCACCCGGCAACTGATGCCGTGGGCACGGGCCAGCGCGGTGGCGAGGGTTTCGAGCCGGTCGGTGGATCGGGCCGCCAGGACAAGGTGGAGCCCGGCAGTGGCTAGGTACTCGGCGAAGGCCTGGCCGATGCCGGACGAGGCGCCGGTGACCACCGCCCACGGACCATAGGATCTGATTTCAACCATGATTTAGACTGTAATCTGGATTCTGGTCCAGGACAAGCGGATAGGCTGTGCCAACGTGAAGAACCCTCCGGCCGACCTTGCGCGACGCCTGCTCGACGTCAGCGAGCAGGTGCTCCACGGCGACCCTGCGCCCCGTCTGGAAGACATCGCCGGCATGGTCGGGGCATCGCGAGCGACGTTGTACTACTACTTCGCCGGCCGCGACGACCTGCTCACGTACCTCCTGACCGCGCACGCCCACGACGGAGCCCAGGCGGTGCAGGCCTCGATCGACCCCACCGACCCACCCGCGCAGCGACTACGGGCGATGGTGACGGCTCTCGCCGCCTACTTGTCACAGCACCCTGGGATCTGCGCCGGCCTGCTCAGCGCCCTCGGCTCCACCGGCCGGATGACCGACGTCATGGCCGCCAACGACAGATGGATCGCCGGCCCGCTCCGGGAACTCCTCGCCGAGGCCGGCACCGTCGGTGCGGTCACCGTCGACGACACCGCCGACGCAGCCAACGCCATCCTCGGCGCGTTGCTGCTCGCCGTGCTCGGCCGATCCGTCGCCGGGGCCGACCCCACCGACGCCCGGTTCCGCGACCAACTCACCGACCAGGTACTGCACGGCGTACTCACCCGTGCACCAGTCGACGGATCCTGAGCCATGACCTTGCCGCCGGATCATGATCACTTGATGCTCTGCTGGGGGCCTGTCGGCGTGTCGGCCGAATTTTCATCATGTGATCATGAGGAGGTGGGCTCCCACGGGCCGGTGTTGACCTCCATCTCCTTACCGAACCCGATCCACTTTCCGGTCAGCCGACGCCCGGTAGGCTCGGCCGGCAACTGGATCGCACCCTGGTACCGGGCGCCGCGGTAGTAGCCCTGCGGCGCGGTCTGCTCGATCCAGGTCCCGGTGACCACATTGCCGTCGACGGTCAGGTCCATGGTGAGCGGCGCGTCGGAGGAACCAGGCAGACTGCGCACGGTGAGCCGGTCACCGTGCTGCAGCAGCACGACATAGTGCCGACCGGTGAACGTGGCACCACGACCCGAGCTGTGATACTCGTACCGGGACAGCCGAACCTCGGAGTAGTTGCCGGTCGGCGCGGTACGCGTGGGCAGAGCCACCGCGCGGCACCGGCGAGATCGTGCTCGAAGTCCACATCTCGCCCTGCGCTGCACAAGCATATGAAGTAGCGGTATGCATCCGCTGTACTCTCCGGCATGTGAAACTTTCAGGAGATACTTGGCGGTGAACCATGACAGAAACTGGTGAAACAGCCGAAACCGTCGCTACTCACCTCCGTGAGGAGATCCGGACCGGCGAACTCGCCGAGGGCGACAAGGTACCCACCACCAGCGCCGTGATGAACAGGTTCGGCGTCGGCAGAGGAGCAGCGCAGCAGGCGCTGAACGTGCTGCGGGCGGAAGGACTTGTCACCTCGCGACGCGGTGCCCCCGGCATCGTCAAGGGCTGGTTCGCCCGGCTCGAACGGGTCATGCCAGATCGCCTGGGCCACTCGAAACAGCCGGGACGGACCATCCAGCAGCATGACGCAGGCGATCGTCCGATACGCACCGACGTCGAGGTCGATGAGCTTCCGGCACCCGACTTCGTAGCCGTAGCCTTCGGCATCGACGAGGGCGATCCGGTGGTGCGCCGCAAGCGAGTGCACTGGGTGGAAGGTCGACGCGTCCAGATATCGGCGTCCTACTTCCCCGTCGAGCTCGCACGAGGCACGGCGATCGTCTACAAGAACTCCGGACCCGGCGGGGTGTACGGCCGGCTTGAAGATCAAGGGTGGAAGCCGACAAGGTTCGAAGAGCGGGTCGTCGCCCGGCCACCGCATCCGGACGAGATCGATGGCCTGGACATCGCACGCAACAAGGCGACGGTGTTGCAGATCACCCGGTACGCGAGGTCCGGTGACAGATGTGTCGAGGTCAACCGGATGGTGCTGGACGCAGGCGTCTACGAGCTGGTGAATCACTTCGATCTGAAAGCGGACACAATCTAACATCCGCAACACTCAACCTGCATATGCATGTCCGGTATCTTAGGTCTCGTCCGACAGGAGACGCAGGGAGACACGCGATGGCAGGAGTTCAGATCTTGGTGGTCGGTCCACGGCAGCTACCCACCACCGGGACGGTCGAGGTGTGGGCCGACGCCGGCAGCGGCGGGTCCGGGCAACGGATCAACGTACCGGTCACCGATCTGCAGGTGGCCGAGATGGACAACGGCGCTGGTACGTACGCGATCTATCTTCTCCGCTCCCGTCACTGAGCTGACGGACGCGGGACGTGTCCTGTCAACTCCGGGGCGACCAGGTGTGCGGCCAGCCGAGCAGGTCGGCGAGGTCGGCGTTGTGCGGGGCGAAGTAGCTGCCGAGCTGGGCGCGCACTTCGTCGGTCAGCTCCCCCGGCCCCTGGTCGGTGCGCCGGGTGTGCTGGGCGAACCCCGCCGGGGTGAACGGATCCAGGTCAAGGAAGCGCAGCACCCGGTCGTAGACGCCGGCCGGGTCGACGTACATGTCCTCGCTGCGCAGCACCAGCAGCCGATCCGCCGGTAGGACGGCGTACCAGCGTTGCAACTGCTCGGCGTAACGGCCCCGGGCCAGGTACGAGTGGTTGCGCAGCGCGGTGTGCGCGGCCGGACTGCCCGGCCCGTCGCGCAGCGCGTCGGCCAGCCGCCGCTCCTCGGCGGCGACCGCGTCGGCGAACGACAGTGGTTCGGCGCCGTACGAGCGGGTGTGCAGGTAGTGCGAGTAGGCCCGCTCGACCGGGTCGCGTAGCAGGGCGATGCAGCGGGCCTGCGGCAGGTCGGTGGCGACCCGGGCCGGCACGCTCGGGTGAAACAGGTAGTACGGACTGGCCTCGAAGCTGCGGACCCCGGCCGGGCGGGCCGGGAAGTGCGCCTGATACCAGCGTTCCCCGCGTCCGTGGTGGATGCTGAAGTACTGCAGTTCCTTGCCGGTGGCCGGGCGCACCTGCGGATGGGCGGCGAGATAGTGGTGCAACGAGGTGGTGCCGCAACGTTGTCCACCGATGATCAGGAAGTCCGGCAGGGCACCCAGCTGGCCGGGCACCATCGTGCGCGCCCAGGCCCGCGCCCCGCGTACCGTACGGCGCAGCCGGTCGGTGGTCCCCCGGTTGCCGGTCATCGTGCCGCCTCCTCCAGGTTCGCCACCGGTGCACCGGGCCGGTCCTGGCCGTCCGCCCCGCCGCGCCGGCCGCCCCGGCGCAGGGTACGCAGCACCATGACGTCCTCCCGGCTCAGCCCGAGCGCCAGCACCACGCCCACGTAGACGGTCACCACCACCGGCAGCCCGACCAGCAACTGCTCCGGCCAGCCGGGCAGCAGCAGCCGGACCACCAGCCCGGCGGCCAGCGCGACCAGCCCGGCGGCGAGCCCTTTGAGCATGCCAACGGTCACCGGCACCGCGTGGATCAGGGCCCGCACCTGCAGCACCCGGGCGACGTTGACCACCGCCAGGGAGATCGCCCAGGCGACCGCCGCGCCGATGATCCCGTACGCCGGGATCAGCCACAGGTTGAGCAGGATGTTCAGCAGCAGCGCGGCGATGTTGTCGTACATGTTGACCGCCACCCGGCCGGACATGTTCAACACCGTGCCGCACGGCCCGGTGGCCGCGTTGACCAACTGCCCGACCGCGAGGACCAGGGTGACCGCAGCGCCGGCGGCGAACCCGCCGCCGAAGACCGTCAGCAGACTCTCCGGGAAGACCAGCAGCGCCACGAACGCCGGCAGCGACAGCCGCACCACCCAGCCGGTGGCGGCGCCGTAAATTCGCCGTACCTCGTCGGCCCGCCCCTGGTGGTGCAGGTACGCCAGGTACGGCCCGAACGCGGCGTTGATCGGGGCCAGCACGAAGATCGCCACGGTGACCAGCCGGGTGGCGACGTTGTAGACACCGATCTCGTCGTTGGCGAAGAAGCCGAGCATCAGGGTGTCGACCCAGATCAGGCCGGTCGACGACAGCGACGACACCCAGCTGACCGTGGAGAAGCTGAACAGTTGCCGGGGCCGGTAGACGACCGGGCCCGGCGCGACCCGGCGCATCAGCCGGGCCAGCGCGCCGAGGGCCAGCAACGCGGCCGACCAGCCGGCGATGACCAGCGCCCAGTAGCTGCCGGTGACGCCGGCGCCGAGGATCAGGGCCAGCGCGGTCAGTACGAACCGGGTACCCGGTTCGTAGATCTGCCCGATCAGGGTGAACGGCCGCTGGGTGCGCCAGCCCCGGGTGGCGGCGAGCGCCGCCTCGCAGACGGTCAGCGCCGGCAGGGTCAACGCCACCAGGCGCAGCCCGGTGACCAGGCCGGGGTCGTGCAGCGCGGCGGCCAACGCGGGGGCGGCCACGGCCAGCGCGACCGCGATCGCGGTCGCCGAGCCGGCGGAGATGGCCAGGCCGAGCCGGATGGTGCCACGGATCGCGGCCGGGTCGTCGTCGGCGAGGTGTACGGCGACGAACCGGGTCAGCCCGGCCCGGAACCCGGACAGCGACAGCAGGCTGAGCAGGGCCAGTACGGCGTAGCACTGGGCGTACTGGCCGACTTCGCTGATCCCGAGGAACCGGGCCAGCAGCAGCATGACCAGGAAGACCGCGCCCTGGTTGAGGATCGCCCCGACCAGGTTGAGTCCGCCGCCGCGGGCCATGCCGCGGATGTGCTGGTCGCCGGAGTCAGGGCCCGACGGGGTACCGGACGGGGTGCCAGGGGCGGGGCCCGACGGGGTACCAGGGGCGGGGCCCGACGGGGTGCCGGCGGCGGGGGCCGGGGGCGGCTCGGCCGTCACGTCACCGCCCCGGGTGCGGTTCGAGCGAGCCGCCCGCGCCGTAGACCCGACCGGCGGTACGGGACACCTGCCCGACCGGGGTGGCCCGGCCGACCCGGGCGGCCGGGATCTCCCGGGTCTCGTCGCCGCCGGTCGGACCGGGCCCGGAGGGCGGGGTGGGGTCGCCGCTGGGCGACGCCGGCGGTTCACCGGCCCGGTTGCGGGCGAGCAGTTCCAGCATGGCGACCAGGACCACGGCGAGCAGCAGCCCGGCGCCGGCGACCGGCACCGTGGTGTTGACCAGGCTCCTGGTGCGGGACACGGCCCGGACCGCGCCGACGCTGGTCACCTCGGTCGGGTCGGCCGCCTGGGCCTGCGCCCTGGCCGCCTGTAGGCCCTGCCGGGCCGAGGAGAGGGCGCTGGTCGCGGCGTCCCGCTGGGCGAGCAACGCCTCGTAGTCGGGCAGTTTCGGACCGATGGTGTCGAGCCGGCGCTGCCCGGCCTCGATCGCCTCGGTGGCGGCGTCGACGCCCCGGCCGTTGCCGACCGCCTGCATCTGCAGTCGCTGCTGGCGCAGGCTGGCCAGCTCGTTCAGCGTCGCCTGGTAGATCTTGTCCGGCTGGGTGACCTCGTTCTCGTCCTCCCAGGCAGTGATCGCGGCGGTCGCCTCGGCGACATCGGTGCTGGCCGCGGTGACCTGCTCGGTGGCGATCGCGACCTGGGAGGAGAAAAGGAAGGCGAGGGCCCGTTCGGCGGTCGCGGCGAGCACCGGGTTCACCATCGACCGGTCCGCCGACGCGAAGGTGATCTCCATCTGGCTGCTCGCCCCGACCTGGCTGACCACCAGCCCGGACCGCAGCCGGTTGGCGGCGACGCCGGTTTCGGCGGTCACCTCGTCCACGACCCGGGGTGAGGTGGCCGCAGCGCTGAACGCGGCGGCGAACTGGTTCGCCGCCTGGTTGCCGGTGTACTGCTGAGCGGCTGCCCCGCCGACCAGTGCCGGTGCCGCCACGTACGCGGTCGCGGTGTACTGCTGCGGGGCGATCAGCACCAGGGTCGCGGCCGCCCCTGCGGCCAGCACCGGCACACCGGCCAGTAGCCACAGCCGTCGGCGCGCGATGCGCAGGTAGTCGACGATCTCCACGCTATGGGCTCCTACTCGTACCGAAATTGTGGTGCCGGGGTGGTCACCGACCCGGTGCCGGCCCGGCCGTGGGTGATGGCGTCCGCGACTCGGCCGTGGGTCGTCGCGCTGGTCGTGCGACCGTGCGCGATGGCGCCGGTCGTCCGGCCATGGGCGATGGCGCTGGCCGCGGCGGCAAACGCGACGAAGTACCACAGCGTCACCACGTTGGAGATGACGTTGGAGCCGAGGCTGACCGCGATGAACACCACCACACAGCCGGCGAAGCCGACCGCGACGCCGCGTTCCAGGCTGTCCGGCGGGGCGCGGCGCAACGCCGTACGGGCGGTGTACAGCAGCAGCACCAGCATCGCCAGGTAGGCCAGCAGCCCGGCCAGACCGGTCTCCACGTACGCCCGCAGCAGGTCGTTGTGCGGCTTCTTCGCCTCTGAGGTCTCGTGCTGGGTCATGTTCGGCCCGATCCCGGTGACCGGGTTGCGGTTGGCCAGGGTGACGATCTCCGCCCAGTAGTCGACCCGCCATTGCAGAGTGTTACCGGTCGGCCCGCCGCCGGTGGGCCGGACCTCGGCGAGCTGGGCGAACCTGTCCCCGACCGAGGGCAGCAGGCTGACCCCGACGACCGCGACGACCAGCAGGGTGGCGAGCATCCGACCGCTGCGGTGCAGCACCGCGACGACGATCAGCCCGAGCGCCGCACCGAGGATCGCCGAACGGGTGTTGGTCAGCATCAGGAACACCAGGGAAAGCCCGAGCAGTACGGCGAGGACCAACTGGGCGCGCCGGGCCAGGAACCGGTAGATCGCGAACCCGAAGACGATCATGAACATCAGGTACCGGCCGAAGGTGGTCGACTGGCTGAACGGGCCGCTGACCCTGATGAACTGGCCTTTGACCTCGGACGGCACCTGCCCGAAGGCACTGGCCAGCACGGTGTAGAGCAGCGCCAGAGCCAGCGAGCCGTAGCAGGCGATCAGGATCCGCCGGACCGCCGCCCGGTCGGGCATCAGCTGTTCGAGTACCACGAACATGACCACCACGGTCAGAATCCGCATCGCCTCGAGCAGGCTCGGCGTCGGCCGGTTCGCGCCGAACGCGCTGACCAGCGCGGTCGCGCCGACCAGCAGCATCGCGAAGCCCAGCGGGGTGCCACGCAGCCGGCCGCTGCGGCGCAACTGGGCGGCGAGCCAGAGCCCGGCGGCGAGCAGGAAGAGCACCGCGACCATGGTCGACGGGTCGCTCAGCCGGGACGCCTGGTCGGTGTCTGCCCGGCCGGCGGTCGGTCCGCTCAGCTTGACCACGTCCAGCAGCGGACGCACGGCGAGCATCAGGATCACGTACCCGGAGAACCGGGTGATGGCCAGCACTCCGACGGCGGCTCCGGCGACGAGGGCGATCGGCAGCACCACGCCGCGCCGGTCACCGGCGGCGAGCGCCAGGCCTGCGGCGACGGCGACGGCCGCAGCGGCGACCGCAGCGAGCACGCTGAGCAGCCGGCCCACTGGCCGGGGTTCCCGCTGTCGTCTGGTCACCGCACGCCGATCCGCTGTCCCGCTTCGCCCGTTGTCCCGCTGCGCCCGCTGTAGCGTCGAGCTGCGCCGCAGCCGCACACCCGGACCACCGTCCGCCCCTGCCGAGGCGGACGGAGGTCAATCTGCCGCCCCGGTGGGCCGGCCCCGGCCCACCGTTGTTCGCCGGTGGGCCGGCCTAATCTAGCTGGATCCTCGACGAGCCAGTATGGGCCGACACGCCGGGGCCGGCCATCAGCCGTCCGGTTCCGTACGGGTCCGGCGGCGGGGCCGGATCAGCTGCGGTCCACGGGGGGCGAGCAGCTCCAGGTACAGCGCTTCCAGCTCGGCGGTGGCCGCGTCCCAGGTGTACTCGGCACAGACCCGGTCACGCAGGGCTTTCGCTCCGGTGCGCTCCGCGTCCGGATCGGCGGCGACCTGGCGCAGCGCCCGGATCAGATCGTCGACATCGCCGTCGCGGAAGATCCGTTGCCCGGGGCCGTCGGCGGCGAGCACCTCGACGTGCGGGGTGATGTCGCTGGCCACCACCGGCAGGCCGTAGGAGGCCGCTTCCAGCAGGGTCAGCGGCAGCCCTTCCAGCCGGGACGGCTGGACGAATCCGGCGGCGTGCGAGTAGAGCTCGGCCAGCAGATCGCCGTACGCGAACCCGGTGAAGACGACCCGGGGGTCGTCGACGGCCTCGGCGCGCACCCGGGCGACGAAGTCGTCGCTGAACGACGATCCGCCGACGATGGCCAACCGCAGGTCGGTGTCCACCTGACGGAAGGCGCGGACCAGCAGGTCCGCCGACTTCTCCGGGACGAGACGGCCGACCATCAGCAGGTACCGGCCGGGGGTGAGGCCGAAGCGGGGGCCGATCTGTCGGGCCGGGACCTGGCGTGGGATACCGACCCCGTTGGGGATGTAGCTGGCCGTACTGCCGAACCTGGTCTGGTAGTGGTCGGCCAGGCCGCGGGATACGGCGACCCGGGCGTCGGGCACGTACCCGCTGAGCCAGTGGGCGGTGCCGAGCACCGTCTGGGCGAGCCTGCTCCACTTGGCCCGTTGCTGGTCGAGGCCGTGTACGGTGAGCACCACCTTGCTACGGGCCAGGTAGCGGGGCAGCGGCGCGACCAGCCCCGGACCGAGACCGTGGTAGTGCACGATGTCCGGCCGGTCACGCATGGCGGCCAGGGTCGAGGTGGTGGAGTGCACGATGGCGTCGAGGTGCTTGCTGGCCACGGTCCGTACCTGGCGCAGCCGTACGCCGCGGTACCGGTCCATCGGCACCGATCCGTAGCTGGGCCGGCAGTAGACGGTGACGTCATGGCCCCGACCGGCGAGCCGGCTGGCCAGCTCCTCGACGTGGCGCTCGATCCCGCCGTACGTCGCGGGCATCCCCTTTTGTCCGATCATGGCTATCCGCAGCCGCCGGTGCTCCGGTCCCGGTTCGACACCATGCTGGTCGACCGGAAACGAACCGCCGGTCACCTGATGGGGTACGGCCACGATGCCTCCTTGGGGTCCTGCGGGTCAGCTCTGCCGCTCGGCCACCGATTCAGCCAGGGCGGTCAATTCCGTGCGCGTCTCGGGGGTCAACGACGCATCGACGAGAATGGTCACCGCTTCCTGGGTACGAATCCGGATCATCTGCTCGATCGCCTCGAGAGCTCCCGTGTCGACGATGATGCTGCGCAGCTCGTCGGCCCCGGTCGGGTCCAGCTCCGGATTGCCGAACAGCTCTCGCAACCGGGCTGCCTGGCTGCGGTCCGCCAGGTTGCGGGCCTGCGCCATCATCACCGTCGACTTGCCCTCTCGCAGATCATCGAGCACCGACTTGCCGGTGACCGCCGGGTCGCCGAACACCCCGAGTACGTCGTCGCGGAGCTGAAACGCGTCACCCAGTGGATCACCGAAGGCAGCGTACGCGTCCAGCAGTTCCGGCTCGGCCCCGGCAAGGGCGGCACCGATCTGCAATGGTCGGGTAACTGTGTATCTGGCGGCTTTCATCCTGATTACCGTCAGCGCACTGGCCACCGAACCATCGCCGACGCCGGACACCAGATCCAGGTACTGCCCGGCGATCACCTCGGTCCGCATTCCGGCGAAGACCGCGTAGCCGCGCCGGATCTGCTCGGCGTCGAGCCCGCACTCGTGGAACATCTGGTCCGCCCAGGCGGCGCAGAGGTCCCCGCAGAGCAGCGCGGCGTTGTGACCATACCGGCCGGAGTCGCCCCGCCAGGACGAGCGAGTGTGCAGGTCGGCGAAGATCCGGTGCACCGACGGCTCACCCCGGCGGCGGTCGCTACCGTCCATGATGTCGTCGTGAATCAGCGCGAACGCGTGGAAGATCTCCAGCGCGGCGGCGGCCGCGACGATCTCCTGGCAGTCCGCTCCCCCGGCGCCGCGCCACCCCCAGTAGCAGAAGACCGGGCGCAGCCGCTTGCCGCCGACCAGGACGAACCGACGCAGTGTGTCGTACACCCCGCGCGGTGCCCCGTCCGGCCAGTGCGGATCCTGCCGGTCAAGGAACGCCGTCAGTTCGACGTCGCACCGCTCCCGCAGCGACCAACCCACCGAACCGGCACCGGCCGGGGCGTCCGGACCCGAACCGGCACCGGCCGGGGCGTCCCGACCCGAACCGTCGCCGGGGCGGGCCGGCGCCACGGTCACCGGGACACCTCGGGCGACGGCGACGGTGCCGGTGCACCGGCGTCGAGCCCGGCCAACTCCAGCAGCAGCGACTTGACCTCGGTGGCGGCGAACCGGTCCCGGGCCGGCGCCGGGTCCGAGCAGAGCAGTACCGGGCCGTCGGCGGGGTCGTCCGGCAGCCGGCCGTGTGAGCCACGGACCGCCCGCGCGCCGGCGTCCAGCCCGACCACGTTCATCGTGTACCGCAGCCCGATCTTCTTGCGGGCCAGGGCGATCGCCGCCCGCGCCTTGGCTGCACCCGGGTTGGCCGGGTCGAACAGCAGCTCCGCCGGGTCGTAGCCGGGCTTGCGGTGAATCTCCACCAACCGGGCGAAGTCCGGCGCTGCTGTGTCGTCGCGCCAGTAGTAGTAGGTGAACCAGGCCTGCGGCTCGGCCACCAGCACCAGCTCACCGGAGCGCGGATGGTCCAGGCCGGCAGCAGCCTTCCCGTCGGCGTCGAGGACCTGCGCCACGCCCGGCAGGCCGGCACAGAGCTTGGCCACCGACGCGACATCGGCCGGATCCCGGACGTACACGTGGGCGATCTGGTGGTCGGCGACGGCGAACGCCCGCGACGTCCACGGATCCAGGTACTCCATCCCGGCCTGGGAGTAGACCCGCAGCAGCCCTTCGGCGCGCAGCAGCCGGTTGACGTGCACCGGCTGTGACACATCGGTGATGCCGTACTCGGACAGCGCCACCACGGTCGCGCCGCGTGCCGCCGCCGCGTCCAGCAGCGGGGCGAGCACCGCGTCGAGTTCGGCGGCCGCCCGCTGCGCGTGCGGCCCGCCGCCGCCATAGCGCTGCAGGTCGTAGTCGAGATGCGGCAGGTACGCCAGGGTCAGGTCCGGCGAGTGGTCGGCCATGATCTGCCGGGTCGCCTTCGCGATCCACTCCGACGACACCAGCCCGGCACCCGCCCCCCAGTAGTTGAACAGCGGAAACGTGCCGAGCCGGCCGGTCAGCTCGTCGTGCAGCTGCGGCGGATCGGTGTAGCAGTCCGGATCCTTGCGCCCGTCGGCGTGGTAGATCGGCCGGGGGGTGACGGTCCAGTTGACGTCCGCACCCATGGCGTACCACCAGCAGATGTTCGCCACCGTGTAGTCGGGGCGGAACCGGCGCGCGGCCTGCCACAGTTTCTCCCCGCCGACCAGGGCGTTGTGCTGCCGCCAGAGGAACACCTCGCCGAGGTCGCGGAAGTACCAGCCGTTGCCGACGATACCGTGGCCGGACGGCGGCTCGCCGGTCAGGAAGGTGGACTGCACCGAGCAGGTGACCGCCGGCAGCACGGTGCCGAGCTCGGCCTGGAAGCCGGTGTCGGCGACCGCCGCCAGCCGGGGCATGTGGCGCAGCAGCCGGGGGGTCAGGCCGACCACGTCGAGCACGAGCAGCGGGTTCATGCGGCCTCCGATCCGGTGGCGGTACGGGTGCAGGCGGTCAGGCCGAGCCCGACCAGTTCCTCGCGGGCCTGGGCCAGCTCGGCGGCGATTCCGGCGGCGAGCTGGTCGGGCCCGGTAGGACGTTGCCCTTCCGGCAGCACCCCCCAGGTGTAGGTCTCCACGTCGAAGTGGTCGCAGTCGGTGCCGTCGACGACCGCGGCCAGACCGGCTCGCAGCTGCGGCATCGTTGCGGCCAGTGGCGCGACCGGCGCGGCGTGCAGCGGCACGTGGTAGTGCACCCGCCACGGGCCGGGCAGCCCGGCGTCGAGTGCGGCATCGAGATCGTCGGCCGCCCCGGCAACACCCGACCGGGTCTGGTGCAGGAACCGTGGTTCGACGTACCCGGCGATCGCGGACCGGTCCCGGACCGGATCGGAGACCTCCAACGCGGCCGACACCTGGACCTTGACCACCGGTAGCCCGGCGGACCGCAGCCGACCGACCGCGGCGACCGGCTCCTCCCAGGCACAGGCGAGATGGGCCAGGTCGACGCAGACGCCGAGCCGTTCGGTGTCCACCCGGGCCAGCTGTTCGGCGGCCTGAGCGGTGGTCTCCACGACGCAGCCCGGTTCAGGTTCGAAGCCGACCCGGACGGTACGGCCGGTGTCCCGTTCGACGTCGGCCAGGCCGGCGGCCAGCCGGTCCAGCATCCGGGCGCAGGCATCGGCCCGCTCGGTGTCCCACGGCTCCCGCCAGGCCAGCGGCAACGTGGAGATCGAGCCGCGCTCGACGTCGTCGGGCAGCAGGTCGGCCAGGATCCGGGCCAGTGCCAGGGTGTAGTCCAACCGGCGCGGATCGGCCCAGTCCGGGTGGTACACGGCGTGCTTGACCACCGGCGCCTGAAACGCCTCGTACGGGAAACCGTTGAGGGTGACCACTTCCAAGCCGCGCTCGGTGAGTGCGGCCCGTAGCCGGCGCCGGGCGGCCGGGTCGGCGTCCAGCGCAGCGGCAGCCGGTGCGGCCAACCACAGACCCAGGCCGAGCGGGTCGGCGGCGAGCCGGTCCCGGACCGGCACCGCGTACGTGCCGAGCTGGCTGAGCACTCCGTCGAGGTCCTCGGCCGGGTGCACGTTGGTGCAGTAGCTGAGGTGGACGGTGCGCCGCCGCCGGTCGTGCAGGCGCATCAGCCACCGCCCCGCATGATCGAGCTGCCTTCGAAGGTCGGTGCGGTGGCGGCGACGTCGCTCAGGTCGAGCCGGCCGGACTGGCCGTAGAACTCCACCGGATTGCGCCACAGCACCCGGTCTACGTCGTCGGCGCTGAATCCGGCGGCCAGCATCGCCTCGCCGGTGGTCCGGGTCAGCAACGGATCCGACCGGCCCCAGTCGGCGGCCGAGTTGACCAGGATTTGCTCCGGGCCGTACTGCTTGAGGATCTCCACCATCCGCGGCGGCGACATCTTGGTTTCCGGGTAGATGGAGAAGCCCATCCAGCAGCCGGACTCCTTGACCACCCCGACCGTCACCTCGTTGAGGTGGTCGACCACCACCCGGCCGGCGTCGATGCCGGACTCGGCGACCACCGCCAGGGTCCGTTCGGTGCCCCGGGCCTTGTCCCGGTGCGGGGTGTGCACCAGGGCCGGCAGCTCGTGCGCGCGGGCCAGCGCCAGCTGGGCGGCGAACGCCTCGTCCTCGGCCGGGGTCATCGAGTCGTAGCCGATCTCGCCGACCGCCACCACCCCGTCCTTGACCAGGTAGCGGGGCAGTACGTCGAGCACGCCGGCGCAGCGGGGGTCGTTGGCCTCCTTCGGGTTCAGCGCGATCGTGGCGTGGTGCCGGATGCCGAACTGGCTGGCCCGGAACGGCTCCCAGCCGAGCAGTGAGTCGAAGTAGTCGACGAACGAGCCGACGTTGGTGCGCGGCTGGCCGAGCCAGAACGCCGGTTCGACCAGGGCCCGGACCCCGGCGTCGGCCATCGCCCGGTAGTCGTCGGTGGTCCGTGAGGTCATGTGGATGTGCGGGTCGAAGATGCGCATTCACCCCTCCTGTCGGGTGGTGGTGTCTGCCACGGCGCGCAGCCGCCGCAGCAGGGCGAGCGCGTCGTCCGGCAGGTTCCGGCCGGCGGCGACCCGCTCGTCGTGCAGTCCGGCGAGCATGATCAGCAACTCGGCGTCGGCGCGGGCGTCGAGGTCGTGCACCGCGGCCAGCGACACGCCGGTGAAGACGCACTTGAGCACCGCCTGACGCCACGCCTGCTGGTCGAGGTGGCGGGCGTAGCGGCCGAGCGCGGCGGCCAGCAGCCGGGTGTCGTTGGTCCGGATCGCGTCGTCGAGCAGCGGCACCGCCCGGTCACCGACCGGCAGCAGCGGCAGCGCCTTGAGCACCGCCCGACGCTCGGCGGCGTCACCGTGGTGGTAGCAGTCGGCGACCGCGGCGGCCAGCTCCGCTTCAGTCGTGACGGTGGCCAGGTCGACGAGGAGCAGTACCCGGGCGGCCTCGTCGGCCGACCATCCCGGTACGGCAGCCAGCTCGGCCCGGCCGCAGCGGCGGCCTGCGCTGGCGAACAGCATCGGCAGGCTGGCCCGGTCGGTGACGATCCGGTTCCGCGCCTGCGCGAGCCAGTCCGGATCGGGTACGCCGGACAGCGCGTCGGCGAGTCGGCCGGCGACGTCGGCAGGGTCGTCGTCGGGCTGGGCGGGTCGGTTCACGGCTGGCCTCCTTCAGCGGCGGTACGGGCCGATCCTGTGCCGGCTGACGCCGTACGGGCCGATCCCGAGTGAGCGTGGAGTTCGGCTGACCGGAGGAACTCGATGGACCGGGCGGCGACCGCCGGGGCGGCATGCGAATGCCGGGGCAGCTCGACGGCGACCAGACCCCGGTAACCGGCGGCGTCGAGGGCGGCCAGCACCGGCGGGAAGTCGATCTCCCCGGTGCCGAACTCGAGGTGCTCGTGCACGCCCCGGCGCATGTCGTCGATCTGAACGTTGACCAGGTGTGCGGCCACGTCAGTGACACACTGCGGCACCGGCACCGGCTCCAGACACCGGCAGTGTCCGATGTCGAGGGTTATGCCGAACCGGGCCGGACGGCCCAGGGCGTCGCGCAGCCGCCGCCAGTCGGCGATGTCGGCCACCAGCATCCCGGGCTCGGGTTCGAAGCCGAGGGTGACATCGGCGGCGTCGGCTGCCTCGACGACCGTCGCGCAGCCGGCGACCAGCCGGTCCCAGGCGGTGGCGTCGTCGACGGCGGCCGGGCGCACCCCGGACCAGAAGGAGACCGCCTCCGCACCCAGGTCGGCGCCGATCGCGACCGCCCGGCGCAGGAAGTCGATCCGGCGGGACGCGGTGTCGTGCAGCAAGGTCGGGGCGTGTTTGTGCCACGGGTCGAGCAGGTACCGCGCGCCGGTCTCGACCACGACCGCGAGGTCGAGTTCCCGCAACTGCTCGGCGACCCGGGCCACCCTGCGGGGCAGACCGGCGGCGTACGGGTCGAGGTGGTCGTGGTCGAGAGTGAGCGCGACACCCTGGTAGCCGAGGTCGGCGAGCAGCGCCAGCGCGTCGCCCAGCCGATGGTTGGCGAAGCCGTTGGTGCCGTACCCGAACCGCAGTCCGGCTACCGCGTCCGGACCGGGCCCGCTGGTCGCCGGTGAGGGCTCCCCAGCCTGGTCGGTGCTCATGTCGGGGATACCCTGCGGGCCAGCCGCCGGCCGAGTGGCGCGGCGACGGAGACGGCAAGTCCGACGGCGGTGGCCAGGCCGGTTCCGGTGGCCGCGGCCCGGGCCGTGAGCGCGCCCTGCAGGGCGGGCAGACCGACGATGCCGGCGCCGACCGCCGCACGTACCTGCTCGGGCCGGGGGTCGCGGGCGACCGCGGCCTGCGCGGCGCCGTATCGGGCGGCGTACCAGCCGGCGAGTCCGGCGGTGACCCCGGCCCGCCACCAGCGGGCGGAGGTGGCCCGGCCGGCCACCGACGCGCGGGCCGCCGAAGCCCGGCCGGCCGCCGGCGCTCGGACCGACACGGCCCGGCCGGTCGCCGACGCGGCGCTTGCCAGCGCGATGGCGGCGGTCCCGGCCAGAGTGGCCGCCGGCAGCCGGGGATCGGCACCGCTGACCTCACTGCGGGACAGCTCGGTCACGGTGTAGGTGTGTGCGGCGACGGCCAGCGCGGCGGGCAGCGCGGCCCGGGTCCGGCCGGTGCCGGCCGAGCCGAGCAGGACGTCGAGCCCTCGGCAGGCGGCCATCACCGCCGGGCCGGCCGGGGTGTTCTTGGCCCACAGGTCGTACGCCCATACGGCGGCGGTCAGCGGCACGCCGACGGCGAGCGCTCGACGGCCGCCGGTGACGGCGGTGAGCGCCAGACCGGCGGTGGTGAGCCCGGCGGCGACGGCGAGCGCGGCACCGGGGGTGACCCGGCCGGACGGGATGGGCCGCTGCGGCCGCTCGACCGCGTCGAGCTCCCGGTCGGCCCAGTCGTTGGCCGCCATCCCGGCCCAGTACAGGCAGACCGATGCGCCGGCCAGCCCGACGGTCCGCGGGCCGAGCCCACCGGCGGCCGCCGCCCCGGCCACCACGTCACCCGGTACGGACAGCGCTGCCGGTGCCCGGACCAGCTCGGCCAGGTCCGACCACCGGGGCGGCGTCATGCGACCCCGCCCGGCTCGCCGGTCCACCCGTGCAGGTCCGCGGCGAAGTCGACAAGGGTTCGCCACTGGTCGCCGAGGGTGTGCGGACCCGACCCGATCGGGTCCTTGAAGAAGAACGCCAGCTCCGGCAGGGGTCCGACGCGTCCGGCGCGGGCGGCGGCAGCGGTCAGCCGGGCCAGGTCCAGCACCAACGGGGCGGCCAGTGCCGAGTCGCACCCGTGCCAGGTGAACTCCATCCGCATCCCGGTGCCGAGGAATCCGGAGAAGGTGATCAGATCCCAGGCGGTCTTGAAGTCGCCGATGTCGTCGACGTACTCGATCCGGGTGTGCCCCTGCGGCTGGTAGCCGAGAATCTCGCCGAGCACCCGCTGTTTGCTGGCCGCTTTGGCCGCGTTGGCTGCCGGCTCGGCCAGGTTGGCCCCGTCGCCGCCACCCAGCAGGTTGCTGCCGGACCAGCTGCGCACCTGCAGGTTACGCAGCGCGAACATGGGGGCCAGCACCGCTTTCACCAGGGTCTCGCCGGTCTTGCCGTCGTGCCCGGCGTACGGTGCCCCCCGCTGTCGGGCGAGCTCGTCGAGGGCCGGCAACCGGGCCCCCACCGACGGGGTGAAGTCGACGTAACCGCAGCCGGCGCCGAGCGCGGCGTACGCCACCAACGCGCTCGGCGGCAGCACCGGCGCGCCGCTGGGCGCCTCGGTGAGCGCGGCTGCGAGGGCGGCGAGGTCGTGGTGCGCCGGGTGCGGCTGCGGCGCCGGTTCGGTGGTCGAGACGTTGACCACCACCACCTGGTCGAGGTCGTGCCGGCGGCGGAAGGCGACCAGGTCCGTCGCGATCGCCGCTGCGGTCTCGGCCTGGGTGGTCCCGGTCGGGAGCGGACGCAGCTGCGGTTCCAGGCCGGTCAGCTCGGTGTGCAACGCGGCGACCAGCAGCCCCGGGACCACGCCGGCGCTGGCCAACGCGTCGGCCTTCTTCACCAGCGGCGTCGCGGCGATGTCGTGGCCACCGAAGACGAGATCGGCGAAGCCGGGCAGGGCCGGGCCACGCAGCGCCGGCAGTTCGGTGACGCAGCCGGTGGTGTCGGCCAGGCCGGCGCGCACCGCCAGCGCGCCGACGATGCTGGTGACCGCGACCGAGCCACGGGCCCCGATCAACCAGACTCCGGTACGCATTCCTGCCTCCAAACGCCCGCCCCTGGCGGTACTCGTACTGCTGCCGGTTGTCTGCCTTGCCGGGCTGGCAAGGCCCCGTCCGTCCGGGCGCGCCAGGGTGGCACCACCGTCGACGGCGCCGAGGTCGGCGTCAACGACGCCGTCGTTGGGCCCGGTCGACCGGACGGACGGGGCTGTGGCAGGCAGGGACGTTCGGCGTTCGGCCCTGCCTCCCCCGATTCGGTTGTCCCCGGCCGGGTTACCCCGGCCGCGGTCCTGCTGGTCGGTCCCCGCCGGGGCGGGCGGTACGCCCGCCCCGGCGGTCACCGGTCGTCATCCCCGGGCTGGTGGCCGACCGGCCACCAGCCCGGGGACCGGGTCAGCTCGCCGGGTTGAACTGCACCCAGTTGAGGTAGACCAGGTTGCTGTCGGGACCACCGTCCACCGTCCGGAACACCAGGTAGAGCTGGTGTGTCCCGGCCGGGTGGTCGATCGCGACGTCGTGACTGGTCCAGTCACGCGATCCGGAGGTGGCGTTCAGCGTGGTGCTGGCCACCAACGGTCCGTCCGGCGCGTCGACCCGCACCTCGACGATCGCCCGAGGGTCACCCACGGTCGACGAGGAGCCTCGGCTGTGCCGCAGGGTCAGCGACTCGATCCCGTCGAGGTTGATCGGATCGAAGGCGATGTAGTCGTCGCCGTCGATGCTGGACACGTGCAGGCCGCCGCCGGTGTCGGTGGTGTTGGAGGTTTCGACGCCCTGCTTGATCTGGGCGTACTCGGCCTGCTGCTGGTAGACCTGGATAGTGGCCTGGCCGACTGTGGTCAGCGCCGGCTGGCCGCCGCCGCCCAGGTCGGTGTAGCGGGCGCTGATGCCGCCGAACAGGTAGCTACCAGCGTGGTCGGCACCGTCGGCCGGGGTCGGCAGGGTACCGGTGCAGCCGGTGGTGCTGGTCTGCGGGTGACCGTGCTCGTCGTGGCCGAGGACGAAGGTGACCTCCACCCGGTCACAGTCGATGGTGCCGTCCTCGGGGTCGGTGACGGTCACCGCGTACGGCACCGTGTCGCCCCAGTTGAAGAAGGAACCGGACACCGGGAGGGTGACCTCGACCGTCGGAGCGGTGTTACCGACCGTGATGGTACGGCTGAGCGTCGCCTGCTTACCCGTGGAGTCGGTCACCGTCAGCTGGGCGTAGTAGACGCCGTTGCTGGTGTAGGTGAACGACGGGTTGGCCTCGGTGGAGTCGGTGGTGCCGTCTCCGTCGAAGTCCCAGGCGATGCTGATCGTCTCGCCGACCTCGGGGCTGAACGAACCCTCACTGGAGAACTGCACGTTCAGCGGCGCCTGCCCGGACGTCGGGCTGACGTCGAGCTCGGCGACCGGACCGCGGGTGCCCTTGACGTACCGGATCTGGTACAGCGAGGCATCCGGGTTGGCCCGGAAGAAGCCGTCACCGTAGTCCAGCACGTACAGGGTGCCGTCCGGGCCGATCTCCATGTCCATCGGGTTGTCGAAGGTGAAGCCGGGTAGGAACGCCTCGACACCGAAGAACTTGCCGCTGCCGTTGGTCCGCATGTTGAACATCCGGTCCCGGCTGAACTCGCCGAAGAACACCGTGTCGTGGTAGTACGCCGGCAGCTTGTACTCCGACTCCAGCGAATCGTCGTACTTGTAGATCGGGCCGCCCATCGGACCGACGCCACCGGTGCCGATCACCGGCCACTGGAAGTCGCAGGTGCCGGCCGGGTCGACCAGGTAGGCGTCCCGGCAGGTGGTGGTGGCGTTGAAGGTGTACCAGAACTGCGGCTGCTCCACCGGTGGCAGCAGACTCAGACCGGTGTTGCGCGGCGAGTCGTTGATCGGTGCGGCGCAGTTGAACGGCTCGCCTGAGGTCTCCGTCTCGAAGTCGTAGTCGACGTACGGCAGGGTCGGCGAGTAGCAGTACGGCCAGCCGTAGTTACCTGCGGTCTTGGTCGCGAACCACCGGCCGGTGCCCTCCGGGCCCCGCTGCGGGTCCGGGTTGCGCGAGTCCGGCGAGTAGTCACCGATGTAAACGAAGCCACGGTCGTCGACGTCGAACCGGAAGGGGTTGCGCAGGCCCATCAGGAAGATCTCCGGACGGGTCTTGTCATCGACGTCCTGCGACTCCCGGAACAGGTTGCCGGCCGGGATGCTGTAGCTACCGTCGTCCTTGACGCGGATCCGCAGCACCTTGCCCCGCAGATCGTTGGTGTTGGCCGAGGAGCGCGCGGCATCATAGGCCGGACCCCGAGTGGCCGACCGGTTGATCGGGGTGTAGCCGTCCGAGCCACTGGCGTTGGTGTCGTCGCCGGTGACGAGGTAGAGCAGGCCCCGACCGTCGAACTTGACCTCGCCGGCCACGTGGCAGCACGCCCCGCGGTCGACGTCAACCTTGATGATTTCCTGCTCGGTCGACATGTCCAGGTGCGGGGTCGGCTCTTCGACGAACTTGACCCGGGAGAGCAGGTTGTAGCCCTTGAACGGCTCCCAGACGCTCGGGTCGTCACTGTTGGCCGGTGCGTCGCCCTCGTTGACCCCCGGGGTGGCCGGGTCGTCCACCGGAGTGTCCAGCGGTGGCGCGTAGTAGAGGTAGACCCACTTGTTCTCCGCGAAGTTGGGGTCCAGGGTCACCGACTGCAGGCCGTCCTCGTCGTGCTGGTAGACGTCGAGGTTGTTGATGACCGGGCTGGCCCCGGTCGCCGGGTCGTACAGGCGGATCTCCCCGGCGCGGGTGTTGTGCAGCACCCGCCCGTCGGGCAGCACCGCGAGTGTCATCGGCTCACCGGGCTGGTCGTTGAGCACGACCCGCTCGTAGTTCGACTCGACGGTCGCGCCACAGTCGCCCTCGGCGATGCCCGCAGCCCATTCGATGCCACCGAGCAGGTGCTTGCGGACCGCCCCGATGGTGAAGGTGTCCGCCGACGCGCCGAGACCGGTGTACCAGGACCGGCCGCCCTGGTAGTCCTGGCACCAGGAGATCGGGTGGTCGGCACCCATGCTGCTGCCGTCCAGCGACGTCGGGTCGACGCTGGCCAGCACGTGCTGCACACCCCGGACGTTGCCGGTGTAGTTGAGGTACTCGTCCTCGACGATCACTTCGCGGGGCATCTTCGCCGTGGACGGGTGGTAGCGGTCAGCGACGTCGATGACACCGGCACCGTTGGCGGTGGTGCCGGTCGAGGTGGTGCCTACCAGGCCACGGTAGAAGGCCCAGTCCGGCTCGGCGTCCACCGCGAGGTGCACGCCGAGGTACCCGCCACCGGCCTTGATGTAGTCCTCGAACGCTTCCTGCTGCGCGTCGTCGAGCACGTCACCGGTGTTGTTGATGAACACCACTGCCGCGTAGTTGGCGAGGTTCTCACTGGTGAAGCTGGTCCCGTTGCGGGACACGTCGATAGTGAAGCCGTTGTTCTTGCCGAGGGTACGGATGGCGTTGACACCCTTGGCGGTCGACGGCTGGGCCGCCTCCTCGCTGTGGGTGTAGACCAGCACCTGGTAGTCGTCGTGGTGCTCGTGGCCGTCGTGGGCTACCGCTGGCGCGGTGGTGATCATGGGTGCGGCGAGTGCCGCACCCGCGGCGACGGCAAGCCATCGCCGGGCGGATCTACTCATCAGTCGTTCCTCCGGGGGTTCGGGAGGCTCATGCCTCACCGTGGGCACTGATTCCGTTGTGGACGGACAGTGACGGTTGGTGCCTCACCCCTGGCGCGGTGCCACGTCCGCCAGAGTCTTCTGGTACGCCCTGCTGGCCGTCCGGCGTGACCGGGGAATCCCGATCCGGTCACGCCGGACGAGCCGTCCTCGTACCCGCGGATCACCCGGCGCGGGGCGCAACCGCGCCGGGCGACCCTCGCCCACGGGACGAGGAGTCTCGGTTTCCAGACCTCTCGACGAAGGTCGAGCCGATCAGGCCGGTGCCGTGGTATTCGCCGGATCCACGGTGACCCATTCGCCGAGCCCGGCCGACTCCTCCACCGCGGCCAGCGCCTGCTGGACCTGGAGTGCGTCGTCGAAGGACGGTGTCGGATCGTCTCCGGCCGCCAGCGCCGCGACGAAGTCACGGGCCTGGTGGGTGAAGGAGTGCTCGTACCCGATGCCGTGGCCGGGCGGCCACCAGGCAGACAGGTACGGGTGCTCCGGTTCGGTCACGATGATGCGGGTGAAGCCCTGCTCGGCCGCGGGCCGGGTGGCGTCGAAGAACTCCAGTTCGTTCATCCGCTCGAAGTCGAACGCGACCGACCCGAGCGAGCCGTTGATCTCGATCCGCAACCCGTTCTTGCGTCCGGCGGCGAAGCGGGTCGCCTCGTAGCTGGCCACCGCCCCGCCGTCGAGCCGGGCCATGAACAGCGCGGCGTCGTCGACGGTGACCTCGCCGGTGGCCGGTTCGGCGTCGTCTGCGGACCCGCCGCCGGCCGAAGCGGAAAGCCCGCTGGAACCGGCTGGCAGTGGCCGCCGCTTGACGAACGTCTCGGTCAGCCCGCTCACCCGGGCGATCCGTTGGCCCGTGACGAACTGGGTGGCGTCGATGATGTGCGCACCGATGTCACCCAGCGCCCCGGAACCCGCCTTGTCCTTCTGCAACCGCCAGACCAACGGAAAGTCCGGATCGAGGATCCAGTCCTGCAGGTACACCGCCCGCACGTGCCGGATCGTTCCGATCCGGCCGTCGGCGACGAGTTGACGCATCAACGTCACCGCCGGCACCCGCCGGTAGTTGAATCCGCACATCGACCGGACGCCGCCGGCCCGGGCGACCCGAGCCGCGTCGGCCATTTGCTGCGCCTCGGCCACCGTGTTGGCCAGTGGCTTCTCGCACAGCACGTGCTTGCCGGCGGCGAGTGCCGCGATGGCGATCTCGGCGTGGCTGTCACCCGGCGTACAGATGTCGACCACGTCGATGTCGTCCCGGGCGATCAGCGCCCGCCAGTCGGTGGTGTACGACTCCCAGCCGAGTTGGTCGGCGGCCTCGGCCACCTTGGACTCGTCCCGGCCGCACACTGCGGTCATCCGGACCCACGCCGGCAGGTCATAGACCCGGTTCACGGTTCGCCAGGCCTGCGAGTGCGCGGCGCCCATGAACGCGTAGCCGATCATGCCGACCCGCAGTTCGTTGTGTTCAGCGGACAAGGTAAGCCTCCCCGTTGCAGGTCAGAACCCGAGCGGCAGGTACTCGCTCGCGTTCTCCTTGGTGATGGTCTCCGAGGCCAGGATGATCTCCTTGGGCACCTGCAGCTCGACCAGGTCGGACATGCCCCGGCCCTGTGCGATCAGGCGGGCGAGCGAGATCGCCGAGGAGGCCATCGACGGGCTGTAGGTGACGGTCGCCTTCAGCACGCTGTCGTCGGCCTGGATCGCCTCCATCGCCGCCCGCGAACCGGCACCGCCGACCATGATGAACTCCGACCGGTTGGCCTGGCTGATCGCAGCCAGTACCCCGATGCCCTGGTCGTCGTCGTGGTTCCAGATGGCGTCGATCTCCGGCAGGGCCTGCAGCAGGTTGGCCGCCTCGCGCTGGCCGGAGTCGGCGGTGAACTCGGCCGCCCGCCGGTTGGCGACGGTGAAGCCGTGCACCTCGAGGGCGTCCTTGAAACCGGCGGACCGCTCCTGGGTCAGCTCCAGCGCGTCGATCCCGGCGATCTCGGCGATCACCGGGTTGGCGATGCCCTTCTCCTGCATCTGGGCGGCAATGTAGTTGCCCGCCGACACGCCCATGCCGTAGTTGTCGCCCTTGATCTGGGTGCGGTAGGCGAGCGCCTGGGTGAACGCCCGGTCCAGGTTGACCACCGGGATGCCGGCCTCCATGGCCTGCAGGCCACTCGCGGTCAGCTCGGCTCCGTCGTGCGGCAGCATCACGATGACGTCCGGGCTCTGCGAGATCAGCGTGTCCAGCGCGGCCCGTTGAGCGGCGGCGTCGGCGCCCGCCTCGACGGTGAGGAACTCCACGTCCGAGTACGCCTCGGCCTGGGCCCGGGCGTTGTTGGTGATCGCCGCGAGCCAGCCGTGGTCGGCCGCCGGGGCGGAGAAGCCGATGGTGACGGTCTCACCGGGCTCGGAGTTGGGGTTGCCCTGGTTGGCGGCCTGCGTCTGGGTGTTGGTCGGGGCGGCCTCGTTGCTGGTGCACGCGCTCAGCAGTACACCGGCACCTACTGCGGCACCACCGGCGAGCAGCCGACGGCGGGACATGTCACTGGCGGCGGCGCCGCGCGCGCCGAACAGTGTCCGACGGGAGAAAGCGGTCATGACGACCTCCTGGATCGCAATGGCGGGGAGTTATCGGGGTGTGCGGGGCCTGGCGACCGTCGGAGTCGACGGCCACCGGGCGGTGGATGGGTGTGTCAGGTGGAGCCTCAGGCGGTTCTTCGGTTGAAGAGCTGACTGAGGGAGTTGAACCGGAACTGCTGGATGAGAACGGCCACCACGATGATCCCGCCCTTGATCATGTTCTGGGATTCGGTGGAGAGTCCGTTGATGGCGAACAGGTTGGTGATGGTGGAGAAGACCAGCACCCCGAACAGGGCGCCGATGATGGTGCCGCGGCCGCCGGTGAGCAGCGTGCCGCCGATGATCGCCGCAGCGATCGCGTCAAGCTCGTACAGGTTGGCCATGGCGGCCTGGGCCGAGTTGGCCTGCGCGGTCAGCATGATCGCGCCGATACCGCAGCACAGCCCGGACAGGCCGTAGATGAGTAGGGTGTGCCACCGGACGTTGATGCCGGCGAGCCGGGCCGCTTCGGCGTTGCCGCCGATCGCAACGGTGCGTCGGCCGAAGGTGGTGCGGTTGAGCAGCACCCAGCCGGCGGCGACCACCGCGGCGAGGATGATCACCAGCAGCGGGATTCCGAGGATCCGTTGGGTGGCCATCCCGTTGATCACCGACGAGGTGGAGACCTGGGTCTGCTTGCCGGAGATGAGCGCGGCCAGCCCTCGCGCGGCCACCATCATCGCCAGGGTGGCAATGAACGGCACCAGCCGGCCGTACGAGATCAGCACTCCGTTGACCAGTCCGACGCACATCCCGACCACGACAGCGGTGAAGATCATGCCGCCGGGGCCGAAACTCTGGGTCGCCACCGTGGTGGCCCATACCCCGGCCAGCGCCATGATCGCGCCGACCGACAGGTCGATGCCGCCGGCGATGATCACGAATGTCATGCCGACGGTGACCACGCCGATCGCGGAGGCCTGCTGCAGGATGGTGAAGATGTTGTTGCGGACCCAGGTCGGGTCACTGTATAGGTCGGGCCGGGTGGCGGCGCCGATGATGACCAGAATCACGAGGACGCCGACCAGCCACAGGTTGCGTCGGGCGTACTCGCTGGCGTCGGAACGCCACCAGCTCTGCCGGGGTGGTTCGTCCGCGCCGTGCGCCGGCGGCGCTGCCGGCTTCTCCTTACCGGGTACGGTCGCCGTGGCCTCTTCCGCGGTCACAGTCCTACTCCTTCGTTTACCGGCTGGCCGCTGGCCAACTGGTCGGGTCGCCCGGTCACGCCGCGGCACTTTCCTTCGCCGACCCCGACATGACGAGGTCGAGCACGGTCTCCTCATCGATCTCACCGGCCGGGGCCTGGTGGACGACGCGTCCTTCCCGCATCACCAGCACCCGGTCGGCCAGCCCCAGTACCTCCGGCACCTCGCTGGAGACCAGCAGGACGCCCACGCCCTGCGCGGCGAGGTCGTGGATCACCTGGTACAGCTCGGCCCGGGCACCGACGTCGACGCCCCGGGTCGGCTCGTCGAGCAGCAGCAGCCGGGTGTCACCGAGCAGCCACCGGCCGACCACCACCTTCTGCTGGTTGCCGCCGGAGAGCTGGCGCACCGGACGGTGCACGCCCCGGGGACGCAGTTCCAGCGAGCCGGCCACCCGTTCAGCGGCGCTGACCTCCCGGCCGGCGTCGGTGAACCCGACCCGGGCGAGGCGACCGAAGGTGGCCAACGTGATGTTCCGGAAGATCGGTTCGCCCAGCAGTAGTGCCTGGCTCTTGCGTTCCTCCGGTGCCATGCCCATGCCGGCCCGCACCGCGGCGCCGACGCTGCCGGCCCGTACCGGTTTGCCGGCCATCGTGACCTTGCCGGTGTCGGCGGTCCGGGCTCCGAAGATCGTCTCCAGCAGTTCCGAACGACCGGCACCGACCAGGCCGGCGATGCCGACGATCTCCCCCCGCGCGACGGTCAGTGAGACGTCGCTGAACTCCCCCGCACGGCTGAGCCGGGACACCTCCAGCAACTGCTCCCCGTGTGGGTTCGGCTCCCGCTGTGGGAACACGTACTCGATGGACCGGCCGGTCATCCGGCTGACCAGTTCCTTGGTCGGGGTGGTCTGCGCCGACAGGTTCTGCGCGGTGGTCCGGCCGTCCTTGAGTACGGTGACCCGGTCACCGATCTCGCGGATCTCCTCCAGCCGGTGTGAGATGTAGATGACCGCGATGCCCTGAGCGGTCAGTTCGCGAATGATCCGGAACAAGTTCTCGACCTCGTCGTGGGCGAGCACCGCGCTCGGCTCGTCCATGATGATCAGCTTGGCCTGGTGGGACAGTGCCCGGGCCATGCTGACCACCTGCTTGCCGGCCGCCGGAAGCGATCGGACCAGCCCGCGGGGTCGGATCTCGGCGTGGCCGAGTCGGCCCAGGATGTCGCGGGTGCGCCGGGCCATCGCCGACCGACGGACGAAGCCTGCGGTCCGCGGCTCGTGGCCGAGGAAGGCATTCTCCGCCACGGAGAGGTCGTCGACCAGGTCGAGTTCCTGGTAGATGGTGGCGATGCCGGCCCGCATCGCGGCCTGCGGATTGGCGAACCGGACCGGTCGGCCCTGCCATTCGACCCGCCCCGCGTCGGGGCGGTGCACGCCGGCCAGCACCTTGATCAGGGTCGACTTGCCGGCCCCGTTCTGGCCGAGCAGGCAGTGCACCTCCCCGGCACGCACCTCGAGCTGCACCCCGTCCAGGGCGCGTACCCCGGGAAAGGTCTTCACGACGTCGGTCAGCCGCAGCACCACGTCGCCGCCGGCGGCCACGGCCGGGGTGCCGCCGGGCTCGTCAACCGGCGCGGCGCCGGTGGCCTCGGGGGCGCTCACGACGCCTGCTCGAAGGCGACGTCGCTGGCCAGCACGGAGGCGCCGGTCACGCCGGCCCGCGAACCCAGCTCGGACAGCACGACCGGCAGGTTGCCGGTGGCCAGCGGCAGTGACCGCCGGTAGACCACGCTGCGGATCTCGGCCAGCAGGATGTGCCCGAGGTGGGCCAGACCACCGCCGATCACGATCATCGACGGGTTGGCGAAGCTGACCAGACCGGCGAGGACGCCGCCGAGCCGCCGGCCGCCGTCGCGGATCAGCCGGATGCAGGTGACGTCACCTTCCATGGCGCACTCGGCGACGTCGCGCGCGGTGAGCTCGGCCCGCTGGGTGAGCCGCTCGGCCAGTGCCGGAGAGGTGCCGGCCCGGGCGGCGGCGGCCGCCTCCTTGGCCAGCGCCGCACCGCTGAACAGCGCCTCCAGGCATCCGGCGTTGCCGCAGGAGCACATCGGACCGTGCGAGTCGACCTGGATGTGGCCGATGTCGCCGGCGCAGCCGTCGATCCCCCGGTAGACCTGGCCCGCGAGGTAGATGCCGCAGCCGACGCCGGTGCCGAGCTTGACGAACAGGAAGTCGTCGACCGAGTGGGCCACGCCGCCGTGCCGTTCCCCGATGGCCATGATGTTCACGTCGTTGTCCACCACCGCCGGGCAGCCGTGCTCCCGGGCGAGCAGTTCACGGACCGGGAACCGGTCCCAGCCCGGCATGATCGGCGGGGAGACCGGCACTCCGTCGCGGTAGCTGACCGGCCCGGGCACCCCGATGCCGATACCGTCGAGGCGCTCGTGCACCCCTTCGACCCGGGCCTTGGCGAGCAGCTCGTTGATCCGGTGCAGGATGACCTTCGGCCCCTGCCGGATGTCGGCGGGTTCGGTGTACGCGGCCACCGGCTCCAGCCGGCCGTTGGTGATCTCCACGTCGACCGAGCTGGCGCCCAGGTCGATCGCGGCGAACCGCAGGTCCGGGTTGAGCTCGACCAGGGTCGAGCGGCGGCCGCCCCGTGAGGCGGCCATCCCTGCTTCGGTCACGAAGCCGGAGGCGACCAGCCGCTCCAACTCGGACAGCAGGCGAGGGCGGGGAATCTCCAGCTGGTCTGCGAGCTCGGCCCGGGAGACCGGTCCACTGTCCCGCAACAGTCGCAGCAGCTGGAGGTGCAGAGGATCCGCCGTACGCATGGGGTCCACCTCCGACCGTGAGTTAACACCGAGGCGACCTCGGCGTGTCGTGACCGAAACACTAAGAGTCTTCTCAGTCTCGTGTCCAGAGTTTCGGTCTGCTGAAGCAAAACTTTTTCTGATCGTGACAGAAGTTGGTGAAACGTGCTCGAACCGGGGTTGACCTGGCCCGATGTATCTGGTTCAGGGCACGAGGGATCGACGGATCGGCCCCCGCTCAACGAGTGCGGAACCCGGACACGCGGAACCGGGGTGCCGACCGCCGCCGCTGCGGCGGTCGGCACCCCGGCCGGTTCACGCGGTTGGATCAGTGGCCGCCGTGCCGGGTGGCGGGCGACCGGTGGATCACTCGCCCTGGCTGTAGACGGTCAGTTCCGACATGTGCTGGTAGCTGCGCTCGGCGAACTCCAGCGACTGACCCGGGTTCTCCGATCCGCCGGGAGCGGTGTCCTGCTCCCAGTTGGCGTGGTGGAAGTCGTAGTGCCCGATGGTCTGGAAGAACTGCTGGAAGTTGATGTCGCCGTCGCCCATCGGCGTCATCTCGTAGCCGTTGCTCTGCTCCGGGCTCCTGGCACCGTCCTTGGCGTGGAACAGCGGGAACCGCCGGGGCCGACGGGCCACCGTCAGGATCGGGTCGAACACCCGGGTCCGCTCCCGACCAGCCGAGTTGATGAACGTGTGGTGCTTGTGCCGGGCGACGTAGCCCCAGTAGATGTCCATCTCGAAGTAGACGTACTTCGCGTCGGTCTTGGCCATGAAGTACTCGAGCTTGCGGACACCGGACGAACGGGTCG
Source organism: Solwaraspora sp. WMMA2080 (assembly GCF_027497395.1). Taxonomy (GTDB): domain Bacteria; phylum Actinomycetota; class Actinomycetes; order Mycobacteriales; family Micromonosporaceae; genus Micromonospora_E. The sequence goes on along the minus strand of NZ_CP114910.1, from coordinate 6,311,374 downwards.
GCCGTCCCTGCTCGTCCAGCGGGCCGGAGTCGAGCAGGAAGTTGTACGCAGCGTCATGGTTGTGGGTGTAGAGCCGCATCTTGCGTTCCCGGGCCTGCCGGCCGAGCTCGTTCCACAGGTCAGCGGCCTCGTCCCAGTCCGACTGGTAGTCGCTGCGGGTCGGGTCGCTGCCGGTGCCGATGTTCTTCATGCCGAGTTCCTCGGCGATGTCGAGCTCCTGCTGGAACGTCTCCGCATTGATCCTGGCGTGGGTGCCGTTGGCGACCAGGCCGTTGTCGTCCAGGATCTTGCGGATCTCGGTCGGCGTGATCTGCCGTCCGAGGATCTCCTCGCTCTGGGTGTAACCAGCGAACTCGATCTCCTTGTAACCGAGTTCCGCCAGGCGGGCCAGGACCCGCTCGAAGCCGTACGGTACGCCGCTGTCGTCCGGGGCGGCCCGGATGCGGTCCCGGACCGAGTAGAGGATGATGCCCCGGTTCTGCTCGGGGATCAGCGGGTCCACGGACCAGCCGCCGCCGGCCCGGGCCGGACGGCTGGTCTGCAGCACCGGCAGCCCGGCCGCACCGAGCACGGCAGCGGCACCGGCCGATGCGGCGAGGATGTTGCGGCGGGTGAGCGCCGGATTGGGTGGCGAGAGTTGCCCGTTGCGGCGTAGCACCTCGTCCATTCTGTCCACCTTTCTGCAGCGGCTCGCAGAGCCGCCGATGACGAGTGAGGAGGGTCGGGGTGTTCGGAGCCGCACGCCGCCGAAACGCACGACCCCGGGGCGGGGGTTCGGATGGGTGGGTTCGGGTCGGTGCCGCAGTCGCGGCACCGACCCGAACCGCAGCTGTCACCGCCACGCCCCTGGCGGGTGACAGCTCGGGCCTGGTGGCCCTGGTCGCGACCGGCGTTGACGACGCTGTGTCGCTGGTGTTACGTCTGGAGCAGACATTAACTCCAGAGACCAGAGGAAAGAAAGACCCCGACGAGCCAAACTTTCAGGTGAACTACCGATGGCTTTGTCTTCTACCAGCCAGAAGTCTGTACGACAGGACCTAGTTAGATCGATGATTGTCGCAGAAGGGTGCCTCCAGGACGTCAGTTGCAGAGCAGCCGACCTACCCGACGCCCGGCGACGGTCAGCCCGAGCACCGTCACCGCGACGAGATAGCCGACATCGACCAACTGCATCCACCCGACAGTGTCCACGGCGATCGCCCGGATCAGGTGGACCGACCGGTACAGCGGGGTCAGCTCGACCAGCCAGCGCAGTACCGACGGGTACGCCTCGGCCGGCACGAACGTCCCGGAGAACAGGAAGACCGCGAACTGGGCCGAGCCCATCAGGTCGAAGTCCTGCCAGCTGCGCATGTAGGTGGACAGCGCCATGCCGAGCCCGCCGAAGGCGAACCCGACCAGGATCGCGGCCGGGAACGCCAGCAGCGCCCGGGGGACCGTCGTCAGCCCCATCACGACCATCACCAGCAGGAAGGTTGCCGAATAGATACTGCCCCGCGCCATCGCCCAGCCGAGCTCACCGAAGGCCAGCTCGGTCGGGCGGACCGGGGTGGCCAGGATCCCGTCGTAGAGCTTGACGAACCTCATCTTGGCGAAGAAGTTGAACGTCGTCTCCGACAACGCGCCGGTCATCGCCGAGGCGGCGAGCATCGCTGGGGCGACGAAGGCTGCGTACCCGATGACGGCCCCGCTGCCCGGCAGGGTGATGTCCCCGATCAGCCGGCCCACGCCGACACCGATCGAGAACAGGTAGAGCAACGGCTCGACCACCCCGGAGATCATCACCACCCAGTACGCGGACTTCAGGGCGGCCGCGTTGCGCTCCATCACCGACCCGGCCCGCCGCACGGCCGCGCCGACCCCGAGCATCTGCGGCAGGACGAGGGTCACCACTGTTGCCTCCTCTAGTGGATCAGACGCTTGCGGAACCGGTTGACTGCCAGCCACCACCCGGCCGCCGCCCAGAGGCTCAGGTAGCCGAGATGCCCGGGGACGGACCAGGCGGGCGTGATGCCGAGCGAGGCCGCCCGGCACAGGTCGACCCCGTGCCAGAGCGGCGACAGGTACGCCAGCCAGCGCACGGTCACCGGCAGCGACTCCACCGGAAAGAACACTCCGGCGAACAGGGTCATCGGGATGACCGCGAACCGGAACACGATGACCATGTAGCTGTCGCTGCGGATGGTGGCCGCGAAGGCGGCCACCGGCAGGGCGACGGCCGCTGCCAGCAGCACGGCCACCGGCAGGGTCAGCACCGCCCAACCCGAGTGCAGCGCACCGAACGCGGCGGCCACCGCGACGAAGGCCACGGCACTCGCCAGCACCCGCAGCAGGACGAAGGCGAGCAACCCACCGACGATGTCGGCGATCCGTAGCGGAGCGGCTATCTGCGAGTAGTAGGTCCGTTGCCAGGTGAACCCGCCCAGGACCGGCCAGGAGGACTCCCCGATGGCCACCTGCAACGCGGTGGAAGCGATCAGACCAGGGACGATCCAGTCGAGATAGCTGAACCCACCGACCCCCTGGTCAACGTAGGCTCCCACCCCCACTCCGAAGCTGAGCACCGTCAACAGCGGCAGCAGGAACGACGAGAAGACCGACGACCGCCAGGTCCGCCGGTAGGCGGTCAGGTTGGCTTCCAGGACGCTCGACGCCGGCCCGAACCAGCTCCGGGCCCGCGCCCCGGTCGATCGCGCGGTTGTCGTTACCGTCGGCGTCGCGCCAGTGTCTGTCCCGGACATCCGTCGTCGCCCTCCCCGTACCCGGTCCCGGCAGATGTTGTACCGCCCGGGTACGACATCGTGGAAACGACGCCCCGGAACGACCGCCCGAGACCTACCGGCCCGGCGTACTCTACGGCGACGGCGGGACATCCTCACCGGTATTTCCGTCTCCCGGGTCCGCCGCCCGGGATGGTCGCGGATCGGCAGGGCTTCCAGGGCGTCACACGGACCGATCGCCGACCGGGACTCCCGCCGTCAGTACAGGCGGTTACGCTCGATCGCCGGCGCCGCGGCGCGCTCCGCCCAGTCGATCCGGCGCACCTCGTATTCGACCTCGCCGTGCTCGACGCCCTCGATCGGATCGTCCCACTGCAGGTGGAAGCAGCGGGCCAGGCGCAATCCGGCCGCTTCCATCACCCGCCGCGAGGCGACGTTGACCGCCATCGTCTCGGCGAATACCCGGTCGACGGTCGGGTGATCGAACGCCATCCGCAGCAGTGCTCGGGCACCCTCCGAGGCGTACCCCCGGCCCCAGGAGGCGCGTCGCAGTCGGTACCCGAGCTCCACCTCGGTGATCGCCAGCCGGCCACTGCGGCCGTTGACCACACCGTCGGCGGGACCGGTGACAGCCGGACCGGCGGCGGCCGGCTTCAGCGCGAACCAGCCGATGAAGGCACCGCTGGAGCGCTCGATGGCGGCCCACTTGCCGAAGCCCGGAAAGCGCAGATAGTCACGCAGGATCGCGGGCAGGACCTCGCGGCGTACGGTTTCGGCCGGGGTCGGTCTGCCTCCGGTAAGGTACCGCATCACCTCGGGGTCACTGTCCAGCTCGACGAGCAGTGGCAGGTCGTCGATGGTGAAGCGGCGTAGTGACAGCCGGTCGGTCTGCGCGATCATGCCCGGCCGATTCTAGTCGATCAGGGTCCGGCCGGTGAGATGCAGGAAGACGTCCTCCAGACCACTGCGCCGGATCAACGCGCTGGTCGGTGCCAGCCCACGGCGGTGCACCTCGTTGAGCGCCCCGTCGCCGTCGCCGGTGTAGATCAGGATCCGGTCCGGCAGCACCTCGGTCCGTTCGGCGATTCCGCCCAGTTTGCCGGCGAAGCTGTCCTGGTCGTCGGTCGGGAACCGGAGTTCGACCACCTCACGGGTGGAGTAGCGGGTGATCAGGTCCCGCGGCGAGCCCTCGGCGACAATCCGACCGCCGTCCATCACCACCAGTCGGTCGCAGAGCTGCTCGGCCTCGTCCATGTAGTGCGTGGTCAGCACCAGCGTGACGCCCCGTTGCTTGAGCCGGAACAGTCGCTCCCACACCAGGTGCCGGGCCTGTGGGTCCAGCCCGGTGGTCGGCTCGTCGAGCAGCACGATGTCCGGCTCGTTGACCAGGGCACGGGCGATGGTGAGTCGGCGTTTCATGCCGCCGGACAGCGGCTCGACCTTGCTACCCGACCGGTCGCGCAACTGCACGAAGTCGAGCAGTTCGTCGGCGCGGCGCCGGGCGACCGGTCGCGGGATCTGGAAGTAGCGGGCGTAACTGACCAGGTTCTCCCGTACCGTCAGTTCCTGGTCGAGGTTGTCCAGCTGCGGGCAGACGCCGAGCCGGGCCCGGATCGCCGGGCCGTCCTGCTGCGGATCCATCCCGAGGATTCGCAAAATGCCGCCGCTGGGCGGGGAGACGCAGCCCACCATCCGCATGGTGGAGCTCTTGCCGGCGCCGTTCGGCCCCAGAAAGCCGAACGCCTCGCCGGGCGCGACGTCGACGTCAATGCCGGCGACTGCGGTGAACGTCCCGAACCGCTTGACCAGACCGCGTGCGTGGATGAGTGGCCCCTTACCCCGTTCAGTCACGGCCACGACGCTACCGCGCGGCCCCGACAGGGACGCCGCGAGTTTCGCGAGCAAGGCGCCTTTCGTCAGATTGAGGACAAAGTATAGTACGAACGTCTTGAAGATTGCGCTTCAATGCACTAAGTTTGCCATCCTGACTCGCTACTCCCGGGTCAGCGGGCGAGTTCGTCACCTTGCCCGGTCCCTGCCCACGCCGGTCCGCTTCGCCCGCGTGTCCACCGGCCCTCCACGTCGGACGACGCCACGTGCCGGACCCAGGTAAAGGACAATGACCAACGTGCTGGGAGTGTGGCCGGAGAACACGCACCAGGCGCAGATCCTGCGCCTGCTCCGCGACGGCCCGTGCTCGCGCGCCGAACTTGGCGACGCGGTCGGCCTGTCCAGGTCGAAGGTGGCCACCGAGCTCGACCGGATGATCGACCGGGGTCTGGTGGAGACCGCCGGTCCGGCCGCGTCCCGGGGCGGTCGTCCGTCGTCGATCGTCCGGATCGCCGCCGCCACCCGCTTCCTCAGCATCGACATCGGCGCGAGCACCCTGGACGTGGCGCTCACCGACGGAGAGCTGCAGGTCGTGACCCGGATGACCGAGCGCACCGAGCTGCGCCAGGGGCCGACGACGGTGATCGCGCAGGCTCTCGAACTGGTCACCAAACTGGCCGCCGACTCGGGAACCACGCGGTTCACCGGCGCCGGCATCGGGGTGCCCGGTCCGGTCAGTGTCCACGAAGGCGTGCCGGTCTCGCCACCGTTCATGCCGGGTTGGCACCGCTTCCCGGTACGGGAGATGTTCAGCACCGAACTCGGCTGCCCGGTGCTGGTCGACAACGACGTCAACATCATGGCGCTCGGTGAGAAACACGCCGGCATCGCCCGTTCGTTCGACGACTTCCTGTTCGTCAAGATCGGCGCCGGGATCGGCGCCGGGATAGTGGTCGGCGGGGACGTCTACCGGGGGGCCAACGGTTGCGCCGGCGACATCGGCCACACCGCTGTCGACGAGAACGGGCCGCAGTGCCTCTGCGGCAACGTCGGCTGCCTGGAGGCGTACTTCGGTGGTGCGGCGCTGACCCGCGACGCGGTCGCCGCCGCCCGAGCCGGGCGTTCCGACCAGCTCGCCGAACAACTCGCCCGGATCGGCACGCTCACCGCGCTGGACGTCACCCGGGCGGCCGCCGCCGGCGACCCGGTCGCGGTCGGCATGGTCCGCGACGGTGGACGACGCGTCGGCCAGGTGCTGGCCCGGCTGGTGAGCTTCTTCAACCCGGGGATGGTGGTGATCGGCGGCGGACTCGCCGGGATGGGCCACGCGTTGCTGGCCGAGATCCGCAGCGTCGTCTACCGCAGCTCACTGCCGCTGGCCACCGGCGACATGCCGATCGTCCTGTCCGAGCTGGGCGACCAGGCCGGTCTGATCGGCGCCACCAGGATGATCAGCGACCACGTCTTCACCGCCGGCTGAGCCGACGTACCGGCCCGGGCGCATCCGCTACCGGACGGCCGCACCGCGGCAGGTGGTCACGGCTGCTGCTCGACCGACGCCCTGGCCGCGGCCACCAGTTCGGCGGTACGGTCGGGCAGCCAGTCCGCGTCGGTGTCGACGCTGGCGTCGTAGCGCACCGTCCAGCTCAGGCCATCGATGCCGGACACCCGCCGGCCCACCACTCGGGCCCCGCCACCGTCCAGCTGATGGTGCATGCTGTAGCCGACCGACCGGGTCACCCTGGTCCGGACCTGGTCCGGGACATCTCCCGGGTCCGACAGGTCGAGCGAGATCGCCGGTCCGTCGGCGACCACGGTGTAGCCGTCGTGCTCCGACACCGTCTCAGCCGGCGTGACGACCAGCCTCTCGCCCGACCAGACCGCCTTGTGCACCTGGTGCCAGCCGAGCCGGGTGTCCCGGCCCGGCAGCCACAGGCCCCGGTTGGTGACGACCAGCGTGCCGGTCGCGGTCCCGCTCCAGGCCAGCAACCGCTCGTCGCGGTCCAGCGGCGGCCGCTGGTCGGCCGGCAGCCGTGCGCTACGCCGAAACAGACTCCACACCTTCACAACCCTCCCACGGCTTGTTCGCGCAGCGCACGCGCGTGCTGTTCCAGGGAGAACAGCTCCCCGGCCAGGGTCAGATACTCGTCCTGGTTGGTGACCGGGTTGATCCGCTGCACCTTCGACTTCAGCTCCCGGATGCGGGTGGTGACCGCCCCCCACTGCAGGCGGGCCAGGGTCACCGAGACGTAGTACGGGTCCGCGTCCCGGTCGACGTGCAGCGGTTCGACCGCAAGCTCGGCGACCAACGCCCGAGCCGCGAGGTCGGCGCAGTTGTCCCGGACCCGCTCGATCCACACCGCTCCGGTGGTGGCGGCTGCGGCCCCGCCGGCCTGCGCCATCGCGTCCCGCAGCACGGCGTGTACCGGATGCTGGTAGACCTCCGCGCCGAGGTTGTCGAACATCGGGCCGGCGAGCACCGGCACCTGGAGCCCGAGCTTCAACGCCTCCCGTTCGACCAGCGCCTGAGGATTGTCCGGCTCGTTGCGCGGCTTCGGCGCCGCCGGCTCGGGCACCGCGGCCCGGCCGCCGGCGGTCCGCTGCGGCCCGGCCGCCGCCGCGAGCACCGCCCGCTGCACCGGTTCGACCTCCATCCCGAGGTCGCCGGCGAGCTTGCGCACGTACTCCGGGCGTTTGTCCCGGTCCTTGAGCTTCGCCACCAGCGGCGCGGCCCGCCGCATCGCCTCCACCCGGCCATCGACTGTGTCCAGGTCGAACCGGCTCAGTACCTGCCGCAGCGCGAAGTCGACCAGCGGTTCCCGGCGCGCGACCAGGTCGCGCACGGCGAGGTCGCCCTTTGCCAGCCGCAGATCGCACGGATCCATGTTGTCCGGGCTGACCGCGATGAAGGTACGCCCGACGAAGCGCTGGTCCTCCTCGAACGCGCGCAGCGCCGCCTTCTGTCCGGCCGCGTCCCCGTCGAAGGTGAAGATGATCTCCCCGGCGACGGCCTCGGTGTCCATCAGCAGCCGGCGCAGTACGCCGATGTGGTCCGCCCCGAACGCGGTGCCGCAGGTGGCGACGGCGGTCGGCACCCCGGCCAGGTGGCAGGCCATCACGTCGGTGTAGCCCTCCACGATGACCGCCCTGCCCTGCCGGGCGATCTCCCGCTTCGCCTGGTCGATCCCGTACAGCACGTGGGACTTCTTGTAGATCGGGGTCTCCGGGGTGTTCAGGTACTTGGGTCCGTCGTCGTCGTCGAAGAGCTTGCGCGCGCCGAAGCCGATGACGTCGCCACCGAGCTCCCGGATCGGCCACAGCAGGCGACGCCGGAAGCGGTCGATCAACGAGCCGGACCGGGCCTGGCGGGCCAGCCCAGCGGTGATCAACTCCTGCGCGGTGAAGCCCCGCTGGCGCAGGTGCCGGGTCAGCTCGTCCCACGCGTCCGGGGCGAAGCCGCACGCGTACCGCTCGGCGGTCGCCCGGTCGAACCCTCGGCGGGCAAGGAACTCGCGGGCCGGCCGGGCCGCCGGGTCGGTCAGCCGGTCGACGTAGAACTCGACCGCGGCGGCGTGCGCCGCAGTCAGCCGTTGCCGCTGACCGGCCTGCTGGCGGACCGGCGCGGGACCGGCCTCGATGTAGCGCAGCTGGATCCCGGCGCGGGCGGCGAGCCGCTCCACCGACTCGACGAAGGTGAGGTGCTCGGCCTCCATCAGGAAGGTGATCGCGTCCCCGCCCTTGCCACAGCCGTGACAGAAGTACACGTTCCGGCCGGGCGCCACGGTGAACGACGGCGTCTTCTCGTCGTGGAAGGGGCAGAGCCCTTTGAGGTTGCCACCACCGGCCGACTTGAGCGTGACGCTCTCCGAGATGATGTCGGCGATCGACGTACGCTCCCGCACCAGCGAGATGTCCTCGTCCCGGATCCGACCAGCCATGCTCTGTCGCCCTCCTTCGAGGTACATCCTGCCCTGCCGCCACCATCACCGACGGTGCGGGTGCCGGGGGCCGGGTGCCGGCACCCCACCGGCCGCGACGGACCTCCCGAACCCCACCCTGACCAGGCAGGCCTCTGTCAATACGCACTTTCCACGCCTCGCCGAAGAACAGACCTTGTCCTTATCTGTGACCACGGCAATACTGTCTGTGTCGTACCTAGTGAACCGTTCGCTGGCTTGTTTCTCTTTCTTCACGATTCACTGTGTCTTGTCTACATTGCCGGATCCCCAGCCCGAAGGAGGAGGCACCCCCATGCCCCAGCTGCTGCCTGAGACCAGCGCCACCGACCACCTGGACGTGATCGCCCTCGACGAAGCGCCCCGACTGTGTGCCCTCTACCGCAGCCGGGACGCCGAACTGGCACCGGAGGACGAGCTCCCACACATCGCCGGCTGGGTGCTGGCCTGGCCGGACGGCTCGGCCCTGACCCTGCTCACCGAGGGCGACCAGCCACGGATCATCTCCGGATCGCTGTCGAACGTCGAGACCTGGTGGTCGGCGCTGCTCGCCGCAGACCTGGTCGCGGTCCGCCCGCCGGCCGAGAGCTGAGGGAGCGACCGGCCGTGAACCGGATCAGACGCGGGTCGGACCCGGCCGCCCCGCCGGCCGGGTCAGCCGCCGGTGCCAGGAGATCGCCGCCAGATCGGTGAGTGACGCGACCTGGTCGATGATCACCCGTGCCCGGACCCGGTCATCCGGTGCGTCCGACCACAATGGAAGGAAGACCGGGTCCAGACCGGCCGGGGCGTACCCGGTCAACGCCTCGACGAGTTCGGCGAGGATCTCCCGCTGCCGCAGGTAGCCGGCGGCGGCACCGGGCCGACGCATCACGTAGCGCAACGCCAGCCCTTTCAGCAGCGCGCACCGGGCGCGCACCACCCGGGGCACGACCAGATCGGCCGCGTACCGCCGCACCGGCTGCCCACCGGAACGGTCCCGGGTGGCCGACACCGCGGCGGCGACGAACGCCCCGGTGAGCATGCTGGTCGTGCCCTTCAGCGCCGCCTGGGCCGGGTGGCTGCCGTCGTAGCCGATCAGCAGCCGCAACTCCGGTCGGGCCAGCAACTCGGCCAGGATGCCGGCCAGATCGTCGGCGGACTCGGTGGAGTAGGCCGCAGCGACGTCGGCCGCCAGCGCGGCCTGTTCGTCGGGGTCCACGATCAGCCGACCGAGGTCGATGTAGCCGCCGTGGATACCGTCCTCCAGGTCGTGCACCGAGTACGCGACGTCGTCGGCCCAGTCCATCACCTGCGCTTCCAGGCAGCGCCGCCGGCCGTCGGGCGCGCCGTCGCGCAGCCAGGTGAACACCGGCTGGTCGTCGGCGTACACCCCGAACTTGCGCTCGCCGGGCTGTCGTGGCCAGGGGTACTTGCAGGTAGCGTCGAGCGAGGCCCGGGTGAGGTTGAGCCCGACGGAGTCGCCGGACGGACCGATCACCTTGGCCTCCAGCCGGGTGAGCACCCGCAGCGTCTGCGCGTTGCCTTCGAAGCCGCCGTAGCCGGCGGCGACCTCGTCCAGCGCCCGCTCACCGTTGTGTCCGAAGGGCGGGTGTCCGAGGTCGTGGGCCAGGCCCGCGACGTCCACCACGTCCGGGTCACAGCCGAGCCGGGCACCCATCTCGCGGGCGATCTGCGCGACCTCCAGCGAATGGGTCAACCGGGTCCGGGGTACGCCGTCCGCGCCACTCGGATCCGCCAGATACACCTGGGTCTTGGCCGCCAGCCGCCGGAACCCGGCCGAGTGCAGCACCCGGGCCCGGTCCCGCTCGTACGGACTGCGCCCGTAGCCGGTGTCCTTGGCCGGCTCCGGCACCAGTCGGTGCGCGTCGGCGGCGCGACCAACCGCCGGGCCGTCCGGAGAGGCACTCACCTTCAGCAGCCTAACCGCCCTGGCGGGGCGGCGAACCAGCAGCCCGACCAGCCCGGTGGGGCGGCGAACCGGCCCCCTTGAGCGGCGGGTGCCCGTCACCTGATCGGGTAACGATTTCGGGATGGTTTCCGGTTTGTGTCGTGATGTTGACGTCGACCCTGCGGGACCGCACCCGGCCAGTCCACAATCGGGTCGTGGCTGACCAGGGGTGGACCCGTACCAGCCGGCTCGTACACATCTGCGATGTCGCCGAACCGATGCGGTACGCCGTCGAGGAGCACTGCGCCGGCCAGCTCATGGGAGAGCTGGCCGGCGCCAGCGCCTGCTGTCTGACCAGTTCGACCGGGCCGACCGGATCGACGCGACCAGCGCGCCGTCATCATCGGGTAGACATCCTGCTCGGCCGGCACCTGGTCACGGCCGGGGACGCTCCGCCGCACGGCTACGCCCGGTCGGCACGACTGGCCACGCTGGCGCTGGCCCTGCCGGCGGCGGACGGCATCCTGGTCACCGCCCGCTGGCAGACCCACGGCCGGCCCGAGTCCTGCTGGCTGGGGTTCGGCGACGGGCCGGACGGCCGGACGTTCCTGCTGCTGCTGCAGGCTGCGGTGGAGCGGGCCACTCAGCCACGTCCGCTGAGTACGCAGAACTCGTTGCCCTCCGGATCCGCCAGCACCATCCAGGTGACGTCACCCTGGTCGATGTCGACCCGGCGGGCACCCATGTCGACCAGCCGCTCGACCTCCGCTGCCTGATCCGTCGGGCGCAGGTCGATGTGCAGCCGGTTCTTCAACTGCTTGCTCTCCGGCACCGGAACGAAGATCAGCCCGGGCAGTTGGTCCGGTGAGCGCCGGATCTCCACCTCGTCCGACGCCTCGTGCACGATCTGGTAGCCGAGCGCCTGCGCCCACCATCTGGCCAGCCGGGCCGGGTCGTGGGCGTCGACCACCAGGTTCTCCCACTGACTTGCCACCGGCCACCTCCTGAGGTCGTACGGACCCGGTTCCAGGCCTACCGTACGGCGACCACCACCGACCCGGCAGGGTGACGGGCCAAACACCCGAAGTCAGTTTGATGATCGTTCGCAATAGCCGATCAGTTATCAGTTGCTGTCCGATTGCCGATGGTTACGGGTCCACAAAGAAACATCGCCTGCGGTAACGTGCCAGGAGCACATCGTCACTGCTACCTCGACCGGACGATTGGACAACCCGCTGGTGTCGATCATCGACCGACCGAGGCCCGCCGGCACCCCACCCGGCCCGGTGGCGGAACCCTGCGCCCCACCGTCGCGCGGCGCGCAACGTCGCCGACGCCGCGCCGACCGCAGTCGCCCTCCCCACCCGGCCACCACCCGCCCGTACGCCTGCGGCGGGTCGCTCGGGACGAGGTCGGCGACCAGCCAACCGGACGATCGAGTGAAGGAGACCGCCGGTGGACACTGACACCGCTATCGTTACCGAGCTGAACGGGCTACGCCGCCGGGTGCCCGATGTGACCGGCTCCGTACTGACCGGCGTGGACGGCCTGCTGATCACCCACGACCTCGCCAGCGCCGAAGCGGAGAGCATCGCCGCGCTGGCCGCCGCAAGCGTCGGCCTGGGGCGACGGTTCGCGATGACCGCCGGCCACGGTGACCTGCGGGAGACCGTGATCCACGGCAGCCGGGGCCAGGTCGCCCTCTACCCGGTGGGCGACCGGGCGCTGCTCGCCGTACTCGCCGGACCGGGCACCGATCCGGGCCTGCTGCACGCGCACGGCCGCCGGGCGGCGCGGTCGATCGGGGAGCTGCTGCGGAGCAGACCGGCCAGCAACGTCGCGGCACCGGTGCCGGGACTACTGGACAATCACGCGCCGCTGGCGGTCCGCACCCCGATGGCGACCCTGCCGTACAACCCGGCGTTACCGCGCCGCCGGTTCTGACCGACGCCGGCCGGCGGGGACCGAGGCAGCGGCCGGGCACCCTCCCGCCCCCAGGGTGCCCGGCCGCTCTGCGCCAGCGGCCGGTCAGCGCCAGCGGCCGGTCAGCGCCAGCGGCCGGTCAGCGGCTGTCCGAGCCGGTTGACTCGACCGTCGCCCGGCCGGCCTCCAGCCGGGCCACCGGCACCCGGAACGGCGAGCAGGACACGTAGTCCAGGCCCGCCTCGTGGAAGAAGTGCACCGAGTCGGGGTCGCCGCCATGCTCGCCGCAGACCCCGATCTTCAGGCCGGGCCGGGCGGCGCGGCCCTCCTCGACGGCGATCCGCACCAGCCGGCCCACCCCGTCCCGGTCGATCGACTCGAACGGCGAGATGCCGAAGATGCCCAGCTCCAGGTAGCGCCAGAAGAACGCGCCCTCCACGTCGTCACGGGAGAATCCCCAGCCCATCTGGGTCAGGTCGTTGGTGCCGAAGGAGAAGAACTGCGCCGATCCGGCGAGCTGACCGGCGGTCAACGCGGCCCGGGGCACCTCGATCATGGTGCCGATCAGGATCTCGACCGACCGGTCGCCGAGCACCTCGGCGATGATCCGGTCGGCTTCCGCGCGTACCGTCTCCAGTTCCTGGACCGCGCCGACCAGCGGGACCATGATCTCCGGTCGCGGATCGCGCCCGGCGGCGGCCAACTCGACGGCCGCCTCGGTGATCGCCCGCACCTGCATCGCGAACAACCCCGGGATGACCAGGCCGAGCCGCACGCCACGGAGCCCGAGCATCGGGTTCTGCTCGTGCATCCGGCGCACCGCGGCGAGCAGGGCCGCGTCGCGGCCGGCCTCCTGACCCCGGGCCTGCGCCAGGGCGACCGACACGGCCAGCTCCTCCAGCGACGGCAGGAACTCGTGCAGCGGCGGATCGATCAGCCGTACGGTGACCGGCAGGCCGTCCATCTCCTGGAAGATCTCCCGGAAGTCGGCCCGTTGCAGGGGCAGCAGTTCGGCCAGCGCGGCCGCACGCTCCGCCTCGTCACGGGCCAGGATCAGCCGCTCCACCAGTTCCCGGCGGTCGCCGAGGAACATGTGCTCGGTGCGGCACAGCCCGATCCCCTCGGCGCCGAACCGCCGGGCCCGCGCGGCGTCCGCGCCGGTGTCGGCGTTCGTGCGCACCGTCAGCCGCCGCCGGTCGTCGGCGTGGGACAGGATCCGGTGTACGGCGAGCACCAGCGGGTCGGTGGTGGTCGCCGGGTCGACGGAGCCTTCGAAGTACTGCACCACCTCGGACGGGCGCACCGGCACCGCACCGAGGTACAGGCAGCCGCTGGTGCCGTCGATCGACACCACGTCACCTTCGGAGACGATCTGGTCACCGACGATGAACCGCCCGGCGCCGGCGTCGATGTCGAGGGCGTCGGCCCCGCACAGGCAGGTCTTGCCCATCCCCCGGGCCACCACGGCGGCGTGGCTGGTCTTGCCTCCCCGGCTGGTCAGGATGCCCTGCGCGGCGATCATGCCGGGCAGGTCGTCGGGGTTGGTCTCCCGCCGGACCAGAATCGCCTGCTCCCCCTGCCGGGCCAGCTCGACCGCCCGGGCCGAGTCGAAGACGACTTTGCCGACGGCCGCGCCCGGCGAGGCACCGATCCCGGTGGCGATCGTCGGCGGCGCGTCGGACAGGTCGAAGCAGGGGAACATCAGCTGCGCCAACTGCGCCCCGCTGACCCGGTGCAGCGCCTCGTCCAGATCGATGATTCCCTCGTCGACCAGCTGGCTGGCGATGACGAACGCGGCGGCGGCGGTCCGCTTGCCGACCCGGGTCTGCAGCATCCACAGCTTGCCGCGTTCGATGGTGAACTCGATGTCGCACAGATCCCGGTAGTGGTTCTCCAGCCGGGCCATGATGGTCAACAGCTCACCGTACGACCGGGGGTCGAGCCGGGCCAGCTCCTGCAACGGCAGCGTGTTACGGATCCCGGCGACAACGTCCTCGCCCTGCGCGTTGGCCAGGTAGTCGCCGTAGACCCCCTGGTCACCGCTGGCCGGGTCGCGAGTGAAGGCGACACCGGTGCCGGAGTCCGGCCCCAGGTTGCCGAAGACCATCGCGACCACGTTGACCGCGGTGCCGAGTTCGGTGGGGATCCGTTCCTGACGCCGGTAGATCACCGCCCGTTCGGCGTTCCACGAGTCGAAGACCGCCCGGATCGCCAGGTCGAGCTGCTCGCGGGGGTCCTGCGGGAAGTCCCGGCCGGTGTGCGCGAAAAAGATCTTCTGGTACGCCCGGACCAGTCCACGCAGCGCGTCGGCGTCCAGCGCGAGATCGTCGTCGGAGCCGGTGGCCCGCTTGGCCGCCTCCAGCGCCTGGTCGAACTCCTCCCCCGGCACCCCGCAGACCGTCCGGCCGAACATCTGGACCAGCCGACGGTAGGAGTCCCAGGCGAACCGTTCGTCACCGCCGGCCTGGGCAGCGAGCCCCGCCACGCACTCGTCGTTGAGGCCCACGTTGAGCACCGTCTCCATCATTCCCGGCATGGAGAACCTTGCCCCGGAGCGGACCGAGACCAGCAGCGGGTCGGCCGGGTCGCCGAGCCGTTTGCCACGCTGGCGCTCCAGCCGGGCCAGGGCGGCAGCGATCTGGTCGGGCAGATCCGGCGGTACCGCGCCGCTCGCCAGGTAGGCCCGGCACGCCTCGGTGGTGATGGTGAAGCCGGGTGGGACCGGCAGGCCGAGGTTGGTCATCTCGGCCAGGTTCGCCCCCTTGCCGCCGAGCAGATCCCGCTGGTCGCGGTTTCCCTCGGTGAAGTCGTAGACGTACCTGTGGTGATGGGCTGTCTGCCGGGACGGGTCGCCCGGTCCGCCGGATTCCGCCATTGTTGGCCTCCCATGTGCCGTTCGGCGCTGAACGATGGTTCACCAATGGCCATTGGTTGGCGCAGGTTAAGCGACCAGGGAGGCAAGCCGACAGTAGTGGGTGACCAGCCGCACAGGAAACGACACGGGTGGCGATCGGATGCCGTCCTGGGAGCGCTTCCGTGCGCAGTTCTGCGCATTCACCGGTGTGCTGGATCACTCCGGTCGAGCGGTGTGCGGTACGGGTTCGCCAGCCGGTTCCAGCCGGTTTCAGCCGCCGGAATCGGCGATCTCCGCCCCGGCCGGGACGGAATCGTCGTCCCGGCTGGCCAGCCACCCGTACGGCAGGAAGACCTTGCCCGGCGAGTTCGTCCGGCCCCGCGGCTGGCCCAACGTGTGCCGGGGGAACGGCTCTGCCGGGTCGAGCTTGGACAGCAGCGCGTCGAGCTCCGCCAGGCTGGACACCATGGCGAGGGCCCGGCGCAGCTCACCGCCGACCGGGAAGCCTTTCAGGTACCAGGCCACGTGCTTACGGAAGTCGGTGCAGCCGTCCCGCTCGGCGTCGGCCCGCCCGTCGCGTCCGGTGCCGAACCAGTCGACCAGCAGCTCGGCGTGCCGGCGCATGGTGGCGGCGACCGCGCCCAGGGTCGGCAACGTCCGCCCGGACCCGCCCTCGAACGCCGCCGACAGGTCGGCGAACAGCCACGGCCGGCCCAGACAGCCCCGGCCGACGACGACCCCGTCAGCGGCGGTGTGCGCCACCATCCGCACCGCGTCGTCGGCCTCCCAGATGTCACCGTTGCCGAGCACCGGCACGCTCAACGCCTGCTTGAGCCGGCCGATCGCGTCCCAGTCGGCGGTACCCGAGTACCGCTGGGCGGCGGTACGGGCGTGCAGCGCCACCGCCGCGACCCCGGCCTCCTGAGCCGCCAGCCCGGCGTCCAGATACGTCAGGTGATCGTCGTCGATGCCCTTGCGCATCTTCACCGTCACCGGCACCCCGGCCGGCGCGGCCGCCCGGACCGCACCGGCGACGATCCGGCTGAACAGCCGGTGCCGCCACGGCAACGCCGCACCACCGCCCTTTCGGGTGACCTTGGGCACCGGGCAGCCGAAGTTCAGGTCGATGTGATCGGCCAGGTCACGTTCCACCACGATCCGCACCGCGGCTGCGGTGACCTGCGGATCGACCCCGTACAGCTGCAGGCTCCGGGGGCGTTCGGACGGCGCGAACGCGATCATCCGCAGCGTCTTCGGATTGCGCTCGACCAGCGCCTGCGTGGTGATCATCTCGCAGACGTACAGCCCACCGCCCTGCTCACGGCACAACCGGCGGAAGGCGACGTTGGTGATCCCGGCCATCGGTGCCAGGACCACCGGCGGCCACACCTGGTGGCGGCCGAGCGGCAGCGGCGGCAGGGCCGGCGCGGACCCACCGGCCGGCCGGGACGCGGTGACAGACACGCCGTCCAGGATTCCACGGACCCACCCGGCGCCGGACCCGGGTGGGGGTCAGCCGGTCGGCAACCGCTCCGGGTGGGGGGTCAGCTGGGCGGCAACCGCTCCAGCAGGTACCGCTCGACCTGGTCCAGTGACACCCGCTGCTGCGCCATGGTGTCCCGGTCCCGCACGGTGACCGCGTCGTCGGTCAGCGTCTCGAAGTCGACCGTGACGCAGTACGGCGTACCGATCTCGTCCTGACGCCGGTAGCGGCGACCGATGGCCTGCGAATCGTCGAACTCGACCATCCAGCGGCGCCGCAACGCGGCACCCAGGTCACGTGCCTTCGGCGAGAGGTCGGCGTTGCGCGACAGCGGCAGCACCGCCACCTTGACCGGGGCGATCCGTGGATCGAGACGGAGCACGGTCCGCTTGTCGACGCCGCCCTTGGTGTTCGGTGCCTCGTCCTCGTCGTACGCCGCCAGCAGCAGAGCGAAGACCGTCGCGGTGAGGTCCGCCGCCGGCTCGATCGCGTACGGCACCCACCGCTCACCCCGGTCCTGGTCGAAATAGGAAAGGTCGGCCCCGGAATGCTTGGCATGGGCGGTCAGATCGTAGTCGGCGCGGTTCGTGATCCCTTCCAGCACCACGAATTCCTGATAGGCACCACCGAGCCGGAATTCGATCTCGACGATCCGCTTGGCATGCTGCGGCAGGCCGGCGAGGGGCACCTCGGTACGGCGCAACTGCTGTGGCGCGAGACCCAGGTCGACGTACCAGTCCCACCGCTGCTGTGCCCAGTACTCCAGCCAGTCGTCGTCGGTTCCGGGCTCGACGAAGTACTCCAGCTCCATCCGCTCCCGCTCGTGACCGCGCAGCAGGAACTCGCCGGGGCCGACGACGTTGCGGAAGACCCGGCCGACCTGGGCGATGCCGAACGGCGGCTTCTTGCGGGCGGCGATCATCACGTTGGCGAAGTTCACGAAGGTGCCCGGTGCCGCCTCCGGCCGCAGGTAGTACCGGTCCGGTGGTGGCCCCGGACGGTCCGGCGAGACCTCGATCAGGCCGCTGACCTGCTGCGGGTCGGTGAGGCTGCCCCGGCTGCCGCAGCTCGGACAGGCGAGCTCGGCGAGTGCGGCAGCCGGCTGTTCCCGGCGTACGGTGAACGCCTCGACGATCCGGTCCAGCGGTTGGGTGAGGTCGCAGGCCCGGCACCGGACCCGGGTCTGGGTGTAGGCGTCGAGCAGGCCGGACGCAGTGAACACCGGCCTCGCCTGGATGACCGCCGCGTCGAGGCCGACGACGTCGTCGCGGTGCTGCACCACCGTGCGCCACCACTGCCGGCGGACATGCTCCTTGAGCTCCACGCCGAGTGGCCCGTAGTCCCAGGCGACCGGTTGGCCGCCGTAGACCTCACCAGACGGGAACGCGAAACCACGCCGGTGGGCGAGACTGGCCACGGCGTCGATGCGGTCGGCTGGCATGCGCTGCTCCTACACCGGCTGGCGGCCGGCGGGGATGTGCGGACGGGCTGATTTGGCAGATGTTCGGAGGCTACCCCTCGACGCCGCAGACCTCTAGCTCACCGGTGCCGGTGTCCTGGTTGAGCGACACCCGCAGGGTGTCCTCGCCGCCTTGGGCGTAGTCGACCTCCACCGGTACGACGATCCGGCTGGTGACCGAGACCTGACCGACCTCGTAGGCGGTGATCTCCGGCTCCGTGGCGAGTCGTCGGGCGAATTCGCTGGCCGATTCACGGCTCTGCGCCTCGGCGCAGAGCATGTCGTACGCGGCGCCGAAGTCCTGCTGACTCACCGCTTCGAAGTAGTCGCCGACCGCGATCCGGGCCTGTTCGTCGATCGCTTCGGCGCCGGTGACGATCAGTCCGACCAATGCGACGGTGCCACCACCGCAGCACAGAAGCAGCGCGAGTGCCGCGACGCCCAGCCCGATCCAGACCCGCGCGGTGCGGCCTTCGGCCGGCGGAGCGGCGAACGGCGGCGCGGCCCCGGGGCCGGCCGGCACCGGGGTCACCGGACCAGGCACCGTAGTCGCCGGGCCGGGCACCGGGGTCACCGAGCCAGCAGCCGGCGTGGCGTCCGGTGCGGCCTCAGACTGTCCGGTCGCGGCAGGCTGCGGCGGCGGCTGGCGGTCCGGCGGAGCCCACGGCGAGGGTGCCTGCCACGGGGACGCCTCGTCGGGCACGGCGGACGGCGGGCGCGGTTGCGCCGGTCCGGGATCGGTCATGGGGCAAAGGGTAGTGCCCGCCGGCTCACCGTTCCGGCTCCGCCGCCCGGTCACTGGTGTGGGCTGCGGGTTCTTCTCCGGGCCCGGCGGTGACCAGTTCCTCGTACGCGGACGGCTCGTCGAGCGATTCGGCGAGCAGCGGCGTCGCGTCCACCTTCACCTCGAAGGAACCGAGCGCCCGCCGGTAGGTGCCCACTGACTCCCATTCGGTGACCAGGCACCAGCGGAGCGGGTCCTCCAGCGCGCGGGTCAGTGCGCCGCGCCGGTACCCCGGGCGGCCGGCCAGGGCACGCAACGCGGCCCGGGCGCGATCGACGAAGCCGGGCGTGTCCGCCTCCGGCACGGCGAACCGGTTGACCACCAGCACGTCGAGTCCCCTCCTGACTAGAGTCGGTCGGATGCAGCCTACGCAACCGTCGCCGCCGGTCCGCCCCGGGCGGATCAGCCCGACCGGGGCGTTTCTCACCGCCCTGGCGCTCGTCCTGGTCGGGCTCTTCGCACCGGGCATCGTCGGCGCGGCGGCGCTGCTGCTGTTGGCCGCCGGGCTGGTCTGGTTGCTACGTAGCAGCTGGCCGGCGGTGCCGGCGGCTGGACGAATGTTCCGCCTGGTGGCGCTCACCCTGCTCGTGGCGGTCGCCCTCGCCAAGATCTTCTAGCCCTGCTCAGACCGCTCGTCCAGGCGGCAGCGAATCATGCAACCATGCGTTTTTGACAATCATTATCGTCGCCACGGACAGTTGCCTGATGCACAGCCACCTCTTCCGTCGTACCGTCGCCACCACCGCAGGTGCCCTGCTGGCCCTGGGCAGCACCGCCGCCTGCGCCCAGGACGGCGGCGACGGGTCCGCCGGCGACACCACGGTCGGCGTGGTAGCCGCCTTCTACCCCTTGCAGTTTTTGGCCGAACGGATCGGCGGCGACGCCGTCACGGTTACCGGTCTCGCGCCCCCCGGAGCGGAGCCGCACGACCTGGAGCTCAGCCCTCGGCAGGTCGGCGAGGTCAGCGACGCGGACCTGGTCGTCTACCTGAGTAACTTCCAGCCCGCCGTCGATGCCGCGGTCGAGCAGGAGGCCGGTGACCACGCATTCGACGTGGTGGAGGTCGAGCCGCTGCTGGACGCCACCGACGGTGGTCACAGCCACGACCACGGCGACGAAGACGAGCACGCCGACGACGAGGCGGACCACGCCGACGAAGACGAGCACGCCGACGACGACGAGCACGCCGACGACGAGGCGGACCACGCCGACGAGGCGGACGACCACGCCGAGGAGACCGGCGCGAAGGACCCGCACCTGTGGCTGGACCCCACCCGGTTCGCCACCGTCGGTGACGCGCTGGCCGAGCGTCTCGCCGCCGTCGACCCGGACCACGCCGCCGACTACACCGAGCGTGCCGCCGCGCTGCGCACCGAGTTGGAGGCCCTGGACGCCGAGTACGCCGAGCGGCTGGCCGACTGCGAGCGCCGGGAGATCATCACCAGTCATGCCGCCTTCGGCTACCTGGCAGCCCGCTACCAGCTCGACCAGATCGGGATCACCGGGTTGAGCCCGGAGGACGAGCCGACCCCGCAGCGCCTCGCCGAGGTGATCGAGGAGGCCCGGGAGCACCAGGCGACGACGATCTTCTTCGAGACGCTGGTCAGCCCGAGCGTCGCCGAGACCATCGCCGACGAGACCGGTGCCGAGACTGCAGTGCTCGATCCGATCGAGGGACTGCAGCCAGACGCCGACGGAGACTATTTTTCGGTGATGCACAACAATCTTAACAATCTGACCGCCGCCCTGGGATGTTCGTGACCACCAGCGTCGTCCAGGTATCGCGCGGAGCGGTCGGCTACGACAACCGCACCGTCCTGCGCTCCGTCGACCTCACCGTGACCAGCGGTGAGGTCGTCGCGCTGCTGGGCGCCAACGGTTCCGGCAAGTCGACCCTGATCCGCGCGGCACTCGGGCTGGTGCCGCTGCGCAGCGGCTCGGTGCACCTGTTCGGGGTGCCGGCGACGCGGTTCCGGCAGTGGCACCGGATCGGCTACGTCCCACAACGGCTCGGTGCCGGCAGCGGCGTACCGGCCACCGTCGGCGAGGTGGTCGCCTCCGGTCGGCTGGCCCGTCGCGGCGTACTGCGACCGCCCGGTGCCGCCGACCGGACGGCCGTCGCCGCGGCGCTGAGCGCCGTCGGCCTCGCCGACCGGTCCCGGGATCCGGTGGCCACGCTCTCTGGCGGTCAGCAGCAACGGACGCTGATCGCCCGCGCGCTGGCCGGCGAACCGGAACTGCTGGTGCTCGACGAACCCACCGCCGGGGTCGACGCGGCCAGCCAGGAGGCGTTTGCCCGGGCACTCGGCGCGTTCGTGGCCGGCAACGGTACGGTGCTCCTCGTCGCCCACGAGCTCGGTCCGCTGCAGCCGCTGATCGACCGGGCCGTGGTGCTGCACCACGGCGAGGTGGTGCATGACGGCGCGGTGCCTGCGCCGGCCGGCCACCACGCGGACCCCGGACACGACCACGTCCACCCGCACGCCGCGGTGGAGCCGGCCCAGATGTGGACCACATGAGCATCTTCCAGTACGAGTTCATGATCCGGGCCCTGATCGGGGCCCTGGTCATCGGCCTGGCCGCCCCGGCCCTCGGCATCTACCTGGTGCAGCGTCGGATGTCGCTGATCGGCGACGGCGTCGGCCACGTGGCGCTGACCGGCGTCGGCGTCGGTCTGCTGCTGGACCGCTCCCCGGTGCTCACCGCCGTAATCGCCGCCGCAGTCGGCGCGGTCGCCATCGAGCTGCTGCGCGAACGCGGGCGTACCTCCGGCGACATGGCGTTGGCCCTGCTCTTCTACGGCGGCATCGCCGGCGGGGTGATGCTGGTCGGGCTGGCCGGCGACCGCAGCAACGCCAACCTGATGGCGTACCTCTTCGGCTCGCTCACCACCGCCTCGGTCGAGGACCTGTGGGTGATCGTGGTGCTGGCCGCAGTCGTGCTGACCGCGATGCTGCTGCTGCGGCCGGCGCTGTTCGCCATCTGTCACGACGAGGAGTACGCCCGGGTCTCCGGCCTGCCGGTGCGCACCCTCAACCTGCTGATCGCGGTGACCACCGCGGTGACCGTCACCATCGCCATGAGGGCGGTCGGCCTGCTGCTGGTCAGCGCGCTGATGGTGGTCCCGGTGGCGACCGCCCAGCAGATCACCCGGGGTTTCCGCAGCACCATGGCGATGGCGATGATCATCGGTACGGCCTCCGCCGGCGGCGGGGTGTGGCTGGCCGGAACCGCCGACACCGCGATGGGCGCGACCATCGTGATCCTGGCGATCGCTGCCTTCGCGGCCACCGCCGTCGGCGCCGGGACGTGGCGGCTGCTGCGCCGCCGCGCCGGCACGCTGGCCGTCCACCGCCGGCAGCCCCGCGAGGTCGAACCGCCCGAGGTGGTCCTGGACCGTCCCGCCGAGATGGTCCCGGATCGTCCCGTCTGACCTGGTACAGACCCGGCAACGAGCACCGCTGAGCCGCCTGCCTGCCGATCCGCCTCCGGTATTGGTTACCGTTGCGGGGTGACGATGGCCAACGGCTACGACGGGTACGAGAGCGCCAGCGAGTTGCTGCGCGCACTCTCGGCCCCGCTGCGGGTGGCCATCGTGACCGAGCTCGCCCAGGGCGAACGGTGTGTCCACGAACTCGTGCAGAAGCTCGGCGCGCCGCAACCGCTGGTGTCCCAGCATCTGCGGGTGCTGCGGGGCGCAGGCGTGGTGCACGGCTCCCGGCGAGGCCGGGAGATCGCTTACGCGCTGGTCGACGAACACGTCGCGCATATCGTCGCGGACGCTGTCAGTCATGCCCGGGAGGTCCGGTGAGCAGCCGCCGGCACCGGCCCGGTCAGAACACGTCCCGGAGGCCTTGATGAGGACTGGAGACACCACGCCCGGCACCGCAGAGCCCTCGGCGGTGCGCAACACCCGGCAACGCAGCGCGGTCAGCGCCATCCTCGACGAGCTCGCCGGCTTCCACAGCGCCCAGGAGCTGCACGCCATGCTGCGTCAGCGGGGCGACCGGGTCGGTCTGACCACGGTCTACCGGACGTTGCAGGGGCTGGCCGACTCCGGCGAGGTCGACGTGATGCGTCCACCTGGCGGCGAGCACCTGTACCGGCGGTGCAGCCAGGGCCACCACCATCATCTGGTCTGCCGCTCGTGCGGCAGCGCGGTCGAGGTGGCCGGGCCGGCGGTGGAAAGCTGGGCGGAACGGATCGCGGCGCAGCACGGCTACGTCGGAGTCAGCCATACGATGGAGATCTTCGGGACCTGCCCGAAATGCGCCGCCCGGCGTACCCCGAAGACGTGACCGCGTATACGCGGTTCCGGTCCTCGTACGGCACGCTGTGCGTATGCAGATCTACGCCGACCGTTTTCCGCGCGCCGGCCGGCAACTCGCCACCGACCTGATCGTCGTCGTCTGGGTCTACCTGTGGATCCGTGCCGCCAGCTGGCTGCATGACCGGGTCGGTGAGCTGGCCGACGCTGGTCGGACATTAGAGAACGCCGGCACCGGGCTGGCCGACAACCTCGCCGACGTCGGCAGCCGGGTCGGCCGGGTGCCACTGGTCGGCGACGAGCTGACCGGGCCGTTCGAGCAGGCCGCCGGGGCGGCCCGTTCGGTCGCCGCCGCCGGGCAGGAGCAGCAGGACCTGGTCGGTGAGCTGGCCCTGGTGCTGGCCGCCACGATGCTGGTCTTTCCGCTGGGTCTGGTGCTGTTCGGCTGGTTGCCGTTGCGGGTGCGCTGGATCCGGCGGGCGAGCGCGGCGGCCCGACTGCGCGGCGTACCGGCCGGGTCGGATCTGCTGGCGTTGCGGGCGCTGACCACCCGCCCGCTCGGCACCATCGCCGCGCTCGGACCGGACGTCGCCGCTGGGTGGCGGCGGGGCGACCCGGCGGTCACCGACGCGTTGGCGGAGTTGGAGCTGCGGGCGTTGGGCCTACGTGGCCGACGCTGACCGGCCGCCGCGCCCGGCACCACCGTCGCTGTCCTCGTCCTCGTCGTCCTCGTCCTCATCGTCGCCGTCCAGCCAGCCACGGTGCACGAAGGGCAGGGCCGCCCAGAAGATCAGGAACCACACCCCGGTGAGGCCGCTGAGCACGAAGGCGACCGGTCGGGGCAGGATGAAGTCGGTGACCAGCAGCACCGAGCTGACCATGGCGACCAGCATCAGGCTGAGACCGCCGCTGGCCATCCGGTGGGCGAACCGGACCAGCTCCGGCTTGCGGCCACGCCGGAAGAGCGCCCGGTGGAACGCCACCGGCGAAATGATCAACGCGGCGGCGGCCGCCGCCGCCAGCAGCGCCACCACGTACACGTCCCGTTGGAACCCGTTCGTGTCGGGGAAACCGCTGCTGAACGGCAGGGTCAGCAGGAACGCGAAGAGGATTTGCACCCCGGTCTGGGCGACCCTCAGCTCCTGCAAAAGATCGGAAAAGTTGCGCTGCCAGCGTTCCTTCTCAGTCTCCCGGTCCACGTCCGCTCGTCCTCCTGCCGAACCGCCCACGCTCGAACGGCGATCGGCAATGTGCCCCGGACCCCGCAGCGGGAAACCTCTACTCGTACTGCTGCCGGGGGGCGTCGATCTGCTGCCATGACTCGACCGCCAGATAGGGGATGCTGGCCCCGTTCACCGGGTCGGTGCCGATCCGGTCGCTGTACCGACCGACCACCTCGATCCAGGTGTCCGCCGGCAGCCCGGTCGGAGCGCTGCCGTCCATCCCGACCTTGATCGGCCGGCCGTCGGCGGCGCAGCAGGACAGTACGATCCGGGCCAACATCGGCTCACCGTCCGGGCCGTCGGTGACAAAGCCGGTGAGCCGTACGTTGCGCCCGTCCAGCGACCGGCCCTCGTCGAAGATCGCCCGGGAGGCGTAGTCGAGCACGCTGATCTCTGCCGGATCGCCGTCCGGCAACGGCGGATAGTCCGACGATGCCTGCTCGCTGCTCAACGCGGTGCCGGCCTGCGCGACGGCGTACGAACCCAGCGCCGGCGGGGCGACCAGCAGCAGCCCGAGCACCGGCAGGATCAGCAGCCAGCCCACCCTCGGCTCGTGATGGGCGTGGCCATGCCCGTCGTCGGCGGCGTCGCCGGGCCCGGAATGCGCATCGTGCCCGGAATGCGCAACGACGGCGGGCGCCGGTGTCGACCGACGCCGCAGGTCGTGCCAGAGCGTCATGACCGCTGCGGCGATCAGCAGCAGGCCGGCGACGATCAGGAACGGCTGCAGCGCCTCCTTGACGTACCGCAGGTACATGTCGGTGACGCTGGCCCGGACCACCGCGCCACCGAGCAGCAGCAGCACCACACCTTGAGCCTGTTTGTTCACAGCAGCACCGTCCCCACCGCGACCGCCACCACGATGGCGATCAGGAATGTCGCCGGAGCGAACCGGTACGCGAATCTGCGCCCGAACGTGCCGGCCTGCATCGAGACAAGTTTCAGGTCGACCATCGGGCCGACGACCAGGAAGACCAGCCGTGACGTGAGCGAGAACTGCGACAACGAGGCCGCGACGAAGGCGTCCGCCTCGGAGCAGATCGACAACAGCACGGCGAGTGCGGCGAGCGCCAGGATGGACAGCACCGGATTGTCGGCGAGGGTCTGCAACCAGCGCTCCGGCACCAGCACGTTGATACTGGCGGCGGCCATCGCGCCGATCACCAGGAAACCGCCGGCGTGCATGATGTCGTGCCGGACCGCCGCCCAGAACGCCCGCGCCCGGGACAGGTCGTCCAGGTCGGGGCGGTGCGGCAGGCGGATCCAGTCGGTGCGACCCAGCCGCAGCCACAGCCAGCCCATCACGACCGCGACGAGCAGGCTGGCGACACCCCGGCCGACGACCATCTCGGGGTTGTTCGGGAAGGCGACCGCCGTGGCCACCAGCACGATCGGGTTGATCGCCGGGGCGGCGAGCAGGAAGGCCAACGCGGCGGCCGGCGCGACGCCCCGCCGGATCAGCGACCCGGCGATCGGCACCGAACCGCACTCGCAGCCGGGCAACACCACCCCGGCGGCGCTGGCCACCGGCACCGCCAGCGCCGGGTGTTTCGGCAGCGCCTTCGCCCAGAACGACCTGGGTACGAAGACCGCGATCACCGCGGAGAGCACCACCCCGAAGACCAGGAACGGCATCGCCTGGACCATCACCGACACGAAGACCGTGGTCCAGGTCTGCAGCCGGGGGTCGGAGATCAGGTTGGCCAACGGCTCGCGGAAGATCACCAGCCCGATCAGCAGGAAGGCGAGCACCTCCACCGAGCCGACCCGGCCACCGAACGGCCGGCGTCGGGGTGGCCGCGGGCCATCGGGCGGTCCGGCGGCGCCGCCGGACCCGGGCAGGTCGTCGTCGGCCGGCGCGGCCCAGTCGATGTCGTCGCCTGGGCGCGTCCGACGCGTCGCGGTGCGATCGGCAGCGGTCACGGCGGGCTGGTCCCCTCGCTGGTCTGAAGGCGGGCAGTTCACGATAACCCGCGCAGGGGTGCCCGCCACCACACCGGGACTCGACCACTGTCGGTGCGGTGCCACCGGTGCTAGCGTCAGTGGCACAACCTGATGTCCCACAGGGGAGCGCACACAGCGCTGAGAGTGCGGGGAGTCCCGCAGACCCTCGAACCTGATCTGGGTAATGCCAGCGCAGGGAGTTGGAGCGACGTATGACGCAGCAATCTATGCCCGCCGACCGTAGCTGGCGGACCGTCGACATCGTGGTCGCCTCGGTGATCGCGGTCGCGTTCGGGGTGGTCTTCTGGCTGTGGGGACTGATCTGGACCGCCACCGAGGCCGCGTTCACCTTCTTCCCGCCCGCTCAGGCAGTGCTGTACGGGGTGTGGCTGGTGCCGGCTGTGCTCGGCGCGCTGGTGATCCGCAAGCCGGGGGCCGCGCTGTTCTGCGAGCTGGTCGCAGCGGTCGTCTCGGCGGCGTTGGGCAGCCAGTGGGGTGCCGTGGTGATCGTGCAGGGGCTGGCCCAGGGGGTCGGTGCCGAGCTGGTGTTCCTGGCGGTGGCGTACCGCTCGTTCCGGCTGCCGGTGGCGCTGACCGCCGGGGCCACCGCCGGGCTCGGCGCGGCGATCTTCGACCAGATCCGCTACTACGCGCCGTACGACCTGGTCAGTTTCCGGATTCCGATCTTCATCGTCACTGTGGTCAGCGCGATCGTGCTGGCCGGTGCCGGCAGCGTGGCGCTGACCCGGGCACTGGCCCGCACCGGGGTGCTCGACCGGTTCCCCGCCGGCCGCGACCGCACCACGGTGTGACCCGGCCAGGGCCGGCCGGGTCGTGAGCCGGCTGGAGCTGCGCGGGTTCGGCTGGCGGCACGCCGGCCGCCGGGCCTGGGCGGTCCGTGACGTCGAGCTGAGCGTCGACGCCGGCGAACGGGTCCTACTGCTCGGGCCGTCGGGGGCCGGCAAGAGCACGCTGCTGGCGGCGATCGCCGGGTTGCTGCCGGCCGACTCGGGCGAGCAGGCCGGCACCGTCACCGTCGACGGGCTCGACCCGCGCAAGGCCCGCGAGCGGGTCGGCATCGTCTTCCAGGACCCGCAGAGCCAGCTGGTCATGGCGCGCAGCGGCGACGACGTGGCGTTCGGGCTGGAGAACCGGGGGGTGCCGGCCGAGCAGATCTGGCCACGGGTGGACGCCGCGCTGGCGCGGGTCGGTTTCCGCTACGGCCGGGACCGGCCGACTGCCGCGCTGTCCGGCGGCGAGCAGCAGCGGCTGGCCCTGGCCGGGGCGCTCGCCCTGCGGCCGGGTCTGCTGCTGCTGGACGAACCGACCGCGAACCTCGACCCGGCCGGCGCCGACCTGGTCCGCGACGCCGTCGCCGGGGCGCTCGACGGGGACCGGGACACCACGCTGGTGATCGTCGAGCACCGGGTGGCGCAGGCGCTGCCGCTGGTCGACCGGGTGGTGGTGCTGTCCGCCGGTGGCGGCGTGCGGGCCGACGGCAAGCCGGACGAGATCTTCGACCGGTACGGCGGGCAACTGGCCGCCGACGGTGTCTGGGTGCCGGACCAGCCGTTGCCGCAGCGCGGTGGTTCCGCCGCCCCGGCCGGTGAGCCGCTGCTGATCGCCGACCGGGTCGGGCTGGTGCCCCGGCTCGCCCCGCTCGCCGACGAGGTGCCGGTACGCGGCGGCGAGGCACTGGCCGTGCTGGGGCCCAACGGCGCCGGCAAGACCACGCTGGCCCTGCTGCTCGGCGGGCTGGTCGCGGCCACCGACGGAGCGGTCCGGGCCACCGCCGCGTTGACCGGCGACGGCCGGGTCGGCCCGGTCCCGCACCGGTGGCGGGCACCGGAGCTGGTCCGCCGGGTCGGCAACGTGTTCCAGAACCCGGAGCACCAGTTCGTTGCCACCACGGTGGCCGACGAGCTGGCCCTCGGCCCGCGCCGCTGCGGGCTGGCGGAGTCGGCCGTCGCGCCGGTGGTCGACGAGTTGCTGCACCGGCTGCGGCTGGACCGGTTGGCGGCTGCCAACCCGTACACCCTGTCCGGTGGTGAGGCGCGGCGGCTGAGTGTGGCGACCGCCCTGGCCACCGCGCCCCGCCTGCTGGTGCTCGACGAGCCGACGTTCGGCCAGGACCGGCGCACCTGGCTCGAACTGGTCGCGCTGCTCGGTGAGCTGCGCGACGCCGGGCACGGGATCGTGACGGTGACCCACGACGTCGACCTCGTCGCCGCCCTCGCCGACCGGCGGTTGACCCTGTGAGCCGGCCGGCGGCTGACCCTGTGATCGGCGAACCGGACGGCACCAAGAAGACGGCGCCGCTGGCCCGCCGCAACCCGGTGGCGAAGCTCGCCGCCGCGCTGGTCTTCTCGGTGCTGCTGCTGGCCACCCTGGACCCGCTGGCGCCGGCCGTCGCGATCGCCGTCGAGCTCGCCGTGGTCCCGCTGTTCGGGCTGGGCTACCGTGCCCTGCTGCGCCGAATGGCGCCGCTGCTGCTGAGCGCCGCCGGTGTGCTGGTCACCCTGACGCTGTTCGCCGCCGAACGGACCGGCCCGGTGCTGCTCGCCGCCGGCCCGGTGCTGGTCACCAGCGGCGTACTGGTCACCGCACTCGGGCTGGCGTTGCGCCTGCTGGCCGTGGCGCTGCCCGGGGTGCTGGTCTTCGCCACCACCGACCCGACCGACCTGGCCGACGCCCTGGTGCAGAACGTCAAGGCCCCGCCCCGGTTCGCGATCGGGGCGCTCGCCGCGTTCCGGCTGGTGCCGATGCTGGCCGCCGAGTGGCAGCTGCTGGCGATGGCCCGCCGGGCCCGGGGCATCGACGCGGGCCGCAACCCGGTGCGCCGGCTCCGGTTGTTCGCGGCGACCGCCTTCGGGCTGCTGGTCCTGGCGATCCGCCGGGGCACCCGGCTGGCCACCGCGATGGACGCCCGGGGGTTCGACGCCGGCATCCCCCGGACCAGCGCCCGGCGGCAACGGTTCGGGGCGGCCGACGCGGCTCTGGTCGCCGGTGCCGCGATCGCAGCCGGAGGGTCGCTGGCGGTCAGTCTCGCCGCCGGGGTCTTCCGCCCGGTGATCGGCTGATCCTGGCCCGGCCACCCCCCGGCACAAAGATCAGCAGGTCACGCCAGATGCCACAGATGCATACATGGCAACACCTTCACGACACGTGCGCCGCAACGACGGCAGCACGTCGCCTGCTGTTTCCCCACCTCCACGAGATTGACCGCGACAAAGTTGATCTGGGAGGCGGAACAGGGATGGGACACCACCACCACCATCACCACCACGACCACGCGGCGACCGGTGCCGACGTACCGGCACCACTCGACCTGTCGGTGCCGGACGCCGAACTGTCGCCGACCGAGGCGTCCCGGCGTACCTTCCTGCGTAACGCCGGGTTGCTCGGTGCCGGCGCGGCCGCGTCGTCGGTGCTGGCCGGCGGACACGCCGCGCACGCCGCACCGGCCAACGACCACAACGGCGGCGGCACCGGCGGCGGCCAGGCCAACGACGGCGAGTTCGTCTGGCTGGCCGGCGACCACCACATCCACACCCAGTACAGCTCGGACGCCATGTACCGGGTGGTCGACCAGGCCAAGCACGCCCGCGCGTACGGTCTGGACTGGATCGTCATCACCGACCACGGCAACGCCACCCACTCCCGCATCGGGGTGGAGAAGGTCAACCCGGACATCGTCGAAACCCGCAAGGAAATCAAGGACCTGCTGATCTACCAGGGCCTGGAGTGGAACATCCCGTCCGCCGAGCACGGCACGGTCTTCGTCCAGCCGGGGCCGAACGAGGTCGCCGTACTCAAGCAGTTCGAGACCGACTACGACGGCTCGGTGAACGGCACCAGCAACCCGAGCCCGGAGAACGAGGCGCTCGCCATCGCCGGCATCAAGTTCCTCGGTGACGAGGTCCGTCGGCGCCGTATCGGCGGTGCGCTGTTCCTGGCCAACCACCCGTCCCGGCGGGGCGTCGACTCGCCGCACGAGGTGCGGGCCTGGCGCGACGCCGACCCGACCGTGGCGGTCGGCATGGAGGGCGCCCCCGGTCACCAGGCGTCCAGCCTGCCGGCGCCGAACGGCCCGGGTCGCGGTCGCGGCTACTACGAGGGCAGCCCGTCGGCGGCGTCGTTCCCCGGCTACCCGTTGGAGAGCTACCGCACCTGGGGCGGGTTCGACTGGATGACCTCCACCGTGGGCGGGCTGTGGGACAGCCTGCTCGCCGAGGGCAAGCCGTGGTGGATCAGCGCCAACTCCGACTCGCACATCAACTACCTGGGTACGTCGATGCGCGGGCCGGACAGCGACTTCAACGCCAACGGCAAGTACAACGACCCGGTGTACGGGCCGCTGATCACCACCGCCGGTGACTTCTGGCCGGGCCAGTACAGCCGTACCCACGTCGGCGCGCAGGCGTTCGGCTACCGCGCGGTGATGGACGCCATCCGGGCCGGCCGGGTCTGGGTGGACCACGGCGGTCTGATTCGGGGCCTGGACATGCGGGTCCGCCGGCTCAACGACCAGCGGCCGGGTGCCGGTGCCACGCTCGGCGGCACGCTGAAGATCAAGAGTGGTACGTCGGTCGTGGTGACCCTCGACATCGACTTGGCGACCGTGCCGAACTGGGCGCAGTTCGTGCCAAAGCTGGCTCGGGTGGACCTGATCGTCGGCGACGTCACCGGACCGGTCACCGACCAGGACGCCTTCACCGCCCCGACCACCCGGGTCGCCGCCTCGTTCGAGGTGCAGCCGGGCCGCAAGCGGGTGTCGTTCAGCTACCCGCTGGGCCGGGTGGACCGACCGATGTACGTCCGGGTCCGCGGCACCGACGGCAACCGCAGCGCGCCCGGTCTGATGGGTGCGGCGGTCGACCCGCACGGCCCGGCGATGGACGTGCTCGGCGACGCCGACCCGTGGCTGGACCTGTGGTTCTACGGCAACCCGATCTGGGTCCTGCCATCCTGACCGCCACCGCCGTGACAGTCATCGGAATCAGCCTGGGGCACGCCGACGACGCTGCCGCCGAACACTGGCTGCACGACGTCGTCGGCGTGGCCGACCTGCCCGACCTCGTCGCCTGCACCCATCTGGTGCGGACGCCGAGGCCGCACGTGGCGATCAGTCTGGCCGCCCCCGACGGGCTGCCCGATCTGCCCGCCACCCCGGCCGATCTGGTCCCGGCGGCGGAGCTCGCCGCCGACGAACACCGGGCCGGCCGGTCCGGGCGGGCAGTGCGCTACCCCGGGGTCGACCGTCTGGTCGGCACACTCACCGTCGCGGAGCTGCTCGAACTCAGCGCGATCGAGCAGGTCATCATGCTCGGCGGCGCGGTTCCGGAGCCGGAGACGCCGGTGCAGACCCGGGACTTCGTCCGGCCGCAGTGGATCAACGGAGTGCTCACGTTGATCACCACTCCGGTCGGACCGGGGCGGATCGGGCCGTTCGAGCTGCCCGACCCGACCCCATGCTGCGCCGACAAACACTGACCATTCGCCTCACCTGTTTAGCCTCGCCTAGTTAGCCTCCGGCGCTGGTCACCTCCTGTGGCCAGCGCCGGAGGCAGTCACATGCTCAACGGCCTTCCGCTGCCGCAGCCGCGAGGTGAGGCTGACGCACGTCATCTCGCGTTTTGAGGTGCGCCAGCCTCACCTCGCGGGCGGTGGGGTGGTGGTCAGCTCGCCGCACCGAGGGCACCAGCGGCTCTTCACTCGGAATGAGAACAGCCCGGCGAGGAAACCGAGCAACGCGGCGCTCGTCAACGCGCAGATGTCCATGATCCTCATTGACTTCTCTACGAGTGGGGATGGTCGACGCCGTTGAGTGGCTGCCGGCGTTGCACCACGCCGGAGCGGATCAGGGCACTCTTGTAGACGCCGATCGCGGCCATCCGCCCGTCCCGCCCGGCCGACGTGATCGTGGCGAGGATGCCGGCCACCGGGGAATCGGCGTCGTCCAGGCCGTACCGGATGTCGGAGACCCGGACCGTCATCGACCGGTCGCCGAACACCCAGTCGGCCTTGCCGAGATGCAGCGTGTCACCGACCCGCAGGAGTTCCCCGTTGGCCATCAGTCGTCCCGCCCGTCGTGGACGTATCCGTCTGGCCAGAGTCCGGCGTACTGCAACACCGCCCGCACCCGACGCGCCTTGACCTGATCCCACCGGTCCAACACCGCCAACGCGTTGGTGAACGGCGGGCAGAACGCCGCCACGTCACACACCCGACACTCAGCCAACCGGCTCGGCATGTGCTCGGTGACCGTCGCCCGCGCACGGTCCAACACGTCGACGTCCGGCCGGTTCCGCATGTCTGCCGCCACCTCGTCCAGCACCGCCCGTTCGGCGTCGAGAGCTGGACGCCCGGCATCCGGCGCGGGTGCCACCGCACGCGCGGCCAGCAGCCGGAACCGTGGGTCCCGCCCGATGTCCGTCTGCCCCGGCGTCCGTCGCGGCAACGGCGGCCGGTCCGGCGTCGGACCCGCGTTGACCATGGGTTGTCGGGTCCGTTGATACCTGTTGTCGGGAACCTGGTTCCTGTTCACGGCTCTCTCCATCGCGGATCAAGGGCGTTTGAAGGATCTTTTGTGGACTCTTCCTGTGTGGAGGAGATGCCGGGACCTCTGCGTCAGGTAGCCTAGGGACGTTCACAAACGTCCCGGGAGTGATCAACCATGAACACAGCGCTGCACGTCGCGATGAGCCGAACCGGCATGACACCCGCGACCCTGGCCGGCAAGATCGGCGTCGACCCCAAGACCGTCGCCCGGTGGCTCGGCGGTCGCGTACCTCACCCCCGCCACCGCTCGCAGGTCGCTCAGGTGTTGAGAGAAGATGAAGACGTGATCTGGTCCGGCTTGGTCAAACGCGGATACTACCGGGAGATCCGCGCCGCGTGGCCGACGCGCTCAGCCGTCCCCCGGGAGCTGTGGAACGATCTCGTCCACCGCGCCACGTCCCGCATCTGGTGCGCCGGCTACACCTCGTACTTCCTCTGGACCGAGGTCCCCGGCATCACATCCACGCTGCGGAGCAAGGCCGCATCCGGGCTCGACCTGCGCTTCCTCCTCGGACGCAAAGACTCACCCGTCACCCGCGACCGTGAACGCATCGAGAACGCCGCCCTGTCGATCTCCACCCGCATCGACATCACCACCGCCGAACTGGCCAAGATCGAACCCACCCCACAGGTACGCCACACCGACCGCCACATCAGCCTGTCCGTCTGGATCTTCGACGACGAAGCCCTGGTCAGCACCCACCTCGCCGACCAACTCGGACACGCCTCCCCCACCCTGCACATCCGCCGCCGCGGACCCGGCGGACTCTTCGACCAGTACGCCAACCACGTCGAACACCTCTGGGAAACAGCCCACGCACCAGCACCGGCCCCATGACCGACCAGGGCTGGACCAGCAGCTCAGACCCGTACCTCGTCTCGCAGCAGCACGACGCATGGTCCGCCGAGGCCGCCACCCGGGGACACGTCGGCACCCAACAGCTCCTCGGCGTCGAGACCGTCGACGCAGACACACAGGTCAGACGCGCGCTCGGACTCGCCGCCGGCGAACGAGCCGTCGTCCGCCGCCGCCTCATCCTCGAAGACGACCGGCCCGTCGAACTCGCCGACTCCTACTACCCGGAGTCCATCGCCGCCGGCACCCCACTCGCCGGCAACCGCAAGATCAAAGGCGGCGCGGTACGGGTCCTTACCGACCTCGGACTCGCGCCCCGCCAGGTCACCGAACACGTCACCGCACGACGGCCGACCGACCACGAACAGCAACTCCTCGACATCCCCGCCGACGAACCACTCCTCGTCCTCACCCGCATCAGCCGCGCCGCCACCGGCCAACCCGTCGAGTACGCCGTCATGCACACCGTGACCAGCCGCTCCACCGGCCACACCTACCAAATGCAGGCCCCACCCGCATGACCAACCAACCCGACAACACTGCCGCCAACGACGTACGCGACCGCCAACGCCAGATCGCCGCCGACCTGCGCCGACAGATCCTCACCGGCGAGTTCACACCCGGCGACAAGGTGCCCTCCACAGCCCAACTCTGCCAGTGGTACGGCGTCTCCAACCTCGCCACCCAACGCGCACTCAACATCCTCAAGAAGCAAGGGTTCGTCCGTGGCGAGTCCGGCGTCGGCGTGTTCGTCACCGCCAACCAGCCGATCGCCGTCGAAGCGAACCACTACCCGGGCCGGCGAACCGATCGAAGTCACCGAGATGATCAAAGCCGCCCACCGGCGCAAGGCCAGATACCTCCTGCCCGGACCAGACAAAGCCTGATCTCACCGCCCTCCCGCGACACTTACCAGACCGCCACCGAGGTAGTGGAGTTGGCCACGGCGAACTCCGCTTGACGAACCGCAGCATGCGCACAACGGACAACTGCTCCCCCTTGCCGGAGACGACCGGGTACGCGACAATTTCCACATCGACCTGTCGTTAGGTATCCGGACGGAGGTGAGACAGCCACGCCGAGCCAGCAGCATCCGTTGAGGACAGACAACGCATCGATGTACGCAAGATTAGGTGCCGGAGTTGTGGTGAAATGTCGATTGCGGCAACCTCCGACACGCCCGGGATCCGGGGGAGGTTGGCGGAAAGATCCCAAACTGCCCCCGAGCTGCGAAAACCAGCCTCATAGAGATCATCTGAGCCACTACCAAGATCATGATCAACAGAAGGTTGCCCTCCAGGCCCCCCGTTTGCCCAGGTCAGACCGCCCGACATTTCGGACACGGTCCCCGAGCACACGAAAACCGCGCCGGATTGAAACATGTCACTCTTCCCCCGTGGTCCAGCTCTCCGTTCACTGTCCCCGAGCACACGAAAACCGCGCCGGATTGAAACCTTGCGGCCCGACAGGGACGGCTGCTGGAAGTGTGGTCCCCGAGCACACGAAAACCGCGCCGGATTGAAACCCAGCTTGCCAGTACCAGCACCAGCGAGATGATGCCGTCCCCGAGCACACGAAAACCGCGCCGGATTTAAACTGAGATTGAGTCGCGGAGCAGTACGGTTCTTCGGGTGTCACCGAAACCGGAACCATGGACACGAGTCCCAATGCCGTTAACTTAGTGTGGGGCGGTCTATGATCTCTGCTCGTGGCGAGGGCTGGTCAGGTCAAGGCGGGGTCGCGGGTTCGGTTGCCGGATCTGGTGGGGGTCGGGGTGTTGACGGCGGCGTTCCCGCCGGAGTCGGTGGATCTGGCGATCGAGGAGTGGGATGCGCGGGAGCAGCGGCATCGGCTGCTGCCGGCTCGGTTGATGGCGTACTACGTGATGGCGTGCGTGTTGTTTCTCGACAGCGCGTACGTGGAGGTGTGGAACAAGCTGCTGGGTGGGCTGTCGTGGGCCCGGCGGTACCGGATGCGGCGGCAGGTGGGGATGCAGCCGTCGGCGGCGGCGCTGGCCAAGGCCAGGGTGCGGTTGGGGCCGGAGGCGATGCAGGGGGTGTTGGCGACCTCGATGCGGCCGATGGTGACCGACGCGGCCGCGGCGCCGTGGGCGTACTTCCATGGGTTGCGGAAGCTGGCCGCCGACGGGTTCACCATGAATGTGGCTCGGACGCCGGAGAACGCGGCGCGTTTCGGGATGCCCTCGAACTCGGCCGGACCGGTGGGGTATCCGCAGGTCCGGGTGGTGGCGTTGGCCGAGGTCGGTACCCGCTGCCTGCAAGGCGTCGCCGTGGGCGTGCTGGCCACCGGGGAGCAGAACCTGGCCCGCACGTTGTGGCCACGGTTGGGAACCGGGGACGTGGTCGTGGCCGACCGTAACTTCCTGTCGTACGAGGACCTGACCGCGATCGTGGCCACCAGCGCGCACGCGGTACTGCGAGTCAAGGCGGGGGTGGACCTGCCGGTGCTGCAGGTCCTGGCCGACGGCTCGTATGTGTCGAGGATCGCCGACCCGCAACAGGCACGACGGCTGCGCCGCCGCAAGACGAAGGTACCCCCTGAGCAGATCCCCGGCATCAGCGTCCGGGTGATCGAGTACACGGTGGAATCCGAGCCGGACGAGCACGGCAACCGTGAGGTCAGCGAACTGTTCTGCCTGGTGACCACCCTGCTCGACCCGGACGCCTACCCCCTGCGGGATTTCCCCGAGCTCTACCACGAGCGGTGGACCCTGGAGACCGCGATCGGTGACGTGGAGACCCGGCTGCGCGGCGGCGCCGAGGTCGTCCCGCGGTCCGGGCGCCCGGACCTGGTCTACCAGGAGGTCTACGCATTGCTCTGCGTCTACCAGGCCATCCGCGCGCTGATCGTCGCCGGTGCCGAACACGCCGACCTGGACCCCGACCGCATATCGTTCACCCGCACCGTGCAGGCAGCCGCGCGTCACGTCAGTGACGACGCGGCCTTTTCCCCCTGACGACCTGGCCGATCTGGTCGCCGACGTCATCTACGAGATCACCGACGAACGCAACCTCCTACCGGCCACGCCCCGCATCCGCAGCTTCGCCCGCCAACAACGCCAACCCGGACGCCGCTACCCCCGCCAGACAGACGACTACAAGAAACCCCTACCACCCCGCACCAAGATCAGGTTGTGGGTCCTGACCAGGCCAGACACGTTAAGTTGACGGTATTGACACGAGTCCGGCGTAGACCAAATCTCGGTCTGTGACGGTGCTGCCGCTATCCGGAGCGAAGGCCAGGCTTCCCGGAGTAGCCGACGAGATCGGCCGTACCCATGGCTGCGTTCACTTCACGCGCAACGGGCGCGAGTACATGGTGCTGATCTCGAATGAGGGCCTTTCAGTCGCTGGAGGCGACCTCGAACTGTTTCCTCCTGAACGGCCGGGGGGTGAGGGGACCGACTCCGCTGACCCCGTCACCCCACTCGGCTCGCGACCGTCAGCGACGGCCGGTGACGATGTACTGCAGTTTGAGTTCGTGGTCGGGTGCCACGCCGAACCGTTGATCGAGTTCGTAGATCGAGGTCAGCGGTGCGGCCGTGACATCGCGCAGACCGGCTCCATCCAGCACCGCCACGGTCTGGTCGATGGACTTCGCTGTGGCCAGCGGCAGCGCCGAGCGCACCGCGCTGTCGTAATGGTCGGCGAAGTTCTCCGAGGCGTTGTCCAGCCCATCGGGGAACCAGGTGCTGTCGACCACGGCGACCGTGCCGCCGGGGCGCAGCAGGCGTACCCAGTTGGCCACAGCGACCTGCGGCTCCCGCAGCGTCCACATCAGGTAGCGGCTGGTCACCGCGTCGAAGCTGGCCGCCGGGAAGTCCGGGGACACGGCGTCGCCGTACGCGATGACCGGGCCGCCGGGCATCGCGGCGGCGTGGTGCCGGGCCCGCTCCAGCATTCCCTTGGACAGGTCGATGCCGGTGACCCGGTGGCCGAGGCCGGCCAGCACGATGGCCGCCTGTCCGGTGCCGGTGCCGACGTCGAGCACGTCCAGCGGGGCCGGCGGCAGTGCCGCCGCCCAGACCTGTGACCAGGCCTGCTGGTCGGCGGCGAACCGCTCAGGGCGCTGCACGTACGCGTCGTACCCGGGTGCCCGGCCGGTCCAGTACGCGTTGATCCGGTCTTGTACGGCCGTCATGCCGCGGTCCTCTCCTCGGTCGCCTCGTGTGGGCGGAACAGCAGGTGGATGGCTCCGTCGAGGTCCAGCCGCCGGATGCCGATCCCGTAGACCGGTTCGAGCACCGCCGGGTCGAGCACCTCGTCCGTGCTGCCGGCGGCCGCCACCTGACCCTCGCCGAGCAGCACCAGGTCGTCGCAGTAGCGGGCGGCCAGGTTCAGGTCGTGCAGTACGACGATGGAGCAGGTGCCGAGGTCCCGCACCAGTTGCAGGACCTCGTGCTGGTAGCGGATGTCCAGGTGGTTGGTCGGCTCGTCGAGCAGCAGATGGGTGGCCTGCTGGGCGAGAGCTCGGGCGATCAGCACCCGTTGGCGTTCGCCGCCGGACAGCCCGGCGAACGCGCGGGCACCCAGGTGGGCGGCACCGACCCGGGCCAGGCATCGGGCCACGATCTCGCGGTCGGCCCGACTGGTCCGCTGGAACGTCGACAGGTGCGGACCCCGGCCCAGCAGCACCAGCTCGGCCACGGTCAGCGCGGTGTCCGCGCCGCCGGCCTCCTGCACCACCACGGCCAGCCGGCGGGCGACCTCCCGCGACGGCAGGCCGGTCAGCTCGTCGCCGTCCACCACGACCCGCCCGGCACCACCGCTGCGCCCGGCGCCACCGCTACTGCGCCCGGCACCGCCGCTGCGCAGGGCACCGTGGAGCAGGCGCAGCAGGGTGGTCTTGCCGCTGCCGTTCGGGCCGATCAGCCCGAGGACCCGGCCCGGTCGGGCGGTCACGCTGACCCCGTCGATCACCGGGTTGGCGCCGTAGCGCCAGGAGACCTCGGTCGCGGTGATCACGACTCGGCCTGGAAGTGCTGCACAATCCGTTCAAGTCCGTCGATGGACAGTGGGGTCGGCGGCTCGGTGAAGTTGAACAGCTGGGTCAGCACGTCGCCGTTGCGCACGGCGGCCAGGTTCTCCGCCCCGGGCAGCCCGGTCAGGCCCTGTTCGACGGCGGCCGGGTCGCCGTCGCTGTACAGCAGGACCAGCACGTCGGGGTCGCGGCCGAGCAGTTCCTCCACGGTGACTTCGAAGACCCGTTCCGGTACGTCGTCAAAGACGTTGCGGAACCCGGCCGCCTCCAGCTGCGGGTGCGCCATGCTGGCGGTGCCGTACGCGTAGGTGACACCGCCGCCGACGGTCGGGTACAGCACCGCGGCCGTACGGCCGGAGCCCGCCCCGGCCTGGGCCTGCACCTGCGCCATCCGCTCTTCCAGCGCGGTGACCGCCGCAGCCGCCTCGTCGGCCCGGTCGAACACCTCGCCGTACGTTCGCATCTGGGCGTAGATGTCGTCGAAGGTCGGCACCGCCGTGCTTCCCGGGCACATCGCCGGCTCCTCGAGCAGCGGGATGTCCACCGCCGACAGCGTGTCCCGGGACAGGTTGTCCACCTCGCCGAGCACCAGGTCCGGCTGTTGGCTGATCACCACTTCCTTGGAGATCTGCAGGTGGCCGCTGGTGTCGGTCTTGTCGGTCAGCAGCGGGACGCGGTCCAGCTCGGACAGGGTCGCCTCGTCGTAGTACTCCGCCGGGTACTGCCCGGCCCGGGCGGTGACCCGGTCCAGCACGCCGAGCGCGTGCAGGTACGGCACGGCCGCGCTCTTGAGCAGCACGACCCGCTCCGGCGCAGCGTCGAGGGTGACGTCGACGCCGCAGTTGGTGACGGTGACCGGGTAGCCGTCGGCGGCGTCCGGCGCGGGGTCGGCACCGGCCTCGCCGCATCCGGCGGCGAGCAGCACGGCGGCGGAGACCGCCGCGACGGCGGTGGTACGGCTTGTCCTCATGGTGCTCCTCGACTGTTCGGCAAACTCGGGGGCCCAGTTGGACCCGGTGCTCGGGCAGGCCCGGTGGTCACCCGGACGCGGCGTGCAGGCGGCGGATCAAAACCAGCAGGAAGGGTGCGCCCAGCAGCGCGGTGATGATCCCGATCGGGATCTCCTGGGGGGCCAGCAGGACCCGGGCCAGCACGTCGGCCCAGACCAGCAGGATCGCGCCGAGCAGGGCGGCCACCGGCACCACCCGTACGTGTGGCGCGCCGACGAGCCGCCGGGCCAGGTGGGGCACGACGAGGCCGACGAAGCCGATGCTGCCGGCGGCGGAGACCAGCACGCCGACGCTCAGCGAGACCAGCACCAGCAGGCGCAGTCGGAACCGGTCCGGTGACACGCCGAGGGTCTGCGCGGTCTCGTCGCCGATGGCGAGCACGTCCAGTCGCCGGCCGACGATTGTCAGGTACCCGGTCGTCCCGACCAGCACGACGGCGGCCACCGCCAGCAGCGCGTCCCAGCGGGCCAGCCCCAGCGACCCGAGCAGCCAGAACATCACCGACCGGGCACCCTCGGCCGACCCGGAGGCGAAGATCAGGAAACTGGTGGTGGCGT
The DNA here is from genome assembly GCF_027497395.1 of Solwaraspora sp. WMMA2080. Taxonomy (GTDB): domain Bacteria; phylum Actinomycetota; class Actinomycetes; order Mycobacteriales; family Micromonosporaceae; genus Micromonospora_E. The sequence continues at coordinate 6,271,055 of NZ_CP114910.1, read as the reverse complement.
ACAGCGCGTAGCCGACGGCGACTCCGGACAGCAGCAACCGGATCGAGGTGACCCGGCCGCCGCTACGGGCGATCAGGAAGACCAGCAGCGACGCGGCGAGGGCGCCGATGAAAGCGCTGGTGGACAGGGCGTACTGGCCGAAGCCGGCACCGGCCCCGAACAGGATCGCCGCCGCCGCGCCGCTGGACGCTCCGGAGTTGATGCCCAGCAGGTACGGGTCGGCGAGCACGTTGCGGACCATCGCCTGCAACGCCACTCCGCACACCGCCAGCCCGGCACCGACGAGCATGCCGAGCAGCACCCGGGGCAGCCGGACCTGCCAGACGATGGCCTGCTCCGGAAGGCTCCAGGTCGCCTCAACGGGCAGTCCGACGAGTTGGTTGCCGATGATGGCGGCGACGGTCGTCGGGGCGATCCCGATGGCACCGGAGCCGACCGCCACAACGGCGGTGGCCACCAGCCCGACGGTCAGCGCGACCAGCCAGATCCCGGTCCGGCGGCGCTGTGCGGCGACGCCGAGCAGGTCGCTGCGGGCTGCCGACAGGGTGGCCGCCGCCATCGCCCCACCCCCGTACGCCGATCTGTTGCTCTTGCAAAGTTATGGCAAAAGCTAGCAGCAAGATCAGCGGATCCGGAAGGCGGTGAGGCACTGTTCACCTCGGCGTCGGTCAGCTGCGCCGGAACTGGTAGTTGCGGCCCTTGCCGGCGCGCTGACCGCGACCGGCGAGCCGGTCCGGGCGGGCGCTCCTGGCCTGCGGGCCGGAGCCCGACGCGAGCGCGCGGGCAGCGCGCCGACCCTCGGCGGGCAGCGCGTCCTCAGGCAGCGCGACCTCGGGCAGATCGATCTCGGACAGAGCGACCTCGGGCAACGCGAGGTCACTCGGGGCGTTGTCGGGCACGGTGAACCGGGGCGTCGTCGTGTCTTGTTCTGGTCGTTGCGCCATGCGGGAAAGACCTCCTGGCTGCGAACCGCCACGCGAACCCGCGGCGGTGACGGGTGAGATGCGGGAGGCGGGCGCCGCAGTCACCGACGACGGTCCACGATGACGGGACCAGCCAGCCGGAGACGCCGTGACGCCCGCAGGGCCGACCGGCGGCGGGAACCCGCACGGCACGGATCGACGGCGACCGCCGAGCGGTCGCGGCACTGCGTTGAGAGGGCGTCAGAAGCGCATGACCGTCACGCTAACCGGTGCGCTCCCCCGGCGCACCCGGTTTTCCAGACAGCCCGGCGGCGCGCCGGGCCGGTACGCAGCTCAGCCCTGCGGGGCCACCGGGTTGGGCAGGGCGCCACCGAACCGGCGGTCCCGCTGCGCGTACAGCTCGCAGGCGTACCACAGGTGCCGCCGGTCGAAGTCGGGCCAGAGGGTGTCCAGGAAGACCAGCTCGGCGTAGGCCGACTGCCAGAGCATGAAGTTCGACGTCCGCTGCTCGCCGGACGGCCGCAGGAACAGGTCCACCTCGGGCACTTCCGGGTGGTAGAGGTAGCGGGCCAGCATCTTCTCGTTGACCCGGGCCGGGTCGACCTTGCCGGCCGCGACGTCCCGGGCGATCGCCGCCGCCGCGTCGGCGATCTCCGCCTGGCCGCCATAGTTGACGCAGAACTGCAGGGTGAGCGTGCTGTTGTGGCGGGACATCTCCTCGGCGGTCTGCAGCTCGGAGATCACGCTCTTCCACAGCCGGCCGGCCCGGCCGGACCACACCACCCGTACCCCCAGGTCGACCAGCTGGTCGCGGCGACGGCGGATGACGTCACGGTTGAAGCCCATCAGGAAGCGGACCTCGTCCGGCGAGCGGCGCCAGTTCTCCGTCGAGAAGGCGTACGCCGACAGGTACGGAATCCCCAGCTCGATCGCGCCTTCCACGGTGTCGAACAGCGAGAACTCCCCCTGCTCGTGCCCCTTGGTGCGGGGCAGACCACGGTCCTTGGCCCACCGGCCGTTGCCGTCCATCACGATCGCCACGTGGTCGGGCAGCGCCTGCTTCGGCAACGCCGGTGGCCGGGCCCCGGACGGGTGCGGAGTGGGTGCCACCGGCGGGCGCAGGCCCCTGCCCTTGGTCATGGTTGCGTCTCCTGGGAACGGTCGACCAGCGGCAGCGAGCGTAACCCGCGCTCCAGATGCCACTGCAGGTGCGCCGCCACCAGCCCGCTGCACTCCCGCCGGGTGGCCGGTTCCGACGTGTCCGCCACCTGCCAGTCGCCGGTGGCCAGGGCGGCCATCAGGTCGATGGTGGCCGGGGCCGGGTGGGCCGCGCCGGGTGGTCGGCAGTCCGGGCAGACACACCCCCCGGCCGGTACGGAGAACGCCCGGTGCCGGCCTTTGGTGCCGCACACCGCGCAGTCGCGCAGCGCCGGCGCCCAGCCGGCGAGGGCCATCCCGCGCAGCAGGTACGCGTCGAGCACCAGGGTGCCGGCGTGGTCGCCCTCGGCCAGTGCCCGCAGCGCGCCGAGGGTGAGCTGGAACAGCCGCAGCGACGGTTCCCGCTCCACCGGGGTGAGCCGCTCGGCGGTTTCGACGATCGCGCTGGCGGCCGTGTAGCGCGGGTAGTCGGCCAGGAACCGTTTGCCGTACAGGTGCAGCCCCTCGACCTGGCTGACCGTGTGCAGTGAGCTACCGGGCCCGTCCGGGTTCCCGGCGATCTGCAGGTCGACGTGGCCGAACGGCTCCAGCCGGGCACCGAACCGGGAGGTCGTCCGGCGTACCCCCCGGGCCACCGCCCGCAGCCGGCCGTGCCGGCGGGTCAGCAGGGTGATGATCCGGTCGGACTCGCCCAGTTTCTGTACGCGGAGCACCACCGCGTCGTCGCGGTAGAGCTGGCGGCGGTATCCGGGCACCCGGTCATTGTCCCGCGCCGACCGGGCGTGCCGGCGACCGGCCCTGATGCGGACTCAGGGTCGCGATCCGGGACAGATTCGTGGCCGTGCCGGATGTGCCCCGCCGTTGGCGCTCATAGCGTCACCGGCATGACTCGCACCCGCACCACGACCACCGCACTCGCCGCCGCGTCGACCGTCGCGCTGCTGGCCGTCACCTCGGCCGCGTGCGCACCGCTTGACTGGCACCAGATGGACTTCGACGACACCGAGACGGTCCCGATCACCGCCGTACGGATCGTGGAATCCGGCGACGGGGACGTGCTGGTGCGGACCCGGCCCGGTGACACGGTCGAGATCCAGCGGGTCGTCCGCTACCAGCGCTCCGAGCCGGGTCGGACCTACCGGATTGACGGGACGGTGCTCGAACTGGACACGTCGTGCGGCTGGCGGTGCGACGTGTCGTACGACATCGTCGCGCCCCCGGGCGTCTCGGTCGAGGGTGAGAACGGCTCCGGCCAGCTGATGCTGTTCGACGTGTCGGACGTGTCGGTCCGGGTCGGATCGGGGAGCATCACCATCGACCGGGCTACTGGTCGGGTGGACGCGCGGACCGGTTCCGGCGGCATCACCGCGTACCGGCTGTCCGGTCCGGCGGAGCTGCACACCGGTTCCGGCTCCATCGACGGCCGCGATCTCAGCGGCGATGGCGTGGTCGCGACCACCGGCTCCGGGAAGGTGGCACTCACCCTTGACGACCCGGGTCCGGTGCGCGCCGAGACGTCCAGTGGGTCGGTGCACGTCACCGTGCCCGCGGGTAGCTACCGGATCCGTACCGAGACCGGATCCGGATCGGCCGACGTACGGGTGCCGGACGATCCGGACGGCGAGCATCTGATCGACGCACGGACCGGCAGCGGGAGCATCACCATCGATCGCAACCGGGACTGATCAGGAGAACCTCCCGAAGACACCAGGTCAGAAGCCCAGTTTGCGCAGCTGCCGGGGGTCACGCTGCCAGTCCTTGGCCACCCGGACGTGCAGGTCGAGGTAGACCCGGCTGCCGAGCAGCTCCTCGATCTCCTTGCGGGAGCGGGTGCCGACGTCGCGCAGCCGGCTACCGCCGGCGCCGATGACGATCGCCTTCTGACTCGGCCGCTCGACGTAGATGTCAGCGTATATCCGGATCAGCGAATCCTCTGGGAGCATCTCCTCGACGATCACCGCGATCGAGTGTGGCAGCTCGTCCCGTACGCCCTCCAGCGCGGCCTCCCGGATCAGCTCGCCGATCAGCACCTGCTCGGGCTCGTCGGTGAGCATGTCGTCCGGGTAGAGCCGGGGAGATTCGGGCAGGTGGCCGGTCATCACGTCGACCAGGGTCTGCACCTGGTGGCCGGTGGCGGCGCTGACCGGCACCACGTCGGCGAAGTCACCCAGCTCGCTGACCGCGAGCAGCTGCTCGGCGAGTCGGTGCCGGTCGACCAGGTCGGTCTTGGTGACCACCGCCACCACCGTCGCCTTGAGCTCGGCGATCTCCCCGGTGATGAACCGGTCGCCCCGGCCGACCGGCTCGTCGGCCGGGATACACAGCCCGATCACGTCGACCTCACTCCAGGTCTGGCGGACCAGGTCGTTGAGGCGTTCGCCGAGCAGCGTCCGCGGCCGGTGCAGCCCCGGGGTGTCGACCAGGACGAGTTGCGACTGCGGCTGGTGCAGTACGCCCCGGATCACGTGCCGGGTGGTCTGCGGCTTGCTGGAGGTGATCGCGATCTTCTGCCCGACGATCGCGTTGGTCAGGGTCGACTTCCCGGCGTTCGGGCGACCGACGAAACAGGCGAAGCCCGCCCGGAAGGTATCCGGCGGAGACGATCCGCGCGAGCTCACTGGCGTACCGTGCCGAGCAGTGTGCCGTCCGGGGCAGCGACGTGGACCGGCGCGTCGGTGGCCAGGTCCCGCACCACCGCGTGCCCGGCACCATCCAAGGTGGAGGCTTCGGTGACCACGGCGGCGGCCTCCAGCCGGGTGGCCCCGGACGCGACCGCCGACGCGACCGCCAGCTGCAACGCGGTCAGCGTCAACGACGGCAGTGCGACGTTAGCCCCGGCGTAGGTGCGCCCGTCCTGGTCCCGTACGGCGGCGCCCTCGGCCGCCCCGATCCGGGCCCGGGCGCTGCGGGCCAGCACGACCAGCTTGCTGTCCTCGGCGCTGATCTGCGGCTCCGGCTCCGACCCGGCCGGCGTGGCCGACGGCGACTCAGGCATCTGCGTGCTGCCTTTCCTCTGTTCTGGCATGACGGTGGTCCTTGCCGTCCGCGGTGTGCTCGGCCGACGGCTCGGCCGGCTGGTCGACGGTCCGGCGTACCAGGACGGTGTCCACCCGGTTGCGCCGGCCGGTGGTGCCCTCGGCGACCAGCCGGAGGCCGGCGACGGTGACCTCCGCACCGGGGATCGGCACCCGGCCGAGCAGGTGGGCCATCAACCCGCCGACCGTCTCGACCTCGTCGTCGGAGATCTCCACGTCGAACAGCTCGCCGAGGTCCTCGACCGGCAGCCGGGCGGTCACCCGGACCCGGTCGTCGTCGAGTCGTTCGACCGGTGGCCGCTCGACATCGTACTCGTCGGTGATTTCCCCGACGATCTCCTCCAGGATGTCCTCGATGGTGACCAGTCCCCCGGTGCCGCCGTACTCGTCGACCACGATCACCAGGTGGGTACGGGCGGCCTGCATCTCGGAGAGCAGGTCGTCCACCGGCTTGGACTCCGGCACGAACGTCGCCGGGCGCATCAGCTCGACCACCGGGACCTCGTCGCTGCCCGGCCCGACCGCGTGGGCCCGACGGACCACGTCCTTGAGGTAGATGATGCCCACCACGTCGTCGACGTTGCCGCCGATCACCGGGATCCGGGAGAAGCCGGACCGCAGAAACAGCGCCAGTGCCTGGCGCAGCGTCTTGTGCCGTTCGATCCACACCATCTCGGTCCGCGGCACCATCACCTCGCGGGCGATGGTGTCGCCGAGCGCGAACACCGAGTGGATCATCTGGCGCTCGCCGTGCTCGACGACACCGCGCTGCTCGGCGAGGTCGACGAGCTCCCGCAGCTCGATCTGGGTGGCGAAGGGGCCTTCCCGGAAGCCCTTGCCCGGGGTCACCGCGTTGCCGATCAGGATCAGCAGCGAGGCCAGCGGGTTCAGGGCGCGGCCCAGGCCGCGGACCAGCGGCGCGGTCGCCCGCGCCACGACGAAGGCGTGCTGGCGACCGATCGTACGCGGACCGACGCCGACCACCACGAAGCTGACCACGGTCATCGCCCCGGCGGTGACCAGTGCCGCCGTCCAGCCGGCGCCGAAGGTGTCGACGGCGACCAGCGCGACCAGGGTGGTGGCGGTCAGCTCGCAGAGCAGCCGGAGCAGCAGTAGCAGATTGACGTGCCGGACCGCGTCCGCGGCGACGATCTGCAGGGCCCGGGCGGAACGGCTGCCGTCGCGGGCCAGCTCGGCGGCCCGGGCCGGCGAGACGACGACCAGCGCCGCCTCGGTCATCGCGATGATTCCGGCCAGCACCACCAGACCGGCGGCGATGACCAACAGTTGCAGGTCCGGCAGCCCGGTGGCTGTCGCAGCGGCGGCCAGCGGGGTGCCGGTGGTATGGCCAGAGTTCACGTGGCCCGGGCTTCCTTCCAGCTGTAGAGCAGGCGAGCCTGCAACTCGAACATCTCACGTTCCTCGTCCGGCTCGGCGTGGTCGTAGCCGAGCAGGTGCAGCACCCCGTGCACGGTGAGCAGGTGCAGCTCGTCGGCGGCGGCGTGCCCGGCGGTGGCCGCCTGCTTGGCGGCCACCTCCGGGCAGAGCACGATATCGCCGAGCAGGCCCGGCTCGTCCGGGCTCGACTCGCCCGGACCGTGGTCGACGCTGCCCTCGTCCATCGGGAAGGCGAGCACGTCGGTCGGCCCGTCGCTGCCCATCCAGCGGTGGTTGAGCTCGGCCATGTAGTCCTGGTCGACCAGCAGCACCGACAGCTCCGCGAGCGGGTTGACGCCCATCTCGTCCAGCGCGTGACGGGCGACGGCGAGCACCGCGTCGGTGTCGACGTCGATTCCGGACTCGTTGGCGATCTCGATGGACACGTGTCTCTCCCGAAGCTCTATCGGCGCCGGTTCGCCCGGCCACCGTGGGCGGTCCGGCCCTGGACCGCGTGGACGCCCTGATTCTGCTGTGCCTCGCGGTCGGCGTCCCACCGGGCGTACGCGTCGACGATGTCGCTGACCAGCCGGTGGCGCACCACGTCGGTGCTGGACAGCTGCGCGAAGTGCACATCGTCCAGGCCGGTGAGGATGTCCCGCACGGTACGCAGCCCGCTGGAGGTGCCACCGGGCAGGTCGACCTGGGTGATGTCGCCGGTGACCACGATCCGGGAACCGAAGCCGAGCCGGGTCAGGAACATCTTCATCTGCTCGGCCGTGGTGTTCTGCGCCTCGTCGAGGATGATGAAGGCGTCGTTGAGGGTGCGACCCCGCATGTAGGCCAGCGGCGCGACCTCGATGGTGCCGGCCGCCATCAGCTTCGGGATGGAGTCGGGGTCGAGCATGTCGTGCAGCGCGTCGTAGAGCGGACGCAGGTAGGGGTCGATCTTCTCGTAGAGCGTGCCGGGCAGGAAGCCGAGCCGCTCACCGGCCTCGACCGCCGGCCGGGTCAGGATGATCCGGTTGACCTGCTTGGCCTGCAGTGCCTGCACCGCCTTGGCCATCGCGAGGTAGGTCTTGCCGGTGCCGGCGGGGCCGATGCCGAAGACGATGGTGTGCGCGTCGATCGCGTCCACGTACCGCTTCTGGCCCAGGGTCTTGGGCCGGATGGTCCGCCCGCGCCGGGAGAGGATGTTGAGGGTGAGCACGTCGGCGGGGCGCTCACTGCCGCCCTGCGCCAGCATGCCGACGGTACGCCGGACCGCGTCGGTGGTCAGCGTCTCGCCCTTGGCGATGAGCTCGAGCAGCTCGCTGAACAGCCGCTCGGCGACCGCGTTGTCCGACGGCACACCGGTGATGGTGATCTCGTTGCCGCGTACGTGGACGTCGCTGGCGAGGGACTGCTCGACCAGCCGCAGGATCTCGTCGCCTGCGCCGAGCAGGTTGACCATGATCTGCTGGTCCGGGACGGTGATCCTGGTCTGCACCCGGGCCTGCCCGGGAGGTGGAGTGCCGGTCATGGGTCGGCCTGACGGCCTTTCGCACCTGCTTCCATTTCAGCGCCCCGACCCGGTCGGCCGTGGCGGGCGGACTTGCTGCCATCGTATCCGCTCAACGCCCGGCGCAGCGGCTCCATTTCCGCCGGTTGTCACCGGGACAGCAGCGGACCGAGCGGTGCTCCGCCGAGCACATGGGCGTGCACGTGGAACACCTCCTGACCGGCGTACCGGCCGGTGTTGAAGATCAACCGGAAGCCGTCCGCAGCGAGCCCTTCGGCCTGCGCCACTGCGGCCGCCGTGGCCAGCAGCTCGCCCGCGACGGCGGGGTCGGCCGTGGCAAGCGCGGCGACGTCGGGGTGGTGCTGCTTCGGTATCACCAGTACGTGGGTGGGTGCCTGCGGGTGGAGGTCCCGGAACGCGACCGTGTTGACCCCGTCGTACAGCAGGGTGGTCGGCAGTTCCCCGGCGGCGATCCGGCAAAAGACACAGCTGTCGCTCACCCGACGGATGGTAGCGGTGACCGGGGTCCGGCCGGTCCACCGCCGCGCCACCAGCGCCTCAACCACCGCGCTACCAGCGGTCCAGCCGACCGGAGAGCAGGGCGAGTGCCGCGACACCGGCGGTCGACGTCCGCAGCACCGCCGGGCCGAGCCGCACCGGCCGGGCCCCGGCGTCGACGAAGGTGGCCAGCTCGGCGTCGTCGATCCCGCCTTCCGGCCCCACCACCAGCAGCACCGACCCGGTGGTCGGCAGGTCGGCGACGGCCAGCCGCTGCTGCGCCGACTCGTGCAGGACGAAGCTGGCGGCCGACGCCGCGCACCGGGCGGCGACCGCGTCGGTGGGCTCGGCCGGCTGCTGGTCGGACCCGCCGATCGTCGGCAGCCACGGCCGGCGGGCCTGTTTGGTGGCCTCCCGCGCGGTGCCGACCCATCGTTGCCGGGCGCGGGCACCACGGTCGTCGCGCCAGCGGGTCACCGAGCGGGCGGCCGCCCACGGGACGATCTCGTCAACCCCGACCTCGGTCATCGCCTGCACCGCCAGCTCGCCCCGGTCGCCCTTGGCAATGCCCTGCGCCACCACCAGCCGGGGGTCGGCGGCGCTGACCTGCCCGGTGTCGGTGATCCGCAGGTCGAGCTGGTGCCGGCCGACGGCCTCGACCACCGCGTCGGCGACACCGCCGCGCCCGTCGGCGAGCCGCAACCGCTCACCCGGGCGCAGCCGGACCACCGTGGCGGCGTGGTGGCCCTCCGGCCCGTCGAGGGTGTGACCCGGCCCGGTCGGCAGGCGCTCGACGAGAAACAGTGGGGCGCTCACGTCGGATCGGTTCTCCGCTGCTGCTCGGCGGCCGGCGTCGGGTCAGCCGTGGCCGTTGAACGCGTCGCGCATCCGGGAGAAGAACCCGCCCTGCTTGGTCAGCTCGGCGACCTCCTCGCCCCGGGCCTTGGCGAACTCCCGCAGCGTCCGCTCCTGCTCCGCGTCGAGCTTGGTCGGGGTACGCACGTCGAGGTGCACGTAGAGGTCGCCGCGGCCGGTGCCGCGCAGATGCGGCACGCCGCGCCCACGCAGCCGCAGGGTGGCACCCGGCTGGGTGCCCGGCTTGACGTCCACCGGCTCGTCGCTGTCCAGGGTCCGGATGGTCAGCCGGGTGCCGAGCGCCGCGGCGGTCATCGGCACGGTGACCCGGCAGTGCAGGTCGTCACCCTTGCGGGAGTAGACGTCGTGCGGCCGCTCGTGGATCTCGACGTACAGGTCACCGGCGGTGCCCCCGCCCGGCCCGACCTCGCCCTGCTGGGCCAGCCGGATCCGCATCCCGTCCTCCACCCCGGCGGGGATCTTGACGGTCAGCGAACGTCGGGTCCGCACCCGGCCGTCGCCGGAACAGGTGGTGCAGGGGTGCGGAATGACGGTGCCGTAGCCCTGGCAGGCGACGCAGGGCCGGGACGAGACCACCTGGCCGAGGAAGGTCCGTTGCACGGACTGCACCTCGCCGCGCCCGCCGCACGCCTCGCAGGTCGCCAGGTGGGTGCCGGCCGCGGTGCCCGCGCCGGAGCATGTGGTGCAGATCACCGCAGTGTCGACGGTGATCGGCGCTTCCACGCCGAACGCGGTGTCGGTCAGATCGAGCTCGAGGCGCAGGATCGCGTCGGCGCCGGGGCGGGTCCGCGACCGGGGCCCACGGGAGCCGGCCGCCGCCCCGAAGAAGGCGTCCATGATGTCCTGGAAGCCGACGAAGGGCCCGGCCCCGCCGGGGCCGCCGCCGGGCGCGCCGCCGGGCGCCAACGGGTCGCCACCGAGATCGACGATCTGCCGCTTCTGGTCGTCGGAGAGCACCTCGTACGCGGCGTTGATGTCCTTGAACTTGTCAGCCGCCACCGGATCCGGATTGACGTCCGGATGGTACTGCCGGGCCAACTTGCGGTAGGCCCGCTTGATGTCGTCAGCGGAGGCGTCCCGGCTCACGCCGAGAATCCCGTAGTAGTCCTTGGCCACTGCGTCTGGTGTCCTCATGTGTCAGTCTCGCATGTGCAGTTCGCCGGGTCGTTTTGATCCTGCCCGCCGGTCAGTTCTGCGCCAGCAGATCGCCGACGTAGCGTGCCACGGCGCGAACCGTGGCGATGGTGCCGGGGTAGTCCATCCGGGTGGGCCCCAGCACGCCGAGGCCACCGACCATGACAGTGCCCGGACCGTAACCGGTGCTGACCACGGATGCGGCCCGCAGATTGTCGATCTCGTTCTCGTCGCCGATGCGGACCCGCAGGGTGCTCGGCTCCACCTCGCCGATCAGTTTGAGCAGGACGACCTCCTCCTCCAGTGCCTCCAGTATCGGGCGCAGGGAGCCCTGGAAGTCGAGTAGTCCCCCTCTGGCCAGGTTAGCGGTCCCGGCCAGGGCGAGGCGTTCCTCGTGCCGCTCGACCAGCGTCTCCAGCAGGACCGTCGAAAGCGTGGTCATCGCCGGTCGCAGGTCCGCTGGCACCTCGTCGACCAACGCCTGGACCAACGGCGGGGTATCGGAGAGCCGACAACCGTCGAGCTTCTCGTTGGCCAGCCGACGCAGGTCGGTCACGTCGTCGGCACTGATCGGGGCCGGCAGCTCCACCAGTCGCTGCTCGACCCGGCCGGTGTCGACGATCAGGACCAGCATCAGCCGAGTGGTCGAGATCGGCACCAGTTCCAGGTGCCGGACCGACGACCGGGACAGGCTCGGGTACTGCACCACCGCGACCTGGCGGGTGAGCTGGGCGAGCAGCCGGACGGTGCGGTGCACGACGTCGTCGAGGTCGACGGCGCCGGCGAGGAAACGTTCGATCGCCCTGCGCTCGGCCGGGCTGAGCGGTTTCACCCGGGACAGCCGGTCGACGAACAACCGGTAGCCACGGTCGGTCGGGACCCGCCCGGCGCTGGTGTGCGGCTGCCGGATGTAGCCCTCCTCCTCCAGCACCGCCATGTCGTTACGGACGGTCGCCGGTGACACCCCGAGCTGGTGCCGCTCGACCAGCGCCTTGCTGCCGACCGGCTCCTGGGTGGCGACGTAGTCCTCGACGATCGCCCGGAGCACGTCGAGTTTGCGGTCGTCGAGACCCATCTGCACCTCCTCCGCTGACACCGGTCGGACCGGTCCGAGGCTACGGTCCCGGCCGTCACGGCGGCCGGTGGGTGGCCGGACCGACGACGGACGCCGTTGCTGGCACTCGCCGGTTGTGAGTGCCAGCATACGTCGATCGGGCCGGGCCGGCGATGATCAATTCGCCGGGCGGGGGCGTACCGGGCGATATGTCACCAGACGCACTCACCCTGTCGGATCGGGCGGTTCACTCGGGCTCGGATCGGTCGGCCGGCGGGCACCGTAAGGCCGGCCGGCCAACCCAGCGCAAGCCGACCGACCAGCGGAGACGGCCTACCCGGACGGGAAATTCGTCGGCGGGGCTAACTGGCGCGGCTTGATCCCTCCCCCTACCGTGTCGGGCATGACTGAACCACCTCGCCCACCAGGGGAGTACGGTCCCGGCGGCATGCCGCAGGACCCCAACTCCCCGCCGCCACCTCCAGCGTCCTACTCGATGCCGGGCGAGGCCTCCTCTCCCGGATACCCCCCGCCGCCCGGCGGCGCGAGCCCGCCCCCCGGCGGATACCCCCCGCCCGGCGGTTTCCCGCCCGGCGGTCCGGCGTACGGAGGTCAACCCCCGTCCGGCTACGCCACCAACGACGACAAGACCTGGGCGCTGATCGCCCACTTCGGTGGCGCCCTGGGCGCGTTCATCAGCTTCGGACCGCTCGGTTTCGTCGGCCCGCTGATCGCCTACCTGGTCAAGGGTCAGCAGTCACCGGCCGTACGGGCGCATGCGCTGGCCGCGCTCAACTTCCAGATCCTCTGGTCGGCGATCGCCTTCGTGCTGCTCTTCGTCAGCTGGTGCCTGTTCTTCATCCCCAGCCTGGTGGTGTTCGCGATCCAGATCATCTTCGGGATCATCGCGGGCGTGAAGGCCAACGAGGGGACGCTGTACAAGTACCCGATGTCCGCCAACTTCATCAAGTGACGCCGCTCGCCCCCGGATCCGTACCGGCTCCGGGGGCGTCACCGGTGGTGACAACGGGCCACCCACGGAAGGTCGCCCAGCAGCGGTTTCACGGCAGCAGGTCACGGACGATCGCGTCGGCCAGCAGCCGGCCACGCAGGGTCAGTACCGCCTGCCCGGCAGTGAGCGCTTCGGGGTCGAGTAGTCCGTCGTCGCCGGCCCGCCGGGCCGCGACCCGGCCGGCCGGGGCCAGGCGCGCCAGCGGCAGCCCACTGGCCAGACGCAGCCCCAGCATCACCTCTTCGAACTGCTGCTCGGTGTCGGTGAGTAGTTCCCGGCCGTGGCCGGGCGACCGTCCGGCGGCCAGCCGCTCGGCGTACGACCGGGGATGCCGCACGTTCCACCAGCGGACCCCGCCGACGTGGCTGTGCGCCCCCGGCCCGAGCCCCCACCAGTCGCCGCCGGTCCAGTACAACAGGTTGTGCCGGCACCGGCCGGCGTCCGACCGTGCCCAGTTCGACACCTCGTACCAGTCGAATCCGGCGCCGCTCAGGGCCGACTCGGCGGCGAGGTAGCGGTCGGCGGCGACGTCGTCGTCGGGGTACGGCAGTTCGCCGCGCCGCATCCGGGCCGCCAACCGGGTGCCGTCCTCGACGATCAGCGCGTACGCGCTGACGTGGTCCACCCCGGCCGCCACCACCGCCGCCAGCGACTCGTCGAAGTCCGCCGCGCTCTCCCCCGGCGTACCGTAGATCAGGTCGAGATTGACGTGCTCGAACCCGGCCTCCCGGGCCTCTCGGGCGGCGGTGACCGCGCGGCCCGGCGCGTGCCGGCGGTCCAGCACGGCGAGCACCGCCGCCGCGGTCGACTGCATGCCGAGCGACACCCTGGTGTAGCCGGCGGCGCGCAGCGCCCGCAGCGACGCCGGCGTCACCGACTCGGGGTTGGCCTCGGTGGTGACCTCCGCGTCGGCGGCCAGCCCCCAGGTGGCGTCGATCGCGTCGAGCAGCCGGGCCAGTGCGTCGGCGGGCAGCAGACTCGGCGTGCCGCCGCCGACGAAGACCGTGTCCACCTGCCGAGGCGGCCGGTCAGCCAGGACCTTCGCGGCCAGCTCCAGCTCGGCCAGCACGGCGTCCAGGTACTCCCCGACCGGTGCGCTGCCGCCGAGTTCGGCAGGCGTGTACGTGTTGAAGTCGCAGTAGCCGCAGCGGGTGGCGCAGAACGGCACATGCAGATAGACCCCGAAGCCGCGCCGGCCGCTACGGGCGAGCGCGGATGGCGGTAGCGCCCCGTCGGCGGGCACCGGCGTACCGGCGGGTGGTGCTCCTGGCATGGGACTAGTGTGCCGGCATGGATGAGCCCCGACCCACCAGGTCCGCGCAGCCACTGATCCGCACGGCCACCGCCGCCGGGATCACCACCCTGACCCTGGACAGCCCGGGCAACCGCAACGCGCTGTCCACCCCGCTGATGACCGACCTGCTCGCCGCGTTGTCCGCAGCGGTCGCCGACCCGCAGGTCCGGGTGGTGGTGCTGAGCCACACCGGGCCGGTCTTCTGCTCCGGTGCCGACCTGAAGGAGACCGCTGAGGCGTACGCGACCCGGCAGGTGCCGGTCGGGATGCTCGGCGACGTACTGGCGGCGATGTGGGAATGTCCCAAACCGGTGGTGGCCCGGGTCGGCGGCCCGGCCAGGGCCGGCGGGCTGGGGCTGATCGCCGCGGCCGACATCGCGATCTGCGACGCGGCGGCCACCTTCGCCTTCACCGAGGTACGGCTCGGAGTGGTCCCGGCGGTGATCTCCGCCACCGTGCTGCGCCGGCTGCAGCCACGGGCGGCGGCGCAGCTGTACCTCACCGGTGAACCGTTCGACGGTGCCCGGGCGGCGCAGATCGGTCTGGTCAGCGCCGCCGTACCGGCCGGGGAGCTGGACGCCGCGGTGACGGCGAGCTGCGCCGCGCTCGTCCGGGGCGCTCCGGGCGCCCTGGCCGGCACCAAGCAGCTGCTCCGGCGCACTCCGCCGACGGACATCCGGGCCGAGACGGCCGAGCTGCGCGAGCTCTCCACCGGATACTTCCTCTCCGACGAGGGCCGCGAGGGCGTACGGGCGTTCCGCGACAAACGCGACCCGAGCTGGCTGCCGGGACGGTGAGCACGGATACTCGCCCCGAAACGGGGTAACTCCGGCGTACGGGGCCGAGGCGTACGGCGTAAGGGTCGGGTACGGCAAGCGCGCGGGGCCCTCTCCCGCTGGACGACACAACCGTCCCTGGTGTACCAAAGGTCCCAGCAATACGCGTGGGGGTGACGGTGCGGGCTCGGACGGTGCTGGTGCTGGTCGCCGTGCTGGCGGCAATCGCCCTGTTGGGCGGGGTCGGCCTGGGCCGGTGGATCGGCGATTTCGCGTTGCCCGGTGGTTATCGGGGTTGCACCGTCGAGCTGCCCGATTCCATGCCCGGGGCCGGCGACGGCCAGTTGCGCCGGGTGACGCTCGATCCGGAGCAGATGGCGAACGCCGCCACCATCGCGGCGATCGGAGTGCAGCGCGGGCTGCCGCCGCGTGCCGTGGTGGTGGCGCTGGCGACCGGGTTCCAGGAGTCCAAGCTGCGCAACCTGACCGGCGGTGACCGGGACTCGGTCGGATTGTTCCAGCAGCGACCCAGCCAGGGGTGGGGCACGGTCGAACAGATTCGCGACACCAGGTACGCGACGAACGCGTTCTACGCCGGCCTGGAACGGATCCGGGGCTGGCAGGACATGCGGGTCACCGACGCCGCCCAGGCGGTCCAGCGGTCGGCCTTCCCCGAGGCGTACGAGAAGTGGACCGACGAGTCGCAGGTACTCACCGCCGCGCTGCTCGGCGAGGCCACCGGCGCGGTCGCCTGCACGGTGACCCAGGATCCGGTGATGCGGGGTGCCGAGGCGACGGCGGCGCTCACGGACGGTCTGCGGCTGGACTGGGGCGGGCTGGAGTCGCTGCTGCCGGGACCGACCACGCCGTCACTGAGCGTTCCGGCAGAGAACACACAGGCCGGGTGGCGATATGCGCACTGGCTGGTTTCCCATGCCACTGATCACGGCGTCAAAAGGGTCACGTTCGGCGATCAGGAATGGACTGCGGAAGGCGGCAGTTGGTCGTCGATTTCCGGCAGTGAGATCGAGACCGGGCGGGTGATGGCGGAGGTCTTCGCCTGACGTCGACAACTGCCCTCTGGTTGCACATCTTAACTGACAGTTAGCGCAACATGTGGCAAATTATACAATCCGGACATCTCGCACGATGCTCCTGTACCGAAAGTGCGTGCCCCGACACCTCATGTGCGATCAACTGTGGCCGACCACACGGCCCGCGAATTGCTGACAATCGGCCCGGGCGGGCCGGCCGAGAGGCGGGCTAGGATCGGCATCCGCCAGGCCCGAATGGGCGCACCACCGACAGGACGGGAAAGTTGTGTTCGATTACGGCGGGCGGACCGGTTACGAAGCGATCAGCGACATCGACCGCAAGGAGTTCCACGAGCAGGGCTTCCTCCTGCTGCGCAATGTGCTGACCGAGGACCACCGAGCGGCACTCGAGGCCGCGGTCGACCGGGTGTACGCCGAGGAGAAGGCCGCCGGTAAGACCACCGCCGACGGCACCCTGCACCTGCTGGGCTTCCTGGACCGCGACGAACTCTTCGGCGACCTGCTCACCCATCCGATCGCGTTCCCCTACATGTGGGGGCTGGCCGGTTGGAACATCTACACCCACCACAACCATCTCGACGTCACCCCACCGGCGCTGGAGCCGGAGAAGCCGTACTGGGGGTGGCACCAGGACGGCTACCGGCAGAACTCCGACCCGGAGACGATGGACCCGAACCTGCCCCGGCCGATGTTCTCGCTGAAGGTGGCCTACGTCCTGTCCGACCTGTCGGAGACCGGCCGCGGCGCCACCAAGGTGATCCCCGGCAGCCACCTGCGCAACTCCCTGCCCCGCCCGGCCGACCTCACCGTGCACAACCCGGATCCCGAGGGTACGGTCGAGATCACCGCCAACCCGGGCGACGCGTTCATCTTCGACCGCCGGCAATGGCACTCCCGGTCGACCAACCTGTCCACGATCACCCGCAAGATGCTGTTCATCGGGTACACGTACCGCTGGATCCGCCCGTTGGACGAGTTGCATGTCGACAAGGACGGCCAGTGGTGGGCGAACCGGACCCCGGTGCAGCGACAGCTGCTCGGCGAAGGCACCCACACGGCGAACTACTGGGGCATCAACTGGGACGGCTACATCGACGACGAAATCCCGCTCCGTAAGGAACTCAAGGAGCGTGAGCTGCTCGACCGCAGCATCCCCTGGCTGCGCTGACCAGCGGTCACCGGGTCCGTCGTCGGCATCCGCCCCGCCTGTGCCGGGGATGGGCGCCGACGACGGACCAGGTGCCGTCAGCTGTCGATCGCGCGGTCAGTCCGTCGGCCCGAGCGCTCGGCCAGTCGACCCGGCCAGTCAGTACCGGCTCATGCTGCGGCGGCCACCGACCCCGACGACCAGTGCCACACCGACCGCGGCCAGAATCACCTGCACGAAGAACTCCCGCCAGTCGAAGCCGGCGGTGCTGGCGAAGCCGCCGGCACGGGCGATGACAGTGCCCAGCAGGGCGGCACCGACGCCGATCAGCATAGTCAACCAAATCGGGATGTTCTGCTTGCCCGGCACGACCAGACGGCCGAGCGCACCGATAATGAGGCCGACGATGAGTGCGGTGATGATGCCCATGACGCTCATCTTTTCTCCTCCTTGTCGGAGATGTCGCGTTGTCCTTGGTGACCGCTTAGTTCCCGGCCATCGCGACAACCAAACCGATTCATCTCCGCCGGACGAGCAACCGCGTCAGCGTCCGAAGGATGCCGCCACGTCCCGTACCGCCGCGTCCATGGTCGTGAAGGCCAGCGACGGCGGCTCGGCGAGGGCGAACCAACCACACTCGGTGGCCTCTGCCGGATCAAGCCGGATCCGGTCGCCGACCAGGGTGGCCAGGAAGAAGCACTCCAGCACGCTCAACGTCTCGTCCTGGAACTCGTACTCACCCAGATAGAGGCCGACCAACGCACCGAGCTCGACCTCGACGCCCAACTCCTCCCGGCACTCGCGCAGCGCCGCCGACCGGGGGTGCTCCGCCCCGTCGCAGAACCCGCCCGGGGTCTCCCACTGACCAGCCCGGGGCGGTTTGGCCCGTCGGATGGCCAGAAACCGGGTACGGGCGGGGTCGGTCACCACCACGTTGACCGTCGGCCGGGAACTCTGGAACAGCTGGTAGTCGCAGCCACCGCAGCGAACCGGCGGCGGGCCGGGAAGCCCGGCACCGCACCGCGGGCAGTACGCCGCGCTCGGGCCGTACCCACGGGGGATCACCGCTTGCCGCCGGACTTCCCGTCCGAGCCACCGCCATCCGAGGTGGACAGGGCCGCGATGAACGCCTCCTGCGGCACCTCCACCCGGCCGACCATCTTCATCCGCTTCTTGCCCTCTTTCTGCTTCTCCAGCAGCTTGCGCTTACGGCTGATGTCGCCGCCGTAGCACTTGGCCAGCACGTCCTTCCGGATCGCCCGGATCGTTTCCCGGGCGATCACCCGGCTACCGATCGCCGCCTGGATCGGCACCTCGAACTGCTGGCGGGGGATGAGGTTGCGCAGCTTGGCGGCGATCGTCGTGCCGTAGCTGTACGCCTTGTCCTTGTGCACGATCGCGCTGAACGCGTCCACCGGCTCGCCGTGCAGCAGGATGTCCACCTTGACCAGGTCGGACGGCTGCTCGCCGGAAGGCTCGTAGTCCAGCGAGGCGTAGCCCTTGGTCCGGCTCTTCAGCTGGTCGAAGAAGTCGAAGATGATCTCGGCGAGCGGCAGCGTGTAACGCAGCTCCACCCGGTCGGCGGAGAGGTAGTCCATGCCCTGCAACGAGCCGCGCCGGCCCTGGCACAGCTCCATCACCGCGCCGACGTAGTCGTTCGGGGTCAGTACGGTGGCCCGGACCACCGGCTCGTGCACTTCGGCGATCTTGCCGGTCGGGTACTCGCTCGGGTTGGTGACGGTGGCCGTCTCGCCGTCCTCCATCACCACCCGGTAGACCACGTTCGGGGCGGTCGAGATCAGGTCGAGGTTGAACTCCCGCTCCAGCCGCTCCCGGATGATCTCCAGGTGCAGCAGCCCGAGGAAGCCGCAGCGGAATCCGAAGCCGAGCGCGCCGGAGGTCTCCGGCTCGTACGTCAACGCCGCGTCGTTGAGCTTCAGTTTGTCCAGCGCCTCGCGCAGCGCCGGGTAGTCGGAACCGTCGATCGGATACAGCCCGGAGTACACCATCGGCCGCGGGTCCTTGTAGCCGCCGAGCGGCTCGGTCGCCGGCCGACCGTTGATGGTCACGGTGTCCCCCACCCGGGACTGCCGTACATCCTTCACCCCGGTGATCAGGTAACCGACCTCGCCGACACCGAGCCCGTTCGCCTTGATCATCTCGGGCGAGATCACCCCGATCTCCAGCAACTCGTGGGTCGCGCCGGTGGACATCATCTTGATCCGGTCGCGGGCCTCGATCCGCCCGTCGATCACCCGGACGTAGGTCACCACCCCCCGGTAGACGTCGTACACCGAGTCGAAGATCATGGCCCGCGCCGGTGCCGCCGCGTCACCAACCGGCGGGGTGAACTGGCGGACGATCTCGTCGAGCAGGTACGGAACGCCTTCCCCGGTCTTGCCGGAGACCCGGATGCAGTCGGCCGGATCACCGCCGATCAGATGCGCCAGTTCCTCGGCATACTTCTCCGGCTGCGCCGCAGGCAGGTCGATCTTGTTGAGCACCGGGATGACGTGCAGGTCGTTCTCCAGCGCCAGGTAGAGATTGGCCAGCGTCTGGGCTTCAATCCCCTGCGCCGCGTCGACCAGCAGGACCGCGCCCTCGCACGCGGCGAGCGAGCGGGACACCTCGTAGGTGAAGTCGACGTGCCCCGGGGTATCGATCATGTTGAGCACAGCCGACTCGCCCTGACGTTCACCGGCGCGGATCGTCCAGGGCATCCGTACCGCCTGGCTCTTGATCGTGATGCCGCGTTCCCGCTCGATGTCCATCCGGTCCAGGTACTGGGCCCGCATCTGGCGCGGGTCGACCACCTCGGTGAGCTGGAGCATCCGGTCGGCGAGGGTCGACTTGCCGTGGTCGATGTGCGCGATGATGCAGAAGTTCCGGATGCTGCCGGGTTCGGTGGCACCGGGGGCGTTCACGCCGGAGTCGGGCGTCGGAGGCACGGTGGTCCGTTCTGCTGGGCTGGAGTCCGTCGTCTCAGCCGGCGTCGCCGGCCGCCACCTATGTTCCCACGGCCCGATCGTCGGGGTGGCCATGCCCACCACCGGGCCACCCACCGGGCCACCCGGGTGGCACCCGCGTGCCGGCCGGGTGCCGCTGCCGGGGTTCGTGGCGGCGGCGCGGCAGGATGGAG